>NZ_AEKT01000017.1 GCF_000193635.1 Weissella cibaria KACC 11862 | reverse complement strand
CGTTTTATTATCATGATGCCTTTTTCTGCTGATTCTTATTAACAACATGACTACCAATTAACGCTGATGCGCCGGTCATGAAGCCTGCCAAAATTGCCAAAATAATGAAACTAGGCATCGTTAACCCATTTTTAAATACCATGATACCAATCAACCATGCTAAATAGATGATGCCTGTTAATAATCCTCGCTTAATTGGGACTAAATATAGAAACGCTGCCAGCACAACGGCTACCAGGCCCCACGGATAGTCCGCCCAAATCGGTCCGCCAGTCATCAGTGCCCACAGCACCGGCCAGACAATCACAGCCCCCAGCAATATTAATAATTCTTGCGTCCCGGTCATTTTTCTACTCATCACTATTACCACCCTTCTAACAAAATTGTAGCAAACTAGTGCGTACCCGAAGAAAGTAATTTGCAAAATTTACTTTTTATTGGTTCGCGCGCATACTAGTCATACAATCTAATACTTAATGGGGTAAAGCATTATGCGAGAAGCGAAAAATGTTTTTGTTGGTTTTGGTAAAGCGGGTAAAACGCTCGCTTTCAAGCTGGCATCGGCTGGTGAATCAGTTATTTTGATTGAGCAATCAGAACTAATGTACGGTGGAACTTGTATTAACGTCGGCTGCATTCCATCTAAACTACTTTATACACTATCAGATGCTGGCGCGGGCGAACCAGGCTTAGAAAAGTATCGCAACGCTGTCCTAACGAAGAAATCGCGCATCGGTACGTTGCGTGGTAAGAACCTACATAAGGTTGCTGATTTGGAATATGCCACTGTACTGACCGGCCAAGCGCACTTTGAAGATGATCACACGATTACCGTTACTTATCAAAACGGGCTTCGTGAAGAAGTACGTGGCGAACGCATCTTCATCAATACCGGGGCCACACCAAGTGTTCCTGATACGCCGGGATTAGCAACGAGTCGCTACGTTGTCAAGACCGACGCTTTAATGGATCAAGAAGTGTTACCAAAAGAACTGGTCATTATTGGTGGTGGCTATATTGCGGCTGAATTCGCGACAACCTATGCCCAATTCGGCGCCCATGTTACGATGCTAATTCGCAACCCAACCTTCATGTCCTTCATGGAACGTGAGGCCGCGGCAGCCATTCATGAGTCATTAACTGACTTAGGTGTTGATATTCGGTTGCATGCGACCGTAACCGAAGTAACAGACGGGGACATTGCGGCAACGTTGACCGTTAACCAAGATGGCCAGGTAACCTCGGTCAACGCCGACACCATCTTAATCGCCACGGGACGTCATGCTAACATTGACGGACTCGGTCTAGAAAATACCCATGTTTTGACCAATGAGCGTGGGATTTTGGTTGATGATCAGTTACGCACAGCTGCGCCAAATGTTTGGGCCTTGGGCGACGTGCGTGGCGGTGCCCAGCACACGTATATTTCGCTTGATGATTCACGCATTATTATGAATCAACTCCGCGGGGATGGCCGTGCGACTCTCGCACAACAAGCTGTGACACCTTCTGTTGTGTTCACAAATCCACCAATGGCCACAATCGGTCTTAATCAAGAAGAAGCCGATGCACAAGGCATTCACTATCGCATGAGTAAAATGGCTGTAGCTGCCTTACCAAAGACATACATTGCCGGTAATACGCGTGGTTACATGAAAGCCTTGGTTGACGATAATGACCACATTATCGGGGCCACATTATTCGCCATCGAGGCCCATGAAATGATTAACCTCATCTCAATGGCCATGCATAATAATTTGCCTTACCAAACAATTCGTGATCAAATCTTTGCTCACCCAACAATGAGCGAAGGGTTGAACGATTTGTTTGAAGGCATCCCTGAAAAATAACGTTATATTAGCAGCAACCTTTCAGAATACGTTAAAAAACGCAAAGCAACCACTATTGGCGGCTTTGCGTTTTTTAGGACTGAGACGGAAACTGCGGTCTCAGTTTTATTTTGTATGCATTTTATCTTCCAAACGACTCATCCACCAACCTAACCAGGTGCCAAGTGCCAACAGCACGACGGAAATCGTGATGTGGATAATGGTGAAGTCTTTAAAGTCGGTTGGCACAATCATAACCGTCGACGCCAGGACAATCCCAAAAATTGCGTGGAACAACTTCGCATACGCAATCTTAAAAATATAGGCCATAAACTTTGACAGCAGGGCAATAATCAAAACTAAACCAATCATAATAGGGACCAAGACACCCAAATCGCCATGTTTAATCCCATCACTCATCCCTTTATATAAGCCAAGATAAATTAAGAAATTCGATGGGCTCAGGCCGGGTACAATTAACCCTAGTCCAATCAAAGCCCCCGCTAGGACCCACGCACCGAAACTTGCTTCAATTTTTGAAAACAGAGGCGCGCCAAACAACAAAAATGCCAACATCGCGGCAAAGGCAATAACCGTAATCACCACGTCAACCGGCGTTCGGCCTTCTTTGGCTGCATCACGCCACAATGACGGCAAAGTACCAACAATCGCTCCGACGAAAAACCAGAGCGCCACACTTTCATGTTCCCCAAGTACGAAGCTAATTGCAAAGGATAACAAGAAAATGCCAAGCAAGGCACCAATACCAACGGGCATAAAGTATAGCACATTCTCTTTGAATCGCTTAAACGGATTCGCTAAGAACGTAATAATTCGCTCATATAGCCCAAACACTGCGGCCAGTGCGCCACCACTGATACCGGGCAAGATAAAACCCGATCCAATTAAGGCGCCTTTAACAGCACGGAAGATCCAATCTCCTGGTTGTTTTTGCATGGTTAGTCCTCGTCTATTCTTCAGAAAATTCGCTTTAATACTGTCATTTTACCCGAGTCACTAAAACAGGACAACGGCCTCTAAGGTTTCGACAACAAATAGTAATCATGTTGCGAACGTGCTACCATTGAAGACACTACAGAGGATTGAGGTGAGCCATTATGATGACTTATACACGTAAAGCACGTCTATCTGATTTGGACGCAATACTAAAAATTACCGACCAAGCCGTGGCATTCTTGGCAAGTCAAGATTCACCGCAATGGCAAGGAAATGATGGACCAACTCGTGCAGAATTTGAATCAGCAATTAACGCTGGTGTCGCATATGTCTTGATCTATGACAAGCAAGTTGCCGGTGTTGCCAAGTTAATTTCTGGACCGGAAGCAGCTTATGACAATATCGATGGGCAGTGGGGCGGCGATGCCACTACCTATATGACCATCCACCGCGTAACTGTCGATGGCGAAATCCGCGGCCAAGGTTTGGCTCAGCAACTGCTCCATGATTTAATTGTGATCGCTCGTGAACGAAATTTCACGGATATCCGCATTGATACCCATGCAGTGAACGCAATTATGCAACACGTCATTACCAAACTAGGCTTCACCTATCAAGGCATGATTATGTTGCCAATTGCCAATGGAGAACGTAAAGCCTATCAACTAATTCTCGACTAACCCTTTTCATACTGTATTCCTCGGAAGGTGTGCTATTATTTTTGCAAAGAAACCGAGGTGATTCATAATGAAGAATGTGTTGGTACTAGGCGCTACCGGAAATGTTGCGCAATATTTTATTGATAGTTTTGCTAATGTGGCGCCTGATGACATGCAATTAACATTGTGGGCCCGTAATTCACGTCGCTTACCCCGTTCTCAGCATGAGGCTTATCAAGTCTACGAAGGGGACATGTACGATGCGACAACATTGGTACCAGCCATCGCTGATGCTGATATCATCGTTAGCTTCATCGGTTCATCACCAATGCCAACGTATGCCCAAGCGCTAATCGATGCCATTAACATGAGTGGTCGCACTATCGACCGTGTCATTTGGCTCGGCGCTGGTGGCATGATGGGCGAAACCATTGGCGGTGAAGGCCGCATTGCCCGTTCGATGCCCGGCTACTTCAATCAACAACTAAGCGGTGGTGAAATGTTGATGGGGGCTGACTTTGACACAACCATTGTCAGTCCTGTGATGTTCCACGGTGGGCCAGCCGGCAAGCCAATTATTTTTGACAGTCATGAAACAACACCCGCACAAACTGTTTCACGTGAAACGATTGCGCTAGTCTACTTAGAAGCCTTATTACAAGACAAGTGGCGTAATCAGATGATTACAGTTGGTGATCGTAAATAAAAAAACTCCCGTCAGACGAAGACTGTATACGCTTCGTTTGACGGGAGTTTATTTTTTAAATGTCTTGTTTATGCTTCGTCCAAAATGAGTAACCACCAACCATGACAATAAAGAAGATGATTGTTGCAATCACAGATACTTGTGTCGCCTTATCCAACACCAAGATAACCAACACGGCCAAGAAGAAGGCAATCGTTAAGTAACTGGTTGCTGGGAACCATGGCATCTTGTATGGATTTTCGATTGATGCCTCGGTCGCCTTGTACTTAATGTGCGCAACCATGATCAAAATCCAAACAAAGATAAAGCTAATCGTTGCCACACCAGTAATTAGCGTAAAGATTTGTGATGGGAAGAAGTAGTTTAACAACACAACGGCCAAGAAAATCAATGACGATGCCAACATACCAGTAACTGGCACCATGTTCTTTGAAATTTTCGCCAACGACTTTGGCGCTTGGTTGTTCTTCGCCAATACATACAACGTACGTGACGTTGAGAAAATTGCTGAGTTAGCGGCTGACAACGCTGAGGTTAACACGACAAAGTTCACAATATCAGCGGCAAACTTAATGCCCATCCCCGCAAACACTTGCACGAAAGGTGATTGGGCCGTATTAATATCATTCCAAGGATAGATTGCCATAATAATCGCAACCGCACCAACGTAGAACAACCCGATTCGTACAGGTACTGAATTAA
Organism: Weissella cibaria KACC 11862; assembly: GCF_000193635.1. Classification (GTDB taxonomy): domain Bacteria; phylum Bacillota; class Bacilli; order Lactobacillales; family Lactobacillaceae; genus Weissella; species Weissella cibaria. The sequence goes on along the minus strand of NZ_AEKT01000017.1, from coordinate 8,101 downwards.
TAGCCTTTGGTAAATCACGCTCTGGGTCTTCTGTCTCACCAGCCGTTAGCCCAACCATTTCAATACCCGTAAAGGCAAAGATAACCATTGGAAAGGCCATTAAGAATCCACCAAAGCCGGTTGCGAAGAAACCACCATGGTCCACCAAATTAGCGAATGAAGCTGTGTGTCCACCAGTATGGAACCCAGTCGCAATCAAACCTAATCCGGCAACAATCAAAGCTAAGATGGCGATCACCTTAATGGATGCGAAGCCTGACTCCAATTCACCAAACCACCGCACATTCACCAAATTCAACCCAACTAGTAGTAACACCACAATCAACGGCGTGACCCACTGCGGAATAAAGGGGAACCAATAGCGAAGATAAATACCAGTCGCCGTTAAATCGGCCATAGCCAAACTTGCCCAACTCAACCAGTAGGCCCAGCCGATGGCAAATTCCCATTTGTCGCCTAAGTATTCGCGAACAAAATCAATAAATGAGCGCATTTTCGTATTCGATAATAGCAACTCACCAACCGCGCGCATCATGAGATAAGCAAAAATACCAGTTATGGCATATGCCAAAATCAGTGATGGTCCGGCTGCCTTGATGGCTGACCCAGAACCCAGGAACAATCCCGTTCCAATTGCACCACCGATGGCAATCATCTGAATGTGCCGCGACTTCAACCCACGTGATAACTCACGTTGCTCGTTTCCGTTTTCCATATTAAAAACCTCACTGCATGGGGTACAAAAAAAGTCCCCATGCCAAATTAAATTTGACATAGGGACGTTAAATAACGCGGTTCCACCCTAATTCTTGGTTAATCATCCTAACCAAGCAACTTAATTACGGGTAATTTTTGTTTCTCCAAAAGTTCCACGTTCGATAACAATGTACTTGTTTGCACCAACCACAAGCTCTCTAAAACATTGCACAATCGAACACCTCTTTCTTCACCGAGACGCCAATTAGTAACTTAACTATAAAGACTTCTAAAAAATTAGTCAAGCGTTGTGACCTACTTGGTCTTTTCAACCAGTGATTCAAAATGCTTCACATCAACGCTCTCACCAACAACCGTTAGCACATCCCCGATTTGAATCATCTCACTAGACTCTGGTGCCACATTAACCTGGCCTTGCGACTTAATTGCAATCACATTAAGGCCATAATTTTTGCGAATGTTTAATTCTGAAATCGTCTTATTCGCAAATTTCAAATTCGCAATCTTGATTTCACCTAAGGAGTGCTTATCACCCAAATCAATATAATTAATCAAATTAGGCGTCATAATTTGTTCCGCTAAGCGTTGGGCCATTTCATGTTCAGGACGGACCACTTGATCCGCACCAACCTTCGCCAAAACGCGGGCGTGCAAATTATTTTCAGCCTTAGCGACCACGTGTCGTACACCCATGTCCTTCAACAAAATCGTTGTCAAAATTGACGCTTGTTGATTGTGACCGATTGCCACAATGACGTGATCAAAACTTGGCAAATCCAAATCTCGCAAAGCATCCTCATCTTGTGCATCGGCGATCACAGCGTGAGTTGCCTTATCCATGTAATTTTCAACTAATGCAGGGTTACTATCGATAACCAATACATCCTGACCAGCCGCAATGAGCGATTCTAATAGCGAGCTACCAAACCGGCCCAAGCCAATCACGGCAAATGTTTGCTTCATTATGTTGTCTCCATTTTTATTAATCTTTATATCATGCCTTAGACACCCTAAACCAGGGTGTTTTGATCATCGTGCGGTCTTAAATTACCACCTTGACCTTTCGACTTTATTTTACCACTTCATCACAAACTACCTAAAAATCGGAAGTAAACTTGCATTAAGTCCGATTAAATGCCTACAATAGCATATGTTAAATTATGCACTTTGTGTGAACTTATAAGAATTTAGAGAGAATTAGGGTTGGTAATTAAATTTGGGAGATTGTTACCACTCATGAGTACTATTTCGCGCGTTGCCGCGCTTTTTTCAACAGCTGCATTGGGTAGCATGCTGTTAACAACATCCGTTTCAAGCGTTACAACGATTGTCGCTGCCGCTGAAACAAATCAAACACAACAAACTAACGCTCTGACGTTAGCTGATGGCACTTATGATACGACCGTTGCCGTCTATAAGACTGGCACGCAAGAAGATTCAGCTATGATGTCATACGTCGAGAGCAAAGGATCAATGACCATCAAAAACGGATCAGTGACCCTTGATATTGCCATGAAGGGGCAGTCACAGATGGATATGATGACCGGCTTTACAGTTGCCGGCCACACAGCCACAAAGTCTGGTACCCATTGGACCGTGACTTTACCCGTCAGCGAATGGGCAGCACCATTTGCAACCAGCATGGTGATTGACGTGCCAGCTATTTCTTGGCATGAGGAACCTTCTGCAGATCTAATGGTGACCCCCATCGTCCCGGACAAGCCGGCTGATACGAATGATACCGATAGCGATGCCATTCTGTCAGCCGACGTACCAATGGCCGCTAGCGATAGCATGGATCGTTTTTTTAACCCCACTGCTAAACTAGCTGTCAAAGGGGATACAACTGACGTCACACTTTCATTCAAGGATAGTGTCAGCAATATGCTCAGCATGATTCCTGAAGTGACTTTCGATGGCATCACACAACCTTTAAATGGTAAAAGTGACATCACGTTCAACATCCCAACCAAGGACTTAAAGCCTACCAACGGTAAGTCAGTCACATTAGCATCTTTCACTAGTGTACCAATGAGTCCAACGAAAGGATATAAATCAGATTTAACTTTTGATTTAACTAACGTATTACCAGCTAAAGACTTAACAACTGGGTCTTACAAATTAGCTGTTTCAGCTGATGGTGGGATGGATAAGTGGTTTGATACAAACTTCCAGACTGACCTCGGTTGGTTGACATCAAAAGTGACCGTTGCCTACCAAGAATCTAAGCAAGGGATGCTCAGCATGATTCCAACGGTGACATTTGATAACATCACCAAGCCAGTCAATGGCGAACGCTTCGTCACTTTTGAAATTCCAACTAAGGATTTGTCGCCAGATGACACGAACGTTGCTAAAATTGCGTCGTTTACAAGCGTGCCGATGAGTCCAAGCAAGGGTTATCAATCAAACTTGTCATTTGATATGACACCGGCCCTTGGGTCATCTTCTGAAACACAACCAGAGGCGCCCGCTCAACCGGAGCAACCAACGGATCCAGAGACACCATCCGTGCCAACTACGCCGGAAACACCAAGTAACCCTGCAACACCACAACCCGGTCAACAACAATTAGCAAATGGTACTTATACCGTCCCATTCGCTAACTACAAGACCGGTACAAACAATGCGTCAGCAATGAATAACTACTTGAAGACGCCGGCCACTGTAACTGTTAACGGCAAATTAGCACACATCGATATCGCAACCAGCAGTCAAGCTATCATGGATATGATGTCAGACTACAAGTTCAACGGCGAAGCTGCTAAACGTCAAGGTACGCACTGGCTGGTCACGTTACCAACCGAGGCGTTGTACAAGACGATTACAACAAGTATGACGATTTCAATGAACGGTCAAGTAATTGAAAAGCCAACGGCCGACATGGTTTTTGACACTAGTAATGCTGCTGCAACTGGTGACAAGGGCGAATCTGATGAAAAAGGTGGCGCTGGTAAGCCAGATGCTAAACCAGAAACTGATACCGATGAATCAACATCAAATAAAACGGGAAAGCCCGCTAAAAATGCGGTCGTGCGTGCGTTGAAAATTTTACGTGCCGATAACGATGAAGCTTCAATTGCCACCCAATACTTTCACACGACCATTAAATTAGCTAAAAATGCTGACGGCTCATACTATGGTTATCTAACGACCCACACACCAAAGTTGATGGGTAAAAATCCAATCCGCTTTACTGATAAGAAGCATGATGTTTCCTTAGTAGAGACGAAATTAGTTAACAATTACTATGAATCAACTTACCGGATGAAGTTGCAAAAGTCTGAATTGACAAAGCCAATTGCCACAACGATTCACGTGCAATTTACAGAGCCAATTCCTTATAACGAAAACTATGAGATTCGTTTGGTCATCGGTAAAGTATTGAGTGATAAGGGAAGTGATTTGCCAACTGGCGCAGATAAAAACGGCACACCTAGTGGCACTGAATCGAACACGAGCCAATCAGATGTTTCACATGAAACAACACTGACTGATGTAAATGATCGTACGAATGCTACGACACCAACGACAAGCATGGGGGTAACCGGTGTTGGTACAACAATGCCATCCCCAATTGCTAACGTGCCAGGTACAGCCGCTACGACAACACTGGCAACAACGCCAGCTACACAAACAACGGCCACGCCAGCCACTGCGACGTCATTACCTGTCGCAGTGGCTGCCCAAACAGCTACGCAACCAAATGCAACTACTGACAAGCCAGCTAAGTCGACTAACAAGGCTAAGCACGCTTCGAATTCAAGTCAATCTAAAACCGCTAAGGACACACCAGCTACCGAGCAAGCTAACACACACGATGACAAACAACCGTCATCAATTAAGCGGGCTGCTTTGATTGGTGCTGGGGTTGCATTGACGGCTGCAATCGGCTTCATTGGGACAACCATGGCAGTCAATTTCTTCAAGATTCGGTAGGCGTAATATCATGACAATCAAATCATTTTTGCTAAGTCTAATTAGCGGTATTACCCTACTAACTGCTGCACCAACCGTGTTTGGTGAAACGTATAACGCACCCATGCAAGTCTTAGAAAACGGGACAAATAGTGCATCATACGCCTCAGCTTACTTTGCCAATTCAGCAACGGTAACGCCAAACGGTGATCAATATACTGTGACATCAACGGTCACAACTGACACATCACTTGGTGATTACCCTGTTCAAATGTTAAGCATTGACGGTAGCGGGGTAACGACCTCACGCAGTCAAAGTGGCAATAAACAAACGATTACGTATAGTTTTGTCACATCAGATTTGAAAGCACGGCACAACGCCAACATTAAGGTCGATGTTGATAGCATCAATTATCACCATAACTACACCGTTGGTTTGGTACTCGATACCGCCAACGTACCGGCACCAGCTGCGTCAGTAACATCCGCTGATTCAACTGCAGCGTCGACTTCGGTTGCGGCTGTTGCAAGCAGTCAAACGACCACAACCAGTCATGTCGCAGCGACATCAAGTAGCCATGAGACCCGTGAAGCAACTAGTTCTGCCACACAAGCAACAACGGCTGAATCTGTGACAACGAATTCAGCGACTGAGACATCAGCGTCAAGTGCGTCAGCATCTACTAGCACGACCAGCACGGCCGGCAATACTGATTCTGAGGCGCATGCGGCGACTTCAGCATCAGCGCACAAGTCAACTAAAGCTGCCAAAAAGAGCGCCCCTGCACAACAAAAATCAGCGGATCAAACCACTGATCAGGCTGCAGCTTTACCCGTTGGCCTAATTATTGGTGTCGGTCTGGCAATTGGTATTCTAGGTGCTCTGGCTACTGTCTTTTTAAAGAGGCATTAAGCCATGCAAAAAAAACAACAAGCCTTACTTGGTATCTTATTAGTGATTTTAGTTGGGTTAACAGCAGGCTGGTATTGGCTATCAACCCAATCTGCCAACTCAACAACCCATCACACGCAACAACGTGTGATTGTCACAACCAACGCGCAAGCTCAGATTTTTAATCAATTAGCCATCCCCTTAGTTGGGGTGCCAACACCTGGTGATAACCAAACCTTGCCAAAGCGTTATGCAAAGTTACCCCAAGTCGGTAATCACGTTGCCCCTAATTTGGAACGCATCGCTAGTCTAAAACCAGATATGGTGTACTTGGACCAGGCCTTAGTGTCTGACTATGAACAAAAACTCAAAAGTGCCGATGTTCAAACAACGGCCTTGAATTTTTCAGACTTAACCGCCTTACGCGAGAGTATCAAAACGATTGGGAATAGTTTTAATCGTCAACAACAAGCCCGCCAACTAAATGCCACCCTGAACTTAAAGGCTGTGCATCCGAACCATCGGCCCAAAGTGGCTTTGTTAATGGGGATGCCAGGTGGCTCTTTCCTAACTGGGACGAAGCATAGTTATGTTGGCGATTTAATTAACCGGGCTGGTGGGACTGTCATCGGGGCTGGGAATGGTGCTTATACCACCATGAACGTTGAACAGATTGCTGCGGCACAGCCAGATGTCATCATCACGATGGCCCACGCCATGCCAAAACAAGTCTTTCAAAGCTTCGATGAATTGTTTACTCAGCCAGCCTGGCAAGCCTTACCGGCGATTAAACAGCACCAGGTTTATCAAGCATCCGAGCCAACCTTTGGGATGACAGCTAATTTAAATGCACCAGGGGCCTTTAAGCAATTAAAGACGTGGCTGCAAACGAATTAGAAAGTCGGTAAAAGACTATGAAACAGCTTTATAACTGGATTTTAGGTGGGGTACTACTAATTAGTATTGTCATCGCAATGCTCATCGGTAGCACAACCATTGCGCTCCATGATTTATGGCAAGGTAATGCCCAAGCTTGGCATATGTTGCTCACTTATCGACTGCCACGTATTATCATCGCAGTCGTCGGTGGTGCAATTTTGGGTGGCAGTGGCTTACTCTTACAAATTGTTTTACGTAATCGTCTGATTGATGCGTCTATTCTGGGAATAATGAATGGTACGCAATTCGTGACAATTGGCAGTTTAGTTTTGTTGCCTGCTAGCTTAAATTGGCACGTCGGGGTGGGGGCCCTTGGTGGGATTTTAATTATGATTGGTTGGCGTTTGTTCATCCCTCAAAATCGTCCCCGCTTGCAAATGGTGTTAATTGGCATTGCGACAGCGATGACATTTCAAGCCTTAACCAACATCGCCAGCGAAGGATTCGGATTACCATTGCCGTCGTTAAGCACCGTTACTTGGGCTGACGTGATGCAATTACTCATCATTGTCGTGATTGGCCTAATGTTATTAATTCTAGCCTGGCCAAATCTAAAGTTTTACGCCTTATCGGCCCAACAAGTCCGTTTGTTAGGCTTTAACGAGCCGCGCACAATGTGGTTGATCCTCATTGCCGTCGGAATTTGGACCGGGGCCTTAACCGCATTACTTGGTGTGGTCTTCTTTTTGGGGGCTATTTTGCCACAAATCGCTCGGTTAATGGCACCGCGTACAAAATCCCAGCAATTACTGCCAGCAACCATGTTGTGGGGCAGTTTGCTCTTAATCAACGCTGACACAGTTGCTAGAACCATCTTAGCGCCCAAAGAATTGGCAACAAGTGCCGTTCTACTGGCAATTAGCGGACCGTTATTTGCAGTCATGCTTTTGAAAGGAAGTCGCCATGCTACAACTTAAAGACGTTGACGTATACCGCGGTGACCACCAAGTCCTGTCAAAAGTGACCGCTGATTTACGACCGCAACAAATTACTAGTCTCATCGGGCCAAATGGTTCTGGTAAGTCAACGCTACTCCAGCTGCTTACCAAAGCATTAGAACCTCGTCGCGGTGTGATTACCGGTCGACCCTTAAGTATCGCTTTATTAGCGCAACGAAATGAGCTCCATGAGCCTTTGACCGTACGTGAATTATTAACGATGACCACAGATGTTATCGACGATACGGTTGTTGCATTGCTTCAATTAACGGCTTTGCTTGAAACGCCAATGCCGGAACTTTCTGGTGGCCAACAGCAACTTGCTTGGCTCGGATTCGTCTTACAGCAACAGCCTGAACTGGTTATTTTAGATGAGCCAACAACCTACCTAGACTTGCAGTACCAGCACTTATTCTTAGAAACGCTGCGGCAGTTGCAACAACAACGCCAATTTACCGTAATCATGGTGTTGCACGATTTAACGCAAGCCTTTGCTTATAGTGATCAGATTTGGTTGCTAAACGACCATGGCCAGCTAAAAAGCGGGGCCGTCGCTGATATGGCTGATGTCGATCAATTATCAACGACCTTCAAAACCCCTTTAACTGACGTTATCGTGAACCAACAGCATTTGATTGTGCACGCCTGACAACACAGGGGATTGACCGTAAAACTAAAAAACCGCCTGACAATACGC
>NZ_AEKT01000018.1 GCF_000193635.1 Weissella cibaria KACC 11862 | reverse complement strand
AGATATGAATCTCACGCGTTTTATTGTGATTAGGCATCTAATTGGGCTTCAAGTTGTTGGACGGCAGCTTGTACCGCGTCCCATGGTGCGCCAACGACTGGTGAGTACGTTAAATCCAGGTCGCTGAAGGCTTCCACGGTCATGTCGTTATAAATGGCAGTCGCAAAAATGTCGGCTCGTTTGGCAACTTCACTGCCGTATTTACCAACCAATTGCGCGCCTAACAGGCGATGTGTTTGGCGATCAGCGGTGATGCGAATTGTAATTTTTTCAGCACCGGGATAGTACCCCTTGTGATCATCCACCACCGCAGTTGTTGTGATTGGGGTGTAACCGGCCTGCGTAGCTTCAGTAGGTAACAAACCAGTCCGGGCAGCAATCACATCGAAGGCGCGCAATACTTGTGATCCAATAATCCCGGCAAAGTGGGTTTGACGTCCCACGATATTCGCACCAGCAACGCGCCCTTGTTTGTGGGCCGTCGTCCCAAGTGGCAAATAGGTATCACCAAGGAGGCGGTGTTTCGTTTGGACTAAATCACCTGCTGCGTAAATATCGGGTAAGTTAGTTTGCATGCGGTCGTTCACAATCACGGCATGATTAGTTGTGACTTCAGCGCCGGCTTCCTCAAGCAATGTACTGTTTGGCCGCACACCGACAACAACCAGGACAAAATCAAAAGTTTCGTCGGTAGCCCCACCGATTAAACGGTAACCAGTTGGTGTTTGGGCAATTTCGGTAACGGTAGCGTTGGTGAAAACCTGCACGCCGTTTTGCGTCAATGCGTCATTAATTGGCGTTGCAAGATCGGCGTCGATGGTCGATAGTACTTCGGACCCTCGTTGAAATAACGAGACGGCGACATCACGGTGTGTGAGAGCTTCCGCCATTTCGATGCCCACGTACCCCGCACCAATGATAGCTGCCCGTTTTGGCTGGTGTTGCACCAATTGTGCTTCGATGTCAAAGAAATCACCCATGGTGTGTAGGACGTGGATACCGTCGCCTACGCCAGTAAGTGGCAATTCTTTGGGTACTGCGCCTGTCCCTACCATTAAGTGTTGGTAAGCAAAAGTGACGGCTTCCTCACCACGTGTGGCAGTGACCGTGTGGGCGGTTGGATTAATGGCAGTTGCCCAAGTGTTCATGTAAAAGTCAATTTGGTACGCCTCTAAATCTTTGACCGTTCGATGCGCCAAATTTTGCCAAGCGGAAACTTCCTTGCTGACCGCGTATGGAATACCACAGATTGAAAGGTTTGGGAATTCGTCAGCAAGGACTATCGTAATTTGGATGTCCTTGTTGAGCTCACGGGCACGTAAAGCTGCCGAGATACCAGCGTCACTCCCGCCAATAATGAGCAGGTCAGTTTGGATGTTGGCCATGTCATAATCCTCTTATTTTCTAATAGTGTGTTAATTATATCAAAAAAGCTACCAGCTTAACCCAGATGCTGTGGTTGAGCTGGTAGCGATTCAGATTACATCATTTCAATGAGGACAACCCCCACAATCATAATGACTAGGCCAATAATTTTGATTGGGGTAATCCGGTTTTTAAAGGCGCCGAGTAGGCCGAATTGATCAATGCTAAGACTGCCGATGACTTGACCTAACAAAGCCAAGACCACAACCGTACCGGTCCCAATCTTGGGTACCAAGAAGGCGTTTGAGAAAATGTAGATGGCACCTAGAAAACCACCCAACCAAATCCACCAAGGGGTCTTATTGCGGGCCAAGTTGGCCACGTTAGGCAAACTCCGTTGGGCTAAACTAACAATGAATAGCAGGATTGAGCCGATGACAAATGATACCCAAGCGGCATGTAATGGTGAGGCTAACATGCCACCAAACCGGCCGTTAATGGCAGCTTGTACTGCCAGCATGGCACCAACGATGACGCCGGTTAATTGCCATAACCAGCGTAACTTAACGGGTGCATGTTCGTTGTCTTCCATCTTGTCGCGACTCAGATAGCCGGGTAAGACCACAACGACTAACACACCAATAATTAGGAGCACCACGCCGACCAATCGCATGGCTGACAAGGCGTGGTGATCAGCCCCAAAGAGACCAAAATTATCAATGACCATACTCATGAGAATCTGCCCCATGATGGGCATAATAACGGTTTGGACACTGCCTAAGATGGGGAACAATAGAATGTTGGTGGTCAAACCAATCATTCCTAAGACCCCGCCGAGGTAAGCCCACCAAGGAATAGTGGCAACTTGGTGACTGGTTAAGAGTAGCTGCCCACCACTAGCAAAAATGACAATGGTCAAGAAGACTGTTCCGATGAGAAATGAAATTAATGATGATAGAAATGGTGAAATGACATATTGCCGTAGCTTGGAATTAACGGCCGTCTGAAACGGTGTTAGGCTACCCGCGATAATACCCATTAATAAGTACTGCATAGTAACGCCCCCCTCTTTGGTTAAAAACCTTATAACATCATTTTAGTCTTTTCTGGCAAGATGGCACGAAAAAGGCCAATATATTTTTTCAGTTTTTGCGTTTCATGTGAAACAGCGTCACAAAATAAAAAAGCGTGCGGGGATTGTGGTTTTCCCGCATGCTTTAGTTAAAATACTTTTTGAAAGCGTTTTCAATACATAATAAATCATGTTTCACGTGAAACTTTCATAAAATTTAATGTCATTTTGTAAGATTTCTTTTGGTTAAACGATATAAGTCGCCGAATCAAAATATAATATCAATACAAATAACGGTTAAACGCTTTATTTGTGATAAGGCGATCCTTGATTGATCATGAAGGCACGGTAGATTTGTTCAGTCAAAACCAAACGCATCAATTGGTGTGGCAAAGTAAAGCGACCAAAACTAATTTGTGTATTAGCACGGGCAATGACTTCTGGCGCTAAGCCCAGTGAACCACCGATGACAAAGGTTAAATCTGAATCGCCACGTAGCGCTAATTTATCAATTTCAGCGGCAAGTTCTTCACTACTGCGTTCCTTCCCTTTAATGGCGAGGGCAAAAACATATTCCTTATCTTTAATCTTGCTAAGAATACGTTCCCCTTCCTTGGCCATTACCTGATCCATTTGGGCTTGCGAAAGTTGTTCGGGCGCCTTCTCATCTGGGACCTCGATTACTTCAAATTTTGCAAACTTTTGTAAACGCTTGGCGTATTCTGCAATACCATCTTTCAAATATTTTTCCTTTAGCTTGCCAACGCCGATGATTTTTACGTTCATGGTCTTTACCTTTCCTTAATCAAATTAGTGCTTTCTTCGAAGTTTTAAACAGGTGTGGATAACTGCTTAAACAAATCGCAACTTTTGGCTTATCCACATGTTAAAAACGGGCTGTGGATATCTAACAAACCTTATTATATCAAAGTTTAGAGCGATTTCTGGGGAAAGTTATCCACATTTATCCACAGAATGGGTGTTTTAGTGTGTAAAACTGTTAAAACGTTGCAATATCGGCCTTTAGTCACAAAAACATGCCAAAAAATCCACAGATCGCTGCGGACTAAAAATAGTTTTGCACACCCTGGAATTTGTTGAAAACTAAAGATACAAAAATTGATAACATGTAAGTTTGCAACATTCGTTATTAAGCGCATTTTATGAATGAACAACCGATATAAAGGCGTGTAAATCGCCCAAAGACGAACGATAACGCGAAATAACATTCTGTTAGCTATAAAAACCCGTTACTGATTAAGGTTAAACTTAACGTTCGGTTGAAAATGCCCTTATATGGGCGTTTTGCATGTAGCAAGCATTTACACACAAGTTATCCACACTGAGTTTTCCCCCGTGGATAGTGGGTTTCGTTGCACAAATCGGGCTTTTTTCCACAAGTTTTCCACAGGATGTGGGTAAAACAGTTTATTTTTACCATTTTTATCCACAAAAATCTGTGCAAAACTAAGCCTCAACTCCTGTATAATAAAGAAAGTTGGGGGATACTTAACTTATGAGAAAATTACTTAGCAAAATGACCCCGCCACAAATTTTGACCCTTGGATTTTTAGTCATTATTTTCGCTGGCGCGGGCATTTTGATGTTACCAATATCGCAGAAAGCGGGGGTAACGGTTCATTATATGGACGCCTTGTTCACCGCCGTTTCGGCAACGGCGATTACAGGTTTGACGGTGTTAGACACAGCGTCGACCTGGTCACTGTTTGGGCATATTGTCCTTTTGGTGATGATTGAAATTGGCGCGCTTGGGTTCATGACGTTTGCGGTGTTGTTGTTTGCGATTACCGGACAACGCTTGGATTTAAAAGCGCGACTCATGGCCCAACAGGCCTTAAACCTAGGCAGTTTAGCCGATGTGAAAAGTGTGTTATCGTACGTCTTCTCACTGTCAGCGGTTATTCAATTACTAGGTGCGGTCCTGATGATGCCGGACTTCATTCCCCGCTTCGGCGCCAGCCACGGTATTTTCTTAAGCATCGCGTCGTCAATTTCAGCATTTGGAAATGCGGGTTTTACATTCTTTGACGAACCAGTCTTCTTTATACGGAATGATCCGTATATTCTGGTTGTTTGGATGTTGCTGATATCGGCTGGATCACTGGGGTTCCTGGTTTGGCGTGATTTATTACTTTATCGCAAGCAGCGTCGCTTGAGTTTGCACACCCGGGTGGCCTTGCACGTGTCAGCCTGGTTAACCGGTTTAGCGTTTGTTTTCTTCTTATTCACGGAAAAAGTGCTAACGCCATTAGCTGGGTCAACGTCACTTTGGCATCGCATCATGGACACCTTGTTTTTAGCTGTTGTGCCAAGAACTGCGGGGTTGGAAGTTGTGCCATTACGTGATTTAACGGCCGCTGGTCTGATGATTATCATGTTGCTCATGTTTGTTGGTGGAACGCCAGGATCAACTTCTGGTGGTATTAAAACAACGACGCTGGGAATTTTATGGTTGCAATCAATGGCAGCGCTACGTGGCCAGGAGCAAGTTAATTTTGGTGGTCGGCGCTTCAGTCAAAAAGTGGTCATTAAGGCCATGATGTTAGCAGTGATATCTATTGTGTTTGTCATTGGTGTGTCGCTCTTCTTGAGTATTACCGAAACGATTCCGAAGGGCGAAGGCTTAGAATATATTGTGTTTGAGGTTATTTCAGCCTTTTCAACAACCGGTTTTTCACTGGGATTAACGCCCCATTTAACAACGTTGGGGAAAATTGTCATTATGATGGTCATGTTCATTGGTCGTGTCGGCTTGTACACGGTGATGTTTTCCGTGATGAATATTCGCGAAAAGCCAACCAGTTTTCAATATCCGACCGAGGAAGTTATCATCGGGTAAATTTACTTATCAACCGCTGTGCTAAATTGCATGGCGGTTTTTTGTTACAAATAACATCTAAAACGATTGTTTTTGACATTAAGAACACAAAAATTTCAAAAATATGACAGAAAACTTTCGCATATTATACGATGTATGATATTGTATTTAGGTGATAAGAAATATTTTTGGGGGATATGTGATATGCGTAAGCGCGTTAAATTAGGGATAGTGTTGGTACCATTAGGGGCCGCAGTCATCGGCGGAACAGTCTTGTATGTGACTGATCATCAGGCAACAAAAGAGGCCGGGACGCCAACCTATCAGGTGGCAACGGTGAAACAGTCAACCTTTACGGTGGCTGGCAAGGTGGCACCAGTAGCCCAGCAACAATTAACGATTCCTGAGGGGAAAGTGCAACAATTGAACGTTGCCAATGGTGATACCGTCACCGCTGGTCAGGTGTTGCTAACGACTTTTTTGGATAAATCAATGGACTTAGCTGAGCAACAAGCAACCCTTGATAAGGGCAATCGGGTAGCGACAAGTGCGCAAAACACAATTAATCAATTGACACAGCAACTGCACCAGTTGCCTGCAGATGATCCAACACGGGCAGACTTGGACTCGCAATTGCGTGATGCAAAAAGCAATTTAGCTGATGCACAGGCGGATGTGCAAACGAGTCAGCAAGTATTACAGCGTGGACAAAATAGTCAGTATGGTCAGGTGACGGCCCCGTACGATGGACGAATTTCAGTAAGTTATGATCAGAGCGGTAAAGTACAATTGGCCATTACCGGTTCGGGACTACAAGCAACTGGTTTGGTTAGTGAGTACGACTACGACAAAGTCAAAGATCACCGCGATGTTGCCATTAAGGCTTTAGCAACGAAACACGAAGCAAAAACCACCCTTAATTTCTTATCGACCAATCCGGCGAAAGAAAGCAGTAAAAATATGGCGCGATACGCATTTACAACGGATAACTTGGATGCGACGCAATTTATGAATGGTCAATCACTGACAATCACAGTGCCGCAAGATGGGATTCGGGTACCAACGGCAGCTGTTAAACACGGCCATGTGTATCGCTACGTTGCGGGTAAAGCCCGTAAGACGCCAGTGACAACTGAAAAGCGGGATGGTTATTTAGTTGTCACGGCCGGCCTACAAGCTAAGGAACGCATTATTATGAACCCGGATAATAAGTTAAAAGATGCGGCACAGGTGGCGATTAGTGATTAATTTAAAAAATATCAATAAGTCGTATAGCCAAGGTGGCAATCAATTTCATGTCTTGCATGATATTAATTTGGCGATTGATGCTGGTGAATATGTCTCAATTATTGGCCAATCAGGATCAGGTAAGTCGACGTTAATTAACATTATTGGCTTTTTAGATGATCAATTTGAAGGTGAGTATCAATTTAATGACACACAAATTCAAACATTAAAACGAGCGGAATTAACGCCTTTCCGTAATGCCAGCGTGGGGTTTATTTTTCAAAATTTCAAGCTGATTCGGACGATGTCGGTGAGCGATAACATTGCCCTCCCCTTACTTTATGCCGGTGAAAAACGACGCCAAGTGCAGGCCCGGATTGATGAACAGTTAACACGGGTTGGGCTGCCTGACGTAGGTGATAAGCTCCCCACCGCCCTATCTGGTGGACAACAACAGCGTGTGTCAATTGCGCGTGCGTTGGTTGCCAATCCAAGTTTTCTGATTGCGGACGAGCCAACAGGTGCATTAGATAGTCGGACCTCAGCCGAAATTATGCAACTCTTTAAAGAGTTGAACGACCAAGGCACAACGATTATCTTAGTCACACACGATCCTAATGTGGCCGCAGCAACGAAGCGGACGGTTGAAATTCTAGATGGTCGCATTATTGCAGATTCGGAGGTGTCATCATGAGATTTTCTGAATTAGTGAAGGCATCATGGCATGCCTTGATTGCTAATCCGAAGCGGAGTTTTTTAACCACTATCGGGATTATCATTGGCATTGCGTCAGTCGTCACGATTATGTCACTAGGTGCGGGTGTTAAAAAACAGATGCTACGGGATTTAGATACGACCCAAACCGGGCAACAAACGGCGGAGATTTACTACAATTCACGCGATATGTTTTTAAATGAACCGGGCTTTGACAATCGGGATGTCACTATGTTGATGGACGCTAATCTCAAGGGCGTTGCGAAGGTCGAAATTTTGCAACAAACGAAGAAAATTGGCATGACCGCGATTATTAATGATAGTCAGCAAGCGATGACGGCGGATTTGGTTAACAAGCCCGTTAAACAACCAATTGTTGCGGGTCAAAATTTGACGACTTACGATTTTGAAGTGAAGAATCCAGTTATGTTGATGTCGGATAAGTTAGCAACCAAGATGTATACGACGGCTGCGAATGCCGTCGGGACTTCGGTTACGGTCCAGCAAACAACGTATACGGTTATTGGGGTTTATCATAATAAAGCTGCCGATGCACGGTTGCCGAAGCCCTTGTATCTTAACTCGAGTACCGGGAAACAAGGTAATGGGATTAAGCTGACTTTTAAACCAGGCGCTCAGGTAAGTGTGGGTGCCAAACAGGCGCTGCATCAACTGAAAAAATCAGGTAGTCATCATCGTGATGGTCGCTATGAATATATCGATATGGGCAAATTGCTGAAAGGGATTAGCAAATCGATTTCAGGAATTACCTACTTTGTGGCGGCAATTGCGGGTATTTCATTGTTTATTGCCGGGATTGGTGTGATGAATATGATGTACATTTCAGTTTCTGAACGTACACAAGAAATTGGTGTGCGCCTGGCATTAGGGGCGACACCTAAAAATATCATGATGCAATTCCTGCTAGAAGCGATTATATTAACGGTTTCGGGTGGTGTCATCGGCCTAGTTATTGGCACAAGCGTGGCAGCTGTTGCATCGATGGCGATGCCGTTCAGAGCGATTGTCACCCCCGCTTCGGTTGCGTTAGCGTTTGGCGTTTCAACGGCCGTAGGAATTGTGTTTGGCCTGCTACCAGCTAAGCAAGCAGCGAATAAGAACTTAATTGATATCTTGCGCTAGACACCTTGCAGCAATAACAAACTAATATGCAAAAAAAACGCATCCGCTTAGCGCGAATGCGTTTTTTATGTTTAAACCTAATTAACTTTCGTTTTCAACGGCCTTAACCAATAGCTTGTTTGCCAAGGCAACCCCGGCAGGCAAGAACAATGGCATGACGATCAAACTCAAGAACGCCAATCCGATGATCACGACTGTAGCAACTTCGATCAATGACAAGACCCCTGATGGAATCAAGGCTGCGAACGTACCAGCCAAAATCAATGCGGCTGATAGTACAACAGCACCGATAACGCCGGCCGCTGTAACCATTCGCATTGAGGCGTTTCCTTCGGCTTCACGGTAGCGCATCATGAGGAAGATTGAGTAATCAACTCCCAAAGCAACTAACATGATGAAACTAAAGAATGGTACATTCCATGACAATTCATTCGTGTCCATTACTTGGGCAATCAATAGTTGACCAAGGTGCAAAGCAGCACCGTATGAAAGTAATAGACCAAGCACAATCAAGATTGGCTTGATGAGTGAACGCGTGATGATAATCAACACTAACAAGATACCGGCCAACATAATGGCAGCGGTACGGATGAAGTCAGCTTCAGAAATCTTCTTCAAATCATCGTTACGAGCAGCTGTACCAGCAATCGCAACCTCTGAACCAGCTAACTTCGTGCCGCGAAGCGCGTTGGTAGCCACCTTTTGGATGTTCTTTGAAACTGGCATTGCACTACGTGAGAATGGGTTTTCATCCATAATCACTTGCAGTTGCAACGTCTTGTGATCAGCTGACATGTAACTCGTCAAAGCGCTCTTGAACGTCTTACCCTTCAAGACATCAGCTGGTACATAGAAGACTGATGTTCCCGTGTTACTCAAATCAGACAAGTAAGTTGTGGCTGTGCCCAACCCCTTACCGATTTTGTTCAAACCATCTGAACCTTCAGACAAGCCGCTTTGCAATTCCTTTGATTGGCTCTGCAAATCGCTAATGCCTTGGCTCAATTGTTGTTGACCTGATTGCAATGATGACAAACCAGATGTCAAAGCACCTGACTTGGTTGATACCTCACCAGCAGCAGATGAACCGCTGTCCAAGCTTGAGCTTAGTGTGCCGGCACCGGCTTGCATTTGGGTCAAAGCAGCTTGCAATTGGTGAACGCTGTCAGCAATTTGTGACAAGCTACTGCTCATTGATTCAGCTGATGTGACCATATCGTTGTTCATAGCACTGGCGTTGGCCAATGATTGCGAACTAGCCGTTAGTGAATCAATGTTTGAGCCAGCTGTTTGAATGGCTGATTGCACGTTACCGTTTTGGTTAACTGAGGCATCACCATTCAAGGTGTCACGAATTGACGTGAAGCCTTGATTAGCAGTGGCCAAAGCTGATTGTGCAGCGCCCAACGTGTCAGCTGTTTGACGTAAGTTAGCCGTCAAAGTTGGTACTGACGCATTTAACGTATCAATCGTTGTTGCCAAGCCGTTCACAACTGCGACGGCGTTTGACAAGTTAGATGACAATTCAGCAGCACTAGATTGACCTGATTGCATACCGCTTGTCAAAGTTGACAAAGCCCCTTGCAATTCTGAAGCACCATTTGCCAAGTCATTGGTACTTGAAGTCAATGGCGCAGCGGCTGATGCTAATTGATCAGTGCTGTTAAGTTGACTTGAAGCATCTGTCAAAGACTTGCTGATGGTCTTCGTCCCGGTCTTGGCATCGTCTAGCTTGTCTGACAAGGTAGCACTTTGTGATGCTGTGTAAAGTGACGTGATCTTTTCAGCCGTTGGACGGGTTGGTCCGGCAACGCTGGCAACCCCATTCAAGTTATTGATTTGACCAGTTAGGTTATCAATAATCGCCAAAGCTTCGTTGTTGTTCATCGCCTTCTTTGAGTGAATGTACACAGTTGCAGGTGATGCGTAGCCGGCTGGATAGTGATCTTCAATCGTTTGGACGGCTGACTTTGAGTCATACACGTCAGAAACTTCCCACAAGTCGTTAAAGTTCAATGGCTTGTTGTTTGTCACTGCCAATGGCACTGTCACCAACAAGACAGCCAAAATCGTTAGAATTGGCTTTCCAACCGCAAACGATGAAAACTTCGTCCAAAGCTTGCTAGTTTCAGGTTCGTTGAACTTCTTGCTTGGCCAGAACAACGTCTTACCAAGCAACGACATGATGGCTGGATTCAATGTGCTCATCACGAATAACATGACCAACACACCAAGAGCGACGGCGCTAGTTGCCTTGTAAAGTTGGAAGTTTGCCAAACCAAGGGCGGCGAATCCAATCAATACGGCTGTACCACTGTAGAAAATTGTACGGCCAGCTGTCTTGCGAGCAGCTAAAGCGGCGGTAACCGGATCGTCATCAATCCCTAATTGCTCACGGAAACGTGAGTACATCAGGATATTGTAGTCAGTTCCAATTCCGAATAGCACCACAACCAAGAAGACTTGGGTGAACGTTGAGAATGGGAAATTGAAGCTTTGCACCAAATTTCCGACAACGCTCAATGAGACCAAGTAGCTAATGCCGACCGTCAGTAATGAGGCGATTGGCACGATTGGTGAGCGGAATACCAAAATCAACACAACCAAAATAAAGATAATGGCAATGATTTCAGTACGCTTCACACCAGTCTGAGTCGTACTTGCGAAGTCATACGTGATCAAATCTTCACCAGTCAAACGAAGCTTCAACCCGTCAGTTGATAGCGCATCAGTCAGTGAGTTGGCCACTTCCTTGACGTTACCTTGAGACTTGTCGACACTGATTTGAACCAGCGTTGTCATACCATCCTTTGAGTTCAGACGGTTAGCAACGGACTTGCTTGTCGCAAATGACGTCAGATTAGTGATGCCATATTGCTCCTCACGTAGTTCCAAGTTCTTAAGGGTGTCCTTAAGATCCTTTTTCTCTGCCTTGCTGATTTTCTTCCCATCTGATGACGTATAAACTGCGGTCAAATCGTAAGTTTGATCGCTTCCCCCGTTGTAGATGTTACTTAGGTCAGCAGACTTCGAAGTCTGTGATGACGCAGGTAAGGAGATTTGCCCCTTTGTTTGCGCCAAATCCGACATGTTTGGCAAAAAGAGCACTGCGACGACCGCAATAATTGCCCAAATTGCTAAATACAAATATCGGATTTTCTTAAACCATTTCATGACAAAATCCTCGTATTCAATTGTATAAGTACATGTGTGATATAAAGTACACTAGATATATTCTAACATGTTACGTGTCTAAATTTAGGGGTTATTTGCGGAAAACTAGGCCCAAATTAAGTACAATTAAAGGTAAAACAGTGAACTGGATTGGGGAGTAAATGATAATGGCAGAAATTAGCTTGGTCGCGACGGATTTAGATGGGACTTTTTTAACGGACGTAAAGCGTTTTAATGAGGCCCATTTTGATCGCATTTTACAATTATTAGCGGCACAGGATGCGAGATTTATCGTGGCTAGTGGTCGCGATGAAGAGCAAATTGATAAACATTTTAAACGTTTTGCGGGGCGTTATGATTTAGTAGCTGATAACGGGGCGATTGTGAAGACTGCGGATGGTCAAACGTTGAAAGTATCAGGACTTGAAGTGCCAGAGGTAGCAACCATGATGCAAGTTGTGACCGACCTGCCCTTCGATCCCCGGCAAGGTGCCTTGTTTACCGGGCGTCACGGTGTGTATATGTTGCGTGATCAAGGTCGGCTAAATTTAGCCCATCAATCACTAGTGTTGATGATGTTTGCACATGTCACGATGATTGATAGCCTAGCGGAAATTGATGAACCAATTTTGAAAGTAACGATTGGCTATGCAGAGCATCAGACGAATCACTTTATTCAAGCTGCGCAACAAGCATTGGGTTCAGCCGCCCATGTGACGACGTCTGGGTATGGGTCAGTTGATATCGTGGCACCAGACGTGAATAAAGCCAATGGTATTAAGGTGCTGGCAGATTATTACGGGGTGACCGCTGACCAATCGTTGGTTGCATTTGGTGACGGACTAAATGATGCGGAAATGTTAGCTTTGGCAGCGCAACCGTATGCAATGAAAAATGGTGATGACTCATTGCTAGAGCGCTATCCTGCTGCCCTAGACGATAATAATAATGATGGTGTTTTGTTGACTCTCGATGAAATATTAAGAAAACAATAAGACGGCTATACGTTTCAATATGCAAGAATATGCATATTGAAACGTATTTTTGTATACAGTGATAATTCGTACAATAAGCTTCATATGCCAAGTTTGTGAACTTCACAAACTGGTTATACATAAATGTTAAGATGGCGTTAGAAAGATTTACAATTTGTTCGCATATGAAAGTTAAGATTGGGGGCATATATGGCAGTTTTAACGTTTAATGTGGCACCAGATTCAGTCATCTGCGCGGTTTATGAAGACGGCGGTTGTCGCGAACACGGGGTGTTTGAGGCGCCTGAAACTAAGGAGGCGTTGCTGCTACGAATGCAGCGTATGGCCCGCTTGTATGGTACGTTGTACGCATTAACTGGTGTTGGTGTGTCGTTGGCTAATGATCAGGATGTGGTGGCAGAAGATCTCCAAACGACGTTGCAGTTACCGGTATTGGTGACGACATGCGAAGATGAGGCCGCGCTTGCGCAGCGAACGTTAGTAGCCTTTTAGAGCGGTTTGTATTGTATTGTGAAAATATTCACGACAAAAGGTTTAGGTTTTCTAAAGGTGATAGTGAATTATATCACAAAACAGTGATAGCAAGGGTTCCCAGCGTTTTAATTCAAAAACAACCTGTCTGTTTTTAGCTAGACAGGTTGTTTTTGATTACTTTTTTAGCTGATCCATGGCGTCATTAAGCAACTGATCAACGCGGATATTCCCCGCACTCGTTGCGTGCCCCTTAACCCAAATAAATGCCAAGCGGTCTTGCACTTGCTGAACCAATTCGTAGACTTGTTGCCAAGCAGTTAGGTTTGCGATTTCACCGCTAGCTTTGCGCCAACCATTTGATTGCCAGTTGTACATCCAGTCGGTTACCGTATCTAAAACGTACTTTGAATCACTCACAATGGTTACTGGCTCACTGACCTTGGCCATTTGGAGTAAGGCGTTAATCAAACCGAGAATTTCCATCTCATTGTTTGTTCGCCCGAAAAAAGCGCCACTGTCAGTAAAGACGGGTGTTTGCATATCATCACCACGATAAATTGCGATGGCCCAGGCTGCCTTATCGGTTGGACGGACGTGGCCACCCGCTACGTTACCGGTATTCCGACTACCACCATCGGTAAAGATGTAGTAACGGCTTGGCTCGGCGTTGAACTGACCATCGTAGGCGGTTACGTATTGGCGAGCCGTGTTGCCTGACGCCCCGGTTTGATCATCAAACCACGCTTGGGCCTCGGCACGCGTGGCAAATCCCTTATACTTTGGTGCTGGTTTGGTGTGTGTATAGCGTTGCACCTCAGACCAAGGCTTGGTGTAAAGGCCTTCGAACTGATTGCCAACGATTGCATAGGTCTTCATGTTTTCTTCCCCGAATCTCAATTGTTATCTACTAATGATAGCGTAAATTAAGCAGGAACGGTATTATTCAATTCTCATACTTATTCATGGGGGATTATGGATGTTTAACTATTATTTAACGTACCAACCAGATATACCAGTGGGCATTGGATTTGGTCAATTTTCGGGCACACATCTCACGGTATTAGGCGTGTTGGCGATTGGCATTTATTATTTGGTACATCGCTATCAACGCTTGACGTTGGCCGGGCGGCGCCATCAACGTTGGAGGATTGCGTTGGCAATTTGGACGATGGAATTATTTAAGGATATTTATTTAGCAACAACCGGACAGTGGGACCCTAATCTACTGCCATTTCATTTATGTGGGTTTGGGTTAATGATGGTTGCAATTGATGCTATCCGGCCAAATAAAACAACCCAGACCATTTTATACAGTTTGACAATTTGGGGTGCCGTTGCGGCAGAAATTTTCCCGGATTGGGCGTATTATCCACTCTTAAATCAATGGGCGTTACAAAGTTTTGTGATTCACGCGTTGTTGATTACGTATCCGTTAATGTTGATGGTGAGCGGTGAAATGGTGCCAAATTGGCGTGATTTGTGGCGGTCAGTAGTCTTCTTATGTGGCGCGGTGCCGTTTGTCTTGTGGGTCAACGCGCGGCTGCAGACGAATTTCTTCTTTTTAAATACAGCAGCACCGGGGTCGCCACTTGAGCCATTGCAGCATATGTTCGGTCATGGGGCGTTGTACATTAGTGTGATTATCATGTTGTTGGGTGTGCTTTGGGTGGTGATGTATTTGCCATGGGCCTTGGCACCAAGGCGCAAACCAATTTTGGCATAAACCACGTTAACATCGGGTTCAGCCTCTCGGAACACGTTTAAAAACCGCAAATACGCCGACTTTGAATCAGCGTATTTGCGGTTTTTGACGATGCTGCGTTAGAGTGGAATTTTTAAATCGGTTGCTGGCGTAATCAGGTGTGTTTTTTTAACAAAAACGACCGTCATTAGCCAGGCGGTCAATACGGGCGCTGCCACGTAGGCTAAGCTAATGCGCCAAATTAAGCCGTCATGACCGGAAACTTGCCAAGCAGTTAGTGGTCCGATCAAACCAGAAGCCCCGAAACCAGCGGAGAAGGGCGTACCTTGGATGTCTGCCAAGGTTGCCACACCACCAGTAATGCCGGCAGCTAGGATGACCGGAACGAATAGTAATGGCTTCTTTAAGAGATTGGCCATTTGGATTTTGGGTGAGCCAATCACATGGGCGATGGTGCCGCCAATTGGATTAACTGTAGCGCTCATCCAAGCGAGCGTTAATGCACCAGCAACAATCCCCGCATTAGCGGCGCCAGCCCCGACGCCGGCAAGATTGATTGCTGTGGCAATGCCAACCGATGATAAAGGTGACACGATCAAGGCCGCGAAAGCCATTCCTAAGATGATGCCCATGGGGAGGGGTGAAAAATGTGTCGCACTGGCAACTAGTGACCCGATAAACCCTTGAATCGTTAGCATCCAAGGTAGGGTGACGAGGCCGATACTCCCGCCGACTAAGAGCACAATGGTGGGCAAGAAAATTAATTTCAATTGGCCCAGTTTATCTTGGAGCAACAGGACTAAGCCAGCTGACAGATAGGTCACCAACATGACGTTTAGAATTGCACCGGAACCAGCTAGGGTATAGAGACCGTTGCTATTGCTATGAACCACGCCACCGGAAACGATGCTGGCTAACGCAATCGCAGCGGATTCTAGGGTGCCAAGTCGTAAGAAGGCGCCAACGGCAAAGGCCGCGATAATGGGCAACATGCTTTGGGCAACGTTGGTCATCATTGTAACGGTTGTCACCCACGGATGTTGACCGAAGAAAGTCAGTAGTTGACTGGTTAAAGCCGCGGGAATCAGCGCGATAATGATACCTAGGCTATTCCCGTTTAAGACGTTTAATGTGAAATCTTGTAAGCTGTATGTGTTTAGTCGAAATCGTTGCGTCATATTTTTTCTCCATAGCTGATGGGTCAGAAAAACCGACAACTTGTCGTCAAACAAATCGTCGGTTTGATTTGTTGATACTAATCATAAGGCCAAATGCTATAGTGTCAACGATTATTTGTAAGTGAATCACTGGTTAGCCAATGATAGTTTGTGATCGAGATGCCCGATGACGCGCTGGTCAGCGATAGAAATAACAAGGCCTTGGAAGAAAAATGAAACCAGGGTTCCAATGTTTACGGCAACGATGCTACCGGTAATTGCCCACATGGCAAAAGAAATTACCATGGGAATGGCGAAATTTACGATTTGCGCAATTCCTGCGTTTCCGTTAAAGAACATGAACCGAGTTAGATTTGTTAGATCATCGAGGGGATGCAAAATAAATTGCAAACGCTGGGTGATTGACACGCCACACCCAACGAAAATAATGGCAATGATGTCGATAATTAGCCGCCATAGCATTGGGAGTTGTCCAACCCCGTGCGCTGTAAAGAATGATGAAACCAGACCAATAATGACACTGAAGGCCAAGAGAAAGGTGAGGTTACCAAGTACACGAGGCCAATCAATAGATTTTAGGAGTAGGCAACTCAAAATAGCCGCGATAAAACCATAAGAGAATAAAAATAAGCTGATTGACCAACCTGTGGCGTTTGATAGATTAGCTGCGGAAGCGGTCCAGGGCGCTGAACCCATGTTTGTGGCCACAGTTAAACCGTTGCCGACCGCATTAAATAGTAACCCGACGATAAAAAAGCGGGCAGTTTCCCAGCTTGTTAAAGGACGCTTTTGTCCATTTTCGTTATACATAGTCATAACCCTCTAATATCATTGTAGCAAGATGCCACATACAAATATATGCTAATGAGGACTTTTCAGTACCTGATTTCTGCCACGCAATGTTACAATAACGTTACATTGTTTGAGGGTAAATAATTGGGAGGATTTTTATCATGACATCATATAAGGAATTTTGGCAGAATTACGTTAATTTTTCAGGGCGTTCAACCCGAGCAGATTATTGGATTCCAACGATTATTAACGCCATCATTATTGGTGTGCTGAGCGCGATTGCTGGGGTTGGCGCCCAAAACAATCAGTGGCTGACGTCACCAATCGGGATTATCGTGGTGCTATTTGGTTTGGCAATTATCTTGCCAGATTTGGCATTGATTGTGCGACGAGTTCGCGATACTGGGGTGAAGCATCTGGTTATTTGGGCAATCTTGGCCATCATCTTTAATATTGTTGGTTTTATCTTTGCGTTGATTCCAACGGACCAATTCAAAAATTAAATGTTCGGAAAAATCGAGATAATGTTCGTGTTTAGAGGTCGTTTATGGCCTCTTTTTTATTAATGTTAATGAAACCTTTGTATTGAACCGTTTAACGTGCGATAATAGTTAAGTTGTTTTTTAGGAAAAATTGCATATGAAAAAGGAGTTATGCTTCATGATTGAACGCTACTTCAAGTTGTCTGAGTTAGGGACATCGTTACGGACGGAATTTGTGGCCGGCCTAACGACATTTGTCTCGATGGCCTACATCTTGTTCGTTAACCCATCTGTTTTGGGTGCGGCGGGGATGGATAAAGGGGCTGTCTTCACGGCAACTGGATTGATTGCGGCGATTGCAACGATCTTTATGGGCGCAGTTGCACGCTATCCTTTCGCCATTGCACCTGGTTTGGGTGTGAACGCCTTCTTTGCTTACAGTGTGGTAATCGGAATGGGCGTTAGATGGCAAACGGCATTGGCTGGTGTGTTTGTGGCTGGTGTTATTTTCTGGATTTTGACGGTACTCCGAATTCGCGAAACCATCATTAATGCCATTCCGGCAGATTTGAAGGCGGCGATTGCTGGTGGAATTGGTCTGTTCATCGCGATGATTGGTTTGGTTGATGGTGGGATTATTTCTGCTAACAAGTCAACAATCATTGGTTGGGGGGACTGGAGTAATCCGCAAGTAATGTTGACGATTTTTGGTGTCTTGGTCAGTTTTGCTTTGTTTGCACGTAAGATTCCTGGCGCAATTTTCATTGGAATTGCTATCACGTCAGTGGCAGGTTTGTTAACGGGCTTGATTCATGCCCCATCAGCATTGGTAGCTGGTGTGCCAAGCTTGAAGCCAACGTTTGGTCAAGCAATCTTTGGCTTGCAGGATGTCTTTACGTTCCAAATGGTGCCGGTTATTCTAACGTTCTTGTTGGTTGCATTTTTTGATACAGCCGGTTCATTGGTTGGAATTGCCCGCTCAGGTGGATTCTTGGTGAACAACGAATTGCCACGTGCTGGTAAGGCGTTGATGGCTGATTCAATTGGTATGTTGGGTGGTGCCTTGCTTGGTACATCACCAACAACCGCTTTCGTTGAATCGTCAACGGGAATCGCAGTTGGTGGACGCAGTGGTTTGACGTCAGTCTTTACCGGGATTTTCTTCCTGTTGGCGTTGTTCTTCTCACCATTGCTAGTCGTGGTGACATCACACGTGACAGCACCAGCGTTGATCGTCGTTGGTGTGTTGATGGCTGCTAACCTTGCAGCTGTTAACTGGGAAGATTTCCCTATTGCAGCATCAGCCTTCTTGACGGTGATTGGGATGCCATTGGCTTACTCAATTTCTGATGGAATCGCCATTGGCTTTATTGTTTACCCATTCTTGATGTTGGTAACTGGCCGTGGTAAGAAGGTTCACCCAATCATGTATGCCCTTGCGGTAATATTCATTGGGTTCGTTTACGTCTTACAAACAAATCATTAATAAGGTTTCACGTGAAACAAAGATAGCCTTCATCGCATATTGCGATGAGGGCTTTTCTTTGCAATTTTACATCGGTCCCACGGTATAATTTTGTTATTGGCCGATATAATGGACACTTGTGGCCTTCCTGTTACGACAACGTGATTTTTTGGGAAATCAGTTATATGATGGTAATGAGAATTGAGTATGAGACAGTGGGGAGTCTCAGTAGTGAGAAAGTGAGTGTTGGAACATGCAGTGGATGATTGAGAAAAAAGACCGCCAAAAAGTTGCACTGTTAGAATATTTGATGCAACGACCGGAGTTACGGTTATCGATTAAGATGGTCCAAGAGGCGTTTGATTGGTCAAAATATATCGCGTTAACGACGATTCGTGACTTAGTGGCGGATTTGGCAACTTTTTATCCGGATCTTGAGCCGTTCGTGACATTGTCTGACGATGAAAAGACGCTGATATTAAACCGTGAACGCAATTATGATGCTACGATGTTCCGCCTTAATTATTTGCGGGAGTCAATTCCATGGCTATTAATGAAAGAATTGTTTGATGAAACAATTCTTTCATATGATGATTTTGCGGTGCGTAATCTCACGACTGTATCGACAACGCGTAATGCAAAACTTGAACTAGACGATTATTTCGCAGGGCATGGTGTTGAGATTACACCTGACTATACGTTGGCTGGTAATGAATCGGAAGTCCGAGCAATGTATTTCCGTATTTTTCAACTTTACTTTGCAGACCGCGCGTTTCCGTTTGAAAACAGTGATGAGCAACTGATTAATCGTATCTTGGATGAGGTGACTCGTTATATTAAACCTGATGATGAGCGTTTACGTGAGACCAAGCGCATTGCGATTCGATTTACCATTGCGATTTGGTTAGGACGTTTGCAACACGGCCATGTGATTTCGAATGATGATGTAGATGCGTTTTTGTTGCCTAATGACCAACTAAACGAACGTACGCGTCAATTGACGGCTTACGTTGAACAATTAGTGATGCAGCTTTTCCCGACGTTGACGGCAGAAGACGCCCATCGTGAGGGACGGTATGTTGTTATGGGCTTCTTCAGCATTGGTGTCGGCGTTGAAATGAATCGGCGTGAAAACATGACGCCACTATTTATGAACATGCTGGCAGCGTTTATTCAAATCGTTGATACGCATTACAACAAATTATTCAATGCGCACTTAACCGCGCTTGAGCAAGATGCTTTTTTTGAAGTGTTCTTTGAATTAATGGTGGCGGCGGTAACAAGCCCAACACCGGATGAAGGTCGTAATCGTGTGCGTTTGGATGCAGCGTATGAGCAGTTCCCACTAATGGCAGAATTGGCGTTGGCTGTTATTGATGATGTTGCAGAACGGCGTCATCTTGATATTACGTTAGCCCGTGGCGCGTTCTTTGAAGTGTTGTATACAGGCTTTGCATCGATTTTTGATATGCATCAGGTATTCCCAAAGATTAAGGTTGCGTTGGATATCAACTATCAAATCGGCTTGGAGTCGATTTTGACGGATATGATTTTAGGTATGCGAGCGATGAATATTGAAATATCAGAATACATAGATGATGATACGGATATTTTGATTTCAGATATTAATAATTCAAACATTCCGGCTGAAAACACCTTTATTTGGACGTCAATGCCCACATCATTAGAATTTGAGCAGTTACGACGTCGTATGAATGTCGTGAAGGCTGATAAGTTTGAAAAGATGCACGGTATTAAATTAAGATACGAAGCGCGATAGCTAAAAATTAGAAAATAAAATGCGGTGCGACTAGGTTGTCGTACCGCATTTTTCGTCTACTTTAACGAATAAAAGTGGCGGCTAGTTCAGTACTGCGCATGAGTAAATGATTATAAAATGGCGTGATGTTAAAACGTTTAACCGTTATGAAAGGCGTCGGTTAGCATTTGTTTGTTTTTAAAAAAGGGTAAAAAAATTGCATGCACGAAAAGTAACTAACGCTTATGATAATAAATGTAATAGAAATAATACGTGCAAGAGAAAGAGAAGCGGCGTGGTTGTCTGACGACGGGAAAACGTTAAACACAAGCGCGTTTCACTTTATAGGGAACAAAAAATGACTTGGGGTGTTTTTGATAACCATGGTTATCATCTGGGGTAACATACTCAAGGCAGGTGTTTGACGATTTGCGGTCGTTATCTGCGATAGACGATTATGCTGAATCATTAGGGATTCTTTCACTGATCATTTCATTACTTAAGTTTTGTTCTGGACGTGTTAATCCAAACAAGGAGGTAGAGACCAAGTTTGGATTATGGACATCAGACAATTCTTTCTCACTCAATACTCTCTCTAAAAATAAAAACAGGATGCTGCGGCATCCTGTTTTTATTTTTTTCATCGACTTAAGTTGTTAAGGACATTCAAAACGGGTTGGAACGAAGCGAGTGTGTGGTAACGATCACCAATCAGAACGCCATCATAGCCAATCGCGTTGGCAATTGGTGAACCAACTTCGTCCATGTGACCACCCAAAATTAATTGGTAATCAATGGCTGGGTAATGCGTCGTCATGAACTCGCGAATTTTATTGTGAACGTCGCGAATTTCATCAATTGAGTATAGTGCACGCCCCATTTCGGTTGATGCAAGTGATTCATAAGCAATAATGATTGGCTTGGTAATTGGTTGATCCTTCAACAAGATATCAAGCTCTTCAGTCACCAATTCTAAATTACTGTATTGGCCAACTGAAATAATTGGCTTGATATCATTTTCCAACGCATTTTCCAGACGCTTACGCACGATTAGCAGACCTTCGTTCAAAGACTTACGACGCTCTAAGTGACCGATGAAACTGGTTGAAATGTTAAGGTGGTGGAGAACGCTAGGCGAGATTTCGCCGACCGTGCGTTCTTTAATGGTCAAGTTTTGACTGATGATTTCAAAATTCTCAAAATCATTGGGTACAGGCAAAGTTGGTGAAATTTTCAGATCGACTTGGACATCAGCATGACTCAAATCGTCAAGAAATTGCAACTGTTCTTCAAAGTCAACTAAGTTTTTAAAATTTAGGACGGCTAACATCATTTATTCCCCCATTAAGCTTCATTTCATATAGTAATTAATAGCTTTGTGAGCAGTATACCGCATATTTCAAATTAAATAATGTGAAAACATCTTGTGAGTAGCGAATGCTTTAGTAAATTCGTGAAAAATGCGCCAAAACATGGTTTAATTTAAGTCTGGGGGAATCAGAAATGAAATTGTATCATGTCAAACTGATTTTAAAAGGCGTCTCAATTTTGGGGATATTACTAACGATATGGGCGGTATTCAAACTTTATCAAATGGGGGCTTTCAGCGATTCGAAAGTCTTGATTGATTTGTTAAAGGGATACGGCATTTGGGCGCCATTAATCTTTATCTTAATTCAAATTATTCAAGTCGTTATTCCGATTTTACCAGGTGGCGTTTCGCTGGCCGCTGGGGTGGTGATGTTTGGCCCGTGGTGGGGGTTCTTGTACAACTATATTGGGATTGTGCTCGGATCACTCGCGTTATTCTGGCTTGGACGACGTTTTGGTCATCGGATTATTGATGTTTTTGTTAGTGAACAGACCTTGCAAAAATATATGCATAAATTAGATTCGAAAGGTTGGCATATCACTTTCGCGTTATTGATTTTTTCACCAATTGCGCCAGACGATACGCTAGTTTTATTAACAAGTTTAACGAAGATGACGTGGCGAGAATTTACCTTGATTATTGTGTTAGGTAAGCCATTATCAATTTTTGCGTATAGCTTAGCCATGCTCTATGGTGCGGATTGGTTGATGCGACTAATTGGCAATTAAGAGTAGTAAAACGATTTAAATTGTAAAGAATGTTACGCTAAAACCCTGAACGTTTCAGCCTATTAAAGGTTGTTACGTTCGTTCGTATAGGTACGAAGGCTTAATTAAATAAGAACTTGTACGAGTTTAAACTATTACCCCCGTAAAACGGTTGTTTTACGGGGGTTTATGTTACATTTCAATGTTTGCTAAATGGTTAAAATTTCTTGATAATAGATAAGTTGAGTTTTTTACTTGGAGGAGATTGTGTCATGACACATCACGAACATGCAGATAGTCAACTAACGACAGGACGCATGGCAGTTGCACTCGTTCCAGCGATGATTCTTTCCGCTGGTCTGACGTCATTAATGGCTGCAAAAGCTTATGAAATTATTCGACTAGCAAACGCTAATGGACGGGTTTTAGAGGAAGAGAGCCGC
The DNA here is from genome assembly GCF_000193635.1 of Weissella cibaria KACC 11862. Lineage (GTDB taxonomy): Bacteria > Bacillota > Bacilli > Lactobacillales > Lactobacillaceae > Weissella > Weissella cibaria. The sequence goes on along the minus strand of NZ_AEKT01000018.1, from coordinate 15,914 downwards.
AAGCATGATTAATCGTATCTTTACGTACTTGAAAGGGGACGTGATGTTTACGGCTAGTCTGGTGCTAGCGGTTGTCACGTCATTCTTTAACACACCTGATTTTGGGGCTGTTAATTGGCACACCATTTTCAGTTTGGCAACGATGATGATTTGGGTTGGATTGTTGGAACGGGCGGGCGTTTTGCACGCTGTGTCAGTTTGGCTAGTTAGTCGTAGCCACCATGCCCGCACGTTGATGACTAGTGTGACATTCTTGTCGTTCTTCGGGGCGATGATTTTGTCAAACGACATTGCGATTCTAACATTGATGCCAATTTATCTGCGTTTGGCCAAGGATTTATCAGCAAGATTGAAAGTCATTGGATCAACATTGATTATCATGGCAGCTAACTCAGGTGCCATTCTATTCCCATTTGGAAAGTCACAGAATTTGTACATGTATGGGTTCTACCACGTTTCCGTGGGTGAATTCTTCAAGTGGTCGGCTAGTTTGACGGTCGTGTCATTGATTTTGATGTTTATCATCACACGGTTTGTCCGTGCCACGCCATTGGATATCAATTTGCGCCCAGCGAATAAGGTTGATAATGGTCGATTGGTTTTCTTGGGCATTACGGGGTTGATTTTGGTTGCAACTATCTTTGGTTGGACGCCCTTCAACGTTGTTATTCCACTTATCCTGATTGCCTTTCTGATTTACCGTCATGATATGTTGAAGTTGGTCGACTATGGCCTACTTGCAACGTTCTTATTCTTCTTTATTGCCACAAATAACTTGGCACATATTGAAGCAGTCCGTAACTTGATTGGCACATTGTTTAACACGAAGAGTCACGTACTGTTTGGTACATTCTTCTTGAGTCAATTTATCTCAAACGTGCCATCAACGATTTTGATTTCAACATTTACTGATCATGCGCGTGAATTGTTCATCGGTTCTAATATCGGTGGATTGGGAACGGTTGTTGCGTCAATGGCCAACTTGATTGGTTATCGCGTCTTCCGTCAAATCGAACCAGATTCATCAGCAACGTTTATGAAGTTGTTCATGGTTGTTAACTTCGTCATGGCCGCCATCTTGTTGGTCATCTTCGGGTTGTAATAAAAAAATTGAAACTGCTCATTGCATGATTGCGATGAGCAGTTTTTGTTTAGACGGAAACAATTTTGTATAATGGGAGTGAGGTAATCGGGATGACAAATCGAGAAGAGTTATTTATGACGGCCTATATGGACGTTGTTGAAAAATTTATGCAATTGAATCGGCGTGCGGTAACGACGCAGTTTCAAGATTATAAACATGCTGAGGTGGAAACCGTGGCGTTGGTTGGACAATTGGATCAGCCGAATGTAACGGAATTAGCGGAAGCGACGGGGATGACGCGTGGCGGCGTGACAAAATTGATGAACAAGTTAGTTGAGAAGGACTTGGTGGTAGCGTTTCAAAAGCCAGCTAATAAGAAAGAACGCTATTTTCGCCTAACGGAATCCGGTGAGGAACTTAACCGGCGTCACGAAGCCTTGCACAATGATATTTATGCGCGGGATGAAGCCATTTTTGCAACGCTTTCTGACGCTGAATTAAACCAAATGCTGGCCTTTGCGCAGACGCTAATAGACCACTTTGACGACCGATTACAACAAGATAAGGATTAAGAGTCACGGTTCTAATGAGGACCGTGACTTATTTTTTTATGTTCTTTTTGTTGACAAGGAAACAAAAAGGTGTAAACTTGTATTTTGTTGACGAGGAAACAAAATTAAGTCAACGACTTAAGAACTAATTATAATGAGGTTTTATACATGACAAATTCAACAGAACTCCCCCGCACGGCTGTCCGGATGGCGTGGGTCCTAGTACTTGGTGCAATGGCACCAATGCTTGATTCAACAATGGTTAATATTGCAGTGAATCAACTCGGTCAAAGTCTACATACGACGCTAGATATGGTGCAATGGACGGTGACTGGATTTATCTTGGCCATGGGCGCCGCAGTTCCTTTTTCAAGTTGGTTACTTGATCGTTTTTCAGGTAAGTCAGTTTATTTCTGGGCCGAAATTGTCTTTGGCTTAGCGTCTTTGTTAGCCGGTAGTGCCTGGTCAATTTCGGCCCTGATTGGCATTCGGCTGGTCCAAGGTTTTGCGGCTGGGCTATTAATGCCGGTCATGTTCACGCTGCTTGTCGATATCTTCGGTGGCGATAAAATGGGCCGTGTGATGTCAATTGTGGGGTTGCCGATGACACTGGGACCGATGGCCGGGCCAATCATTGGTGGTTTGATTGTCCAGTATGTGTCATGGCGTTGGATGTTCTTCATCAATGTGCCCATTGTATTGCTTGCGGCCTGGGCGTTGCATAAGTTGGTACCGGTGATTGCACCTAAGAATCCAGCAGCTAAGTTCGACGGTGTCGGCGTCACGCTATTAATCGCGGCATCGTCAACGATTGTGTACGGCATTGTGCAAGCCAGTGAAGCTGGTACGTTTATGAACAGTACAACGATGGGACTGGTTGGAATCGGCTTACTCTTGGCAGGTGCTTATGTTGTTTATGCGCTACGTAGGCCAAATACCGCAGTGATGCCACTTCGCTTATTCAAGCACCGCAATTTCACAGGCGCGATGATTGCTAATGTTTTGGTAGGTTTCATTACGAGTGGCCCAATGATTTTGCTACCACTGTATTTCCAAGACGTTCGTGGTGAAAGTGTTGTCCTGGCAGCTGTTGCGTTGATTCCACAGAGCATTGGGATGCTCGTTTCACGTGGAACAATCGGTCGCTTGATCGACACGTTAGGTGCCCGCTGGGTGGTATTAATTGGTGTCACAATATCAGTGGCTAGCACATTGCCGTTCGTCTATTTCACGGCCCATTCAGCTTATTGGTTAATCGCTGTCGTGGTATTTGTACGCGGTATCGGTGGTGCTGCTGTTAAATCAGCCATCCAAGCTGATGCTTACGTTGGCATTGACCGTGCTGATTCATCACAAGCATCACTGGGATCTAAGCTGTTTGAGCAAGTTGGTTCGGCCTTTGGTTCAGCTGTTTTAGCAACGGTGATTGCGAGTTATGTAACGGCACATCACGTGACCCAAACGACGCAACTGGTTGGTGCTTATCACGAAGGCTTCCTCTATGCGACTATCTTTGCACTATTGATTATTTTGCCAGCGATGATGCTAACGAATCGCGTGGCAAAGCATTAAAAACAGCCCCAAATCTGATGAATGCAGATTTGGGGCTGTTAGTTTTGGAATTTATTCGCTTCTGGCTGGCAGTTCGAGAGACGCTTCAGCTAGTACGTGACCAACTAGATTTTTGCGGAGCTCGTTATAGAAAAAGCCAGGTTGTAAGTCGAATGTTGTATCCACGGCATAGACCGTCAATGTGTAATCGTGCGTCTGGTCAGGAGGCATAGGGCCAACATATGACTGCGTGATTTCAGGATTACCATCTTTCTTCACACTGTACATTGAATTTGTACCTGGTACGTACGTGATGTCGGCGTTTGCTAAATCTTCTGGCACATCGCTAATCGGAAGGTTCGCAGCAACCCAATGAATCCATGGGAAACCACCAACTGGAATGGCGTCATAATCGATAACAGCAACTGCTAGTGATTGGGCACCGGCAGGAATATCGGTAATCGCAATTGGAAAGTTAACGACTGGCATGTCTTCTTTACGATATTCAGCGGGTGCAAACTTAGCATACTTATCTGGCAACAGACCGTTGTCATCAAAGGAAACAGAGATGTTCATACTCATTGTCCTCCAGAGTCTTTTGATGTAAGTGTAGCACACGAATTGTTAATTGCGGGTTGACGCCGATTATATTTTCAATTAAGCTAAAGTCACATATTAATACGATAACCTATCAAGAGTTCGGTGAGTGATACCACACGATGACCCGACAGCAACCTACAGCGATGCAAGGTGCTCCACTGGTAACGGATAGGTGCTAATGATAACGGCACCTACTGGTTTTGGGTGTCGTTTTTTTATGCAAATTTTTATTGGACGGTATCGAAAAGATGCAAGTTAATGGTGATGTACGTGAAGTTACGACGGTGAAGTTGATGATGGCGATTGACCAGATGGGGACAGGCAAGCATGGGCTATACGGCAACGTTAGCCGAAGTCGTTGGGTGAATGAGCTATGGGAACGTGCCCACCGTGGTGACCAATTGGCTGGTCATTATGTGGCGACACACGGGCGGACATTTGACCGGTTTGATGAAGCACCACAAGTCTCGGCGCTTGAACAGGCAGCACGTGAGTTAACGGCTTCCTTAAAGGAATTGGTTGAGTTACAGGGGAAGGTTGATGCACAACGACGCTATTTGGAAGAGACGTTTGGTGTCGAGGAGTTACAACGAGCGCTAACTAACAATTAAAGATGATTTGACTAGTCTAGTTGCCTGAGATGATGTCGATTAGTTTTTAAAAAGATCAGACTGTTAGATATAAGTCTGATCTTTTTGTTTCAACGACAAATAGTGTCGCGTGCCTTGCTTATACTGATGTCATCAAGTAAAGCGAGGTGATAATTATGGATACCGAAGCAGTAGCATTTGTTGGCAATTTAATAACGGGGTCGTTTGGTGATGGCGACCGTTTTGAGATAACAGACTATGCGTCATTTTTAACGGATGCAATGGCAACCCAGGCACGATTGATGGTTGATCATCCCAAGGAGACGCTAGCTGGTTTGGATATTGTGTTGGTTGGTTACCAACAACAATTCATGCCAGCGTACGCATCTGTTTTGAAAGCAGCGGGTGCGACTGTCCAGATTGTTGATGATTCAGACAGTGCGTTGTTTAACGATGAAAGGGCCTTTATGGCCGGGAATTCAGCGGCATTAACAATCGTATTGTCTTTCTTCAGCTTAGATAAAACGTTCCAACGGGCACAACAATGGCAAGACAAAACAGCTGATACTGAAATTATGCTGTCGGCATATCAAACGCCAGTTAGCGTGTTACTGGATGTTGAAGAATGGTGGTTACATCGCTTTTAACGACAAATAGTGTCGCGTGATTTTTGTAGTATGTGGTTATACAAGAGGAAAGAGGTCAGATAAGATGGCAAAGAATAATGCAGTCGAAAAGTTGGTTAAGTTAGGTGAATATGAGGCGGAACCCATGGTACAAGGGCTTGGGTGGTCGTTGTTTGGTAATGATCAAATGGCTGCACTACGCAAGTTGCCAATGTTCAATGAATTAATTGCTGATGAAACGCCAACCGTTCAGCAGTTGAATGAGCAGAAGGAAGCGGGTATTTTTGGTGCTCGCGAAAAGGCAATTCGCCAAGTGGTTGGGGATGTACCGGTGAATGTTTTAGACCGGTTGGTGCGCATTGAAGAATTGGTCAGTCGAGAGTTTGAGTTGCGTAATGAATACATTGTCGCACGTGATGATTATGAAGATGACGAAGATGTGCAAGAAATTCTGGATAAATTGGCGAGCGTCATGAAGCAACGTATGGAGTTAACGATTTAAAGGCACAACGTCTAAGCAAAAACACCCGCCAAGAATGACGGGTGTTTCGCTAGTTTTGATATTGGGTGAGCATTTGATTGATTTCTTGCATCATCGCGTCACGTAACGATGGTGGTGAGACCACGGTTACACGGGCGCCTTGGCTGAGAGCCCACATTTTAAAGCCGGCATCAGTCACTGCAGGAATGCGAATTCGAGTGGGGATATCTGTGGTTCCTTCACGTGTAATTTTGGCGTTGGGGAACTTATCTAGAGCGGCCGATATTAACCCAGTGTAGTCGAATTCGACTTGAATCGTCTTGCCGATTTGCATGAGGTTGTTCGTTTGCCGAATAGCGCCTTCTTCGAGACGTTCGCCATACGGATAAGCAATATGGCGACTTTCTGGCTCAATGCTATCAAAGCGATCGAGACGATAGTAAGCGTCACGTTCAGCGTGGTGCTCCGTTGCTTGAAAGTGGATGATGACATAGAAGTAGTACGTATCAAACAGCAAACCAGTGGGGAGTCCGAATAATTTCTTCTTCCCACCCTGTGCATTGGTATAGGTGAACGCAATTGTTTGCTTAGCATCAATATAACCGCTGATATCCCAGACTAAGTTGATTAAATCTTTATGGTGGGAGACCGGCGTATACGCAATCTGTTCATTACGTAATGTGGTGCGGATTTGATCGGCTTCGTCAGTGCTCATCATGCCGAGAATGCTGGCTATGAGTTGTTCCATTTCATCCTTATTAAACGCGCGACTGGCGAGAACAAGCTTTGCCAGTGTGAGTGCTGCGGGGCTGTCAAAAGTGTTTTTGCGTTCAAGATAGACACTTTTTGATGGCTTATCGCTCGTTAATTTAGCTGGGTATTGGGTGCTATCGAGTGATTCGCGAATGTTACTGATGTCGCGTTGCACTGATCGGATGTTGACGTCATTTTCGATTGCCCATTGTTCGGGGAAGATATGTTCGCCGGCCAATAATTTTAGGGCGAGATGGAGTGGTCGACTGATGTTATTTTTGCTCATTGGATGAATATCCTATTTTTGATACGTATTTAGGATAAAATTCCATAATTCTAACCATTATATGAATTTGACCCGGTACATATTGTTGAAATTCTTAATTTATATTTTAGTATAATGATAATATGATTTGGTTTCGAGCGCCACTAAAAATAGTGGCGTTTTTTGGAGAGAGAAAATGAATAGATTAAATAAAATCAAAGCTATGAAAAAGAAGTCAGATCGAACGTTTGATTTTTTGCAAGACTCAGTGAACGATTTAAGCTTAGTTCAAAATGAGGTGCAACGTGTCTCATCAGTTCTTAAAGACACTGATCAAATATTAAATCGATTAGATCGTGAATTTAGTCAAAAGACAAAACTTAACAAAAAAGATATGAGCTTCTTGATGACGGCTGTGGCACTGCAAGTGGTTAGGCAGTATGCAATCCCTAATAATTTTACGCAAAGTAGCCGGCCTAATGATCAAGCAGCTGCAGGAAGTCATTCTTATAATCGGGATTTACGTGGCAGTGGCTATTATCAAAGTTCAGTAGAAGAAATTTTAAATAATCCGGTCCCTTTTGATACGCAGAACAGTTCAAAGTTATTTGGGGAAAATCTTGGTGGTGGGAATGGACACCGGTTTGCAACGCTGGGACATGATCCTTTGTTGGGTTGGATATTTGGTACCGCTAATATCGCCACTAGAACGGTTACGTTAGCTAATTTCCACTCATATCATGTGCGATATGGGCAATTTGGAGTGTCTGGTAAAGGCGACTTTTTTTCTGAAAATGCACAAACGCGACTTGTAATCGAACATGGATTGATTGATCCGTTTAGAAATCCCAACAAATTACCTATTCTGGCGGCAGCTCTGCTAATGGAAGGCATGCACTTAAAAAGTGATATTAATTCGAAAAAAAGCTTGGCCTTACCCGGATTGGCTGTCGCTAGTCCACAATTTGCACAAACACTGTCTGATTATGGTTTGAATATGGCAAATGTGTTGACTGTTGGTCGACAAGCTTCGTTATCATTAGCTATTAATGCGTTAATAGGGATGATTCATCGGCTGACGTATGATGAATCAAAAGACGGCGATATTAAACTCTTTGAAGTTAAAACACGTAAAATTTTGAGTTATTCAAATACAATTGCATCGTTAAGCAATGTTGTGTACGTCGCGATACTTGCTTCAAATCCGACTACAGCAGGTGTCGCGGTGAATAAGTTGGATATAGGAGGATTATTAGTCACGATTGTCAGACTCTTTTCAGATGCGAAGTTCATCAGTCAAGTTAAGGAAGAGTTCCTTAAAAACGGTTGGGCTGATGAAGTGTTAGGTGAAAAGTTAGAAATTCCAAAGAGAAATATTGAAGTGTATTACGAAGGAGAAAATGAGTAATGGGTTTGTTTGGGTTTGGAAAAAAGAAAGAATATAAGCGTGGGATGGCTGACGCAGCAGAGGTTGCCAGTCAAAAGTTTGATGAAGTCGATAAGGCTATCGGAAACGTCTCTGATAATTTAAAAACAGGTATCGATAATCTCCAAGGCGATGTTAATTCAATTCATGATATGTTGGAATCAGACGCGCGTGAAAAATTATTTGATTTGGTGGATGAATTAGATATTCGAGAGGATTTAAACGAAGACACTAAATGGTTTATGATTTCTATGTTATATTCATTGGGCCAAATGGTTCAAACTAGCGAAGCGCAGAAGCACTACTTGCGGGCTTTGACGGCGTATTTAAAGATTGAAAAGTCGCCACAAACTATTGATGTAACAAAAGTTATAAACATTGATGATCGAGAGGAGTCTCGGGCTATCTATACTGCCGTAATCGAGTATCTTTATCTCAGGTCAGGAGAACTATCATTCCTTTCTGATAACCAATATGAAGACTTGTTTGACAGTTTTAATCTTAATAAGCGAGACAAGGTGGCGGTTGTTGATCGACTTAACGCTAAGGTTGCGACAATGGGGAGTGATGCGATTGTGCTACCTTATGAGGCAGCGCTTGTTGAAAAAGAAGAAAATGATAAGGTTGAATCTGAAAAGAAAGCATCACAAAGTTGGCCGGATAGAGAACAACGATTAGGATTTTTTCTGGATAAATTTGAGGAATTTTGGAACGAATATTCATTTGGAATAAATGGATGGGAAATGGAAGGCTGGAATTACCAGCGCTTTGATTATAATGGGGAGACGGTCAACGTTACTAACGGCACGGAACTTGATGATGTGGTAATGCAGGCATCATATATGGGTAGCTTTGGTATGGCGATTACACTATCGGAGCTAGTTTTATATGTCGAGGGGGGCGTTGTTACAAAAATTCCGTTTGATAATGTTGCTTACATATACAAGGCGCAAAACAATGAGCATACAATCACTTTAAAGATGATAGATGGAACACTTGAGACATATATGTATCCTGATTTTAAGGCATCTAATGGGTTAGCTGTTGACGTATTATTTGGTATTTTGCATGCAAATGTTAAGAATGGACCTGTATTTTTGGCTGACGAAAATTATGAATTGAAGGGGATGTTTGATTCTGCGTTAAAAGATGAAGTCAGTTTGCACCAATTTGATTTAGTTGGTTTCTTAAAAAGTCAGACTATTTGGAGTCATGGCGGGGCTGGTTTTGAAAATTCAACTGAAGGTGATTCTACTTGGATTGGGAAATATTCAATTGCTAATAAAGGCAAAGTTGTCATTTGGGAGAGTCGTGGGGGCACGGATATAAGAACGGCAGGGGTGTACCTTCTTAAAGAGCAAGAACCTTCGGAGTTTTATCCTTATAAAATCGACGAACGGAAAATTTTGTGGGACGATATTCAATCATTTTCTTATACAGAATCTTATGGGGGAATCTTCTCGTCTGATAACTTCCATGTAAATGCAGTGTTGTCTACAGGAGATGTAGAGGTAATCATAAATGATGTTCTTCATGATTTTGATGATCAGAAACTTATGGGAGTTATGAATTATGTTAAGAATAGCGAACTTTTGAGCATGGAGAATATGTATGATTCGGAAGATTAAATCCTTACAAGATCTTTATGACATTAATGATGAGATTATGGCTGCCGTTGATAGGGCAAATGGACTTGAAGTGTATTATCGAGGCCAACGTAACTCAGAGTGGGATATTCGACCAGCTATATCACGCATACAAAAAAACAAATTGATTGAAAATGAAGAATATGAAAGGGCGCTTCAAAAGCATCCAGAGTTATTTAGTCAATCACAAAATCATTTGGGCCATCTAAGCGTGATGCAACACTACGGAATTCCTACACGTTTAATTGATATTACAGAGGATATTTTGGTCGCTTTGTTTTTTGCACTAGACGGGCAAAAGGAGAACGATAATAATCGAGCTATGTACTGGATTATTGTACCGAGTTCTAGGGTGAAGACAAATAATAGTGATGCCATTGAAATAGTTACTGCGATGGCAGCCTTAGATGATAGTGATAGAAAAAATTTGTTGACATTAGCAAAGCAAACACTAATCTCGACGAGAAGATTTAATAGACAACATGTTTTTAAGACTAAGAAGCACAAATCAGTACATCGATTACTTCATGAAGTTAGAAAATATGTACGAAATTTTGAACCCGAAATTGTTCCGTCTGATTTGTTAACCACATATGCAGTGAAAGCGAATAATATTCATCAAAGATTGATAGCTCAATCCGGATCATTTTTAACTAGTGGCGACGTCGATAACATGGTGAATGAATTTTCGCGGGAAAATGTACTTACGTTAGACGATATTCAAACCGACTCATTCAATTTTGATGAGAATAGAATATCACTTATTAAGGTGAATATTGATGGGGACATAAATACAGATGAACAACTTAAGCGGCAATTAAGTATAAGTGGCAAGTCTGTGTATATGATTTATCCAGAGAAATTTTGATGTTCTGATATATATATTAGTAAATTAAACACAAGAATAGCTGCATTCAGAAACAGCGTCCATACATTTGGACGCTGTTTTTATTTACGACAAATAATGTCGCGTCATTTCATTATGATGAGCATATCGAATGAGATATGACGGAGAATCAATAAAATGACGCGACAAGAATATAAACAACGTTGGTTGCAACTTTCGGTAACCATGATTTTAAGAGAGTTAATTGTGATATACGGAACGACATTTTTGGTGTTATTAATGTTTCGTTGGATGGGGATGTATCCGCATGAACAAGTGTTGCGGGTAGTTCTGATACTTGCTTGGAAATTCTTCGGCCTGACAGAATTTGTTGCAGGAGTAGTTGTCATTCTGAGATTTCAATATCGGGTAAAACTACTCCAGATTGAAGCTGAGATGCGAAAGTGAGAATGGAAAATGTACACAATTAAACTAGGCACAACGTTGGCTAAGAAATCTTTGAAACAATTGCAAAAAGCAGGTTTTTCAGAAAAATTAAATAACGTACTGGACGATATTAAGGAAGAACCAATGGCTGACGCAGAAAAATTAAAGGTATTTGCGGGCCGTAAAAGTAGAGTTTTTTCACGACGGTTGAACGTTCAACATCGGGTGGTATACCAGGTGTTTCCAGCCGATCATATGATTGAAGTGTTATCAGTTTGGGGTCATTATGTTGGTGCGTAAAGGTGAGGAATATGTTTAAAAATAATAGTTGGCAAGATAGAGTTGTTTTCTATCAAAAAGCAAGCATCGCGCTGTTGTTGAATCTGCTTTTTGGTGCTTATATTTGGCGATTCATGAGGCAAGCGGCGTTGTTAGGCCAGTCTCATGAGTTAAAGACATTCATTTTGGGGATGGCATTCATGTTTGTATTAATGATGTCATTTGGTTTCATACTGGAGGCGTATGAAAAGCTAACGGAATCCGATTTAAATAGTCAGGATAATAACGACAAATAATGTCGCGGTGGAATTTTATAATTTTGATACTAGTTGAAATAGAAAAGGAGATTTAAGCAATGGACGTTGTAACTAAACTAACGTTAAAGGGTCACTCAAATTATGAACAGTTGGCGAGTAAGTTGAAGTTTTTGTAGCTAATAAATCAGAACTGGAGCAAATGCTACAAGCTGACTTAGAAATGGATATTTCAATCGATGATATTAATGACATTGTCCTATTGGAAGAAGGCCTACGATTCTCGGATGGGCGCCAACAGCATACGTTGCCGGACTGGGAGTTAGATAATGATTTTGACGAAATGGTTGCTAAGATTAAGTCGGGGACATTTAAGTTAATGTTACCAACGCTGTACACAACGAATAAACCAGCAGTAGCTTATCATCTGGTAATTTCTGAAGTGCCGAATGAAGGCCAGCCATTAATAAGTGGTCAGCATATCTTGAAACCAGGCTATGTTTGGTTTGCTTATTAGTGTGTTTCACGTGAAACAATATCTTCATTTGTGATGTCGCTTCGTAAAGTGATACACTGAAAATTACTAATACGAAGAACGAAGAGGTATGTGAGATGGCTTTAGATTTTGATCTAGCGCGTACGGCATTGGTCGTAATTGACGTGCAAGATGGCATTATTCGTAACGGGGTCACGACGCCTAATGACGGTGAAACAGTGATTGCACGGAACAATGAATTAGCGGCAGCGTTGAAAAATACGCCCGCCCAAATTGTTCTTGTGCGAGTAAAGAATGATGGTACTGAAGGTATGAATCCAGTGACAGATGCACCACATCAGGTCGCAAAGCCATTACCAGATGCAGCGACACGGTTAGCAATGGATATTGCCGCTGATGAGACGGCGACTAATGTAACGGTCGTAAACAAGCATAATTGGGGCGCATTTTATGGCACGGATTTAGATGTGCAATTGCGTCGACGGGGTATCGATACAATTATCTTGACGGGAATTGCAACGTCAATTGGGGTGGATACAACAGCCCGTGAGGCGGCACAACATGGGTATAACTTGGTCTTTGTTCCAGAAGCAATGACTGATCGCACAGATCAAGGTCACAACGCATCCGTCGAAGTCATTTTTCCTCGTTTGGGTAAGGTACGTACGATAGCAGAAGTGCTGGCAGCGATTGAAGTTGCTAAGTAGGATTAAAAAATAATTTTTTGAATGCAGTTAAAAGGCGCAATTCTTTCCAAAGTGACAGAATTGCGCCTTATTTTGCGGTGGTTTACTCAGTAAAAACAAGCCATAGTTTTAGAATGATAAATCCTAGTATAAAAAGTACGATATCCATTACGAGAAGTGCGATAAGGAATAGTCCACTAAACTTCAAATCGATTGCATGAAACATAGATAGACCGATTAAAACAATATTGAAGACGATGATATCGAATGTCAGTGATTTTAACTTCAATTTTAAATCCTTTGTATCTTGTACATCAGCAAATAAAGTTTTTGAAATGAAGAAGTCGATTAATGAATAGAACAACGTCGCAATCAATATTGTGAATATTGTTATTTCAGGATTGTCATGTACGGATTTAAAAAAATGCGCAGACACTAGAAATAGTATAAGTAGTAGAACTAAAAATACAAATGATCGCGTAACAACTTCATTGTCTTTCTGGATAATTCTCTCATCAGTAGTTGGTTTCATCTGTATCTTGCCTCAAAAAAAGTGAATTTAAGTCTGTATCTAGTTGTGTTGCTATCGCAATTGCGAGTTTCATAGTAGGGTTATAGGTCCCTTTTTCAATCAGAGCGATTGTTTGGCGCGTTACTCCAATTGCGTTAGCGAGCTCTTTTTGGGTTAATCCCTTTAATGTTCTGTATTTACGTACAGAGTTATTCATGGCCATTCCTCTTCCGTTACGTTTATAACTAACAAGAGTGTAACATATAGTTTGCTTTATGTAATATATATCTGTCATTTTGTCGAGAAATCGGCAATAATCGCCAAGTAGTTAATAAGATATAGTTATAAACAGAAAACCGCGTTGGATAATTTTCCAACGCGGTTTTTGCTATTTTTCATTATTATCAATTTCAGTCTTACGATCCAACTGGCTCAACATAATCCGAGTACCCAAGTTTTGGATACCATCAATCTTCAAATGATCACGAATGCCGTCGTTCATTTTATCTAGCATCGCTGCTAGCTGTGTCCAATCCTCAGGGTCAAGATAATCCAAATATTCAGGAATGTAAAATAAGCTTTTTTCAGCTTCACGACGCCCTTTTTCAGTTAATTTAATTAATTGAATGCGACCGTCAGTTGGTGATTTTGTTTTCGTCACAAAATCCTTTTTCACTAGCTTGGTAACAAATTCAGCAGTTGATTGAACACTCATTTCAAGGCGTTCTGCAAGCTCTTTTTGCGAAATATTATCACCTTCGCTTAATGCGACAAGGACTTTGTTTTGGCCACGAAAAACAGGCGAGTGACGTTCCACTTGTTCATCAGCTAAGTGCTGCAATGAAGTAAATTCAAATAATTTTGCCGCCAATTGGTGTTTTTCAATTAAATCAGCCATGATGTTCGCCGTCCTTTATTTTCTGTTATAGCCAGTATAACAGGCTTTCAATGCTTAATAAACGATAAATAGACAGGGTACCTGAACAAAGTTGTTGACAATTTAATCAGGTACCCTTATTATTATTTTCGTCAGGTACCCTGATAATTAATTTTAAAAACAAGAAGGCATTATCATGACTGAAGAATATGCAGTAGAAATTAACGGATTAACGAAGACGTTTGGTCAACAAACGGCGGTTGATCAAGTATCATTCAACATTAAGCGTGGCGAGGTATTTGGCTTATTAGGACCCAACGGAGCCGGCAAGACGACCACGTTGCGTATGATGACGACGTTACTCCAACCAACAAGTGGCGACATTAAAATTTTTGGTCACGACGTGAAGACAGAATCACAAACGGTACGCTCATTATTTGGCTTAACTGGCCAGTATGCATCGGTTGATGAAGATATTTCTGCTCGCGAGAACCTGATGATTTTTTCACGCTTGAATGGTTTGTCACGCCAGGAAGCGAAAGCTCGGACGGCTGAATTGCTGGAAGAATTTTCACTAGTAAATTCAGCTGATAAAGCAATTTCAAACTTTTCAGGTGGGATGCGTCGACGTTTGGATTTGGCAGTTAGTTTAATTACACGTCCCGCTTTAATTTTCCTAGATGAACCAACGACTGGTTTGGACCCACGTACACGTACGCAGATGTGGGCTACCATTCGACAATTAGTTGCGGCTGGTTCAACCATCGTGTTGACGACGCAATACCTGGAAGAGGCGGACGAGTTGGCTGATCGTATTGCGGTGATTGACCACGGTAAGTTGGTTAGTATCGGGACACCGGCTGAATTGAAGGCACAAGTTGGTGGTGCTAAGTTACGCGTTGAAGTGGTAGACGATGCACAAGCAGAACAAGCGCGTGGTGTGATGGCGAACACTTTACCGGCAACACCGCAAGTAACCCGTAATGTTGTTGAAGTGGCAATTGATGATATTAATACCGTTGCGGGGGTCCTCCAAGCCATTACGGCAGCGGGCGTGACGATGACAAACATGTCAGTTGAACAGCCATCAATGGATGACGTGTTCTTTGCATTGACGGTTGGTAAGAATTAAGAGAAGAGGCAAAAATCATGATGGATGTACAACCACACAAGACGAATGTATTTGCAAATATTGCGACGATGGCATATCGTAACTTATTGAAGACGCTCCACAACCCAGACAAATTTTTGGACGTCATCGTGCAACCGGTGATGTTTATGTTGATGTTTGGTTTCTTGTTTGGTGGGGCGATTGCCGGTAACGTACACGCTTATTTGCCAACGATTGTGCCTGGTATTCTGATGCAGGCGTTGATTTCAGCGGCAGCGGGTTCAGGTACCCAGATTAGCGATGATTTGAATTCAGGTATTTATGACCGCTTGAAGTCATTACCAATTGCACATATCGCACCATTAGCTGGACAACTACTCGCTGATATTTTGCGCTTGTTCATTGCGGCCGTTGCGTCATTAACGACTGGTTTCTTGATGGGGTGGCGACCTGCTGCTGGCTTTGGCTGGGTCATTGTTGTCGTGGTGCTAGATGTCTTCTTAGGGTGGGCGTTGAGCTGGATTTTCGCGCTATACGGCATGTTGGCTAAGAGTTCAACAATGGTGGAAAGTGTGTCATTGATTACGATGTTGTTGTTGACGTTCCTATCAAGTGCATTTGTGCCAGTTAAGACGTTGCCACATGCGATGCAAATTTTGGTAAACATCAATCCCGTCTCATATGTTATTCAAGCTTCACGCATGATGCTTAACCACGGGGCTTGGCCAACACAAGCTTGGATAGTCTTAGGAGCTGGCGTACTGGTGGTTGCAATCTTTGCACCATTGACCGTTTATGTTTACAATCACAAAAACTAAGTAAAAACGGCTTCCGACGATTATCTGTCGGAAGCC
>NZ_AEKT01000019.1 GCF_000193635.1 Weissella cibaria KACC 11862 | reverse complement strand
CGTAATAAATCATTGCGGTTTTTATTAGTTATTCAACATTAGTGACTAAGAATATCACGTTCACGGTCGGCTTGGCGTCGGCGAATTGTGTAGTAAGCAATAATCCAAGAAGCCAAAGCAACTGAGAATGTGGTGATAGCGACCGGGCCCCAATTCATTTGGTAAGCGCCAGGCGGTAGCATGTCATCTGCCATTTGGCCAGCGCGGACAGCCACTTCATGAATTGCCGTGGCTGCTGTGGTTGGCTCTTGCGCAACGGTATTAGCTTGGCTTTCTGACGGTGTGCCAAGGGTGGCTGCTTCATGCGTTGTGGCAGTTGTAACAGCTGCTTTAACTGTTGAACTAGCCACCGCTTGTGCCGTTTGACTTGTTGTTGGGGCAACATCGGTTGGTTCTTGCGCAACTGCTGTGGTCAGCGCAACTGGCTGTGCGGGTTGTGCATCACTGCTGTTAACAGCGGTAACCTGTTGATTTGTAGCTTGACTAGTTGTGACCGTCGTTGGTGCGGTGACTGAAGTACGCGGTGTAGTGGCACTTGCCGTTCGTTGCGTTGTCGCAGTCCGTGCGTCAGACGTTTTGCTAGTCGTGACCTTTTGCGTTTGTGTAACGGACTGGTCAGTAATGGGTTGGACCGGTGTTTCTGAAGTTGTGACCTTATTAGCCAAGTCGGTTTCAGTTGGTGTTGTTGCTTGCCCAACTGATTCTGACGAAACGACTTCGCTAGCCTTGTTACTATCAGAAGGGTTGCTTTCAACTGGCGTTTCGGTAACGGGTGGTACAAAATCAGTAATTGTTTCTTCAGGTAATACGACCGGTGTGTTTGGTACGCACGCCTCTAACGTTTCTGGAGTAGCGGTTGTTTCACTGGCCGTGCTGGTTTCTTCTTCAGACTTGGCTGATGCTGGTAAAACAATTGGCGTGGCTGCTGTTGATTCATCTATCGTTGCCGTGCTTGTCGCAGGATCTGTAGTATTGTCGCTAACGACACTGACGGTTATTGCTGATGATGCTGCGGTTGTCGTGTCATCAGCTAACACAGGGCTAGCGAATAAGACGCTAGCCAATAGAAGGGTTGCTGTTAGCAAACTTGATTTTTGAATCGCCATGTCACAATTGCCTCACTTTCTAAACGAGATATTACCTTATAATAGTACTCTTTTCTTCCTTGTTTGTGAGCGGAATACACAAACTTCGTGCAAACTGTTCACAATAAATTCACAAACTAAGCGCGTTGCGTTTTGAAGTTCTGTTTAAGGCGCGATATGTTACAATTATGTAACGATGAAAACGATGGTATCGGAGGAAATAACGATGCAAACTAAGAAAATTATAACGACGACGTTGCTAGCAACGGCTTTGCTGGGGGCAACAACAGTGACGGCGACCGTCCTGGTGCAACCGAACGCTGTGCAAGCAGCGGCAACAACTAACGTGCAAACACGGGCCTTATCAAAGTCGTATGTTGTGTATGGGGCTGGGGCCTCAGATCAAAGTGCCCTTGCGACAACGCTGGGAGTGACAGACAGCTATGAAAAATTAACAACAACGGGTGCCGACGCATCATACATTGGTCTTTCGGGCGTGGCAGATAGTGCGATGATTAGTTCTGTTGCCATTGCACCGGCTGAACCTGGTACGGGGACGCTGGTAAACATTAAGAACTTCGATGGTAAGGATAATATTACGCAAGTAACCTCACAACAGTATGCGATGGCAGCTACGATGGCTGGTGTAAAAGATGTGATTATTACGGTAACAGCAAACCAACAAGTTTCTGGGCAAGCAGCCTTGGCTGGTGTTTATAAGGCTTTGGATACGGATGGTATCACGCTGAACGAACAAAATACGTCGGCAGCTAATAACATGCTAGCCGCTACGACGGATGCCGTGAATGATAACAAAGACGATAAGGCCTACCCTGGTAAGCTGACGTCAGCAGTAACTAACACAGCTAGTGAACTGGCTGAGAAAAAGCAAGACGGACAAAACATTACAATTAATATTGCAATTGATCAATTAAACATTAACTTGGATAAGCAAGGTATTGCCGAAAAGACGTCCGACGCGGCGGTACAAACGATGGCGCAAGCATTGGTAGGCGTTGCGGACGCCCCAATTTCTGACTCATCTAGCTTCGTCGATAATGCTAAGAGCCTATCAAATAAGCTTGAAAACTCAGCTGGGGATGCGATGGCTAAGGCGAAGGATTTTGCGAATTCAGAGGATGTTCAGCAAGCCGCTAACTGGTTTGTCACGAATATTTGGAATCCAATTGTTAACTTTTTCAAGGGCTTATTGAATAAGTAATGATTTTTGTCGGACTTCACACTATCTTCGAAACTTTTGCACACGTCATCAACTTACAACTTGTATGATAGTGGCAGAAAGATAGATGGGGAGGACACGTGAATGAGTGCGGTTGTGATTTATGACAGTCACTACGGGCATACTGAAAAATATGCCCGCTGGATTGCAAATGAGTTGCAGATTAGTTTGTATCGACTTGATGAAATCGGCGCGTTGGATTTAACAACTTACGATACGATTGTTTTTGGTGGTCCAGTATTTCATGGCCGCGTTAAAATTGCTAATCTAGTAAATACGCTGATTCCGGCGCTGTATGATAAACATATTTTATTGTTCACGGTTGGCCTCCATCCGATTGATGCGACTTATTTCAAACACATTTGTGTCGATAATTTTAATTACCTTGTCCAACAGTATGGTGATTTCTTTCAACTACGGGGTGCGACAAACCATGACAAAATGGGACGTTGGCATCGACTATCGGTTTGGTGGATTAAAAAGATTGGTCGCGCGATTGCGGAAGAACATGTGAAAGAATTAGAGGAAACGACCACAAATCAAATCGATTTAGTGAGTCGTTATCGTCAATTAGTGCAACCGATTGTCGATCGGGTTCGCTTTTATGAAAAGCAAGCCTCATTAGAATAATTAACGCAAAAGGACTAGTGCAGAGATTTCTGGGCTAGTCCTTTTGCGTTAAAGCGGGTAACCTGACTGGTGTGTGTACATGGTATGATAGGAACAGTTGGTTATGCTGGTAGAGAACGCCATGACTAACTGTGATGATGGGGATTAGAAAGTTTGGAGGGATGGACCATGGATCAATTACGATTGACAACCTTAAGTCCAGTGACAATTACAAGTTATGCCACGATTGATTCAACCAATACTGCCGCAAAACGGTTGATTGGGAATACACAGTTGAAGACGCCAGTGGCAATTGTGGCAGACGAACAAACGGCAGGGTACGGTCGGCATGGCCGACAGTATTTTTCGCCAGATCAAGTTGGTGTTTATCTAACTTTGATTTGGCCAGTGGCTGATAGTCGAACGCTCAATCCGGGTCAGGTGACAACAAGTGCAGCTGTGGCAGCAGCCACCGCATTGTCAGTTGAATTGGGTGTGCAAGTTGGCATTAAGTGGGTCAACGATTTGTACTATCAGCATAAAAAAGTGGCCGGCATTTTAGTTGAATCAGTCGGCAATCATTTGATTATTGGCATCGGTTTGAATATTAACCCAACCGATTATCCGGTTGACATCCAGGCAAAGGCCGGCGCGTTAACTGATCAACAAGTTGATCGGGAACAGCTGGTGGCATCGCTATTAAATTATTTTGTTCGCTATTTTTCGTTAGATGCCCGTGATGTGATGCGCGACTATCGCAAATTATCACTCGTAATTGGTCAACAGGTTGAGTTGGTTGTTGGCAAACAAATCATCCAGGGGCGTGTTCAAGATGTGCTGGATGATGGTGGCTTGTTTGTGCAAACGGATACTGGCCAACAAACTTTCTATTCTGGTGAAATCACGAAATTAAATATGACAGGATGGACTATTTCATGAAAACACGACAGCTTGTACTAGCCGCCGTCTTTGCAGCAATGATTGCGGTATTGGCACCTTTGTCAATTCCAACGGGGATTGTGCCGTTAACCCTACAAACGATGATTGTACCGTTAGTTGCGTCGGTGACATTGCTACCGATTTCGTTATCGGCCGTGGCGGTTTACTTATTGCTCGGGGTAGTCGGGATGCCTGTATTTGCAGGATGGACTTCTGGTGTCGGTATCGTTATCGGGCCAACGGGTGGTTACCTTATTGGGATGCTCTTGTTCCCACTTATTATTGGGTGGGGTATTAAGTTGAGCGCCAAGTGGTATGCGTTGACAGCTTGGAACCTAATTGCAGCGTTTTTGCAGTTGGGATTCGGCACGGTTTGGCTTGCAGTAGCGGCTAAGATGCCATTGGCGAATGCGATGGCAACGGGTTTGGTGGCCTTCATCATACCAACTTTAATCAAAGTGGTCATTGTCGTCGTTTTGGCGATGATGATTGGGCGGGTGATGCGTCTCCCAATCGGTAAGGAATATTAACGTTTTACCCCGAACTTAAGCCAACTTAAGTTCGGGGTTTTATAATGGAAATAATTAAGTTTAAAGAGAGTCGTTAAAACCCATGAATCGTAAAGTATTTGTGCTAACTGGAAATACCGGTACTGGCAAAACCACTGTTGCAAATTACCTCAATGAATTCTTTGAAATGCCAAAAGTTATTACGCACACCACGCGAGCACCACGCGAAGGTGAAGTTGATCAAGTTGATTACTATTTTGAAACTGAAGCGAGTTTTAAACAAAATCATTACTTAGAGAGTGTGACGTATTCAAATTATCACTACGGGTCATCCCATGAAGGCTTAGCCCGAGCATGGGAGAAGAATCCATTCATTACCATCGTGTTGGATACGGCCGGCGCGATTACATATGCGCAAGAATTGGGCGATGAAGCGGTTATTATTTATCTCACTGTTAGCGAAGAAAATGATTTGTTAACGCGTTTAGAAAAGCGTGGGGATGATGTGACTGCGGTTAAGGAGCGGTTGGCTAGTCAAGAATATCAACGCGATGCGGCATTACCTGATGCGTTACGCGGCGTTGCCCATGTCGTGATTAATGACGATTGGGAAACCACCAAAGAAGAAATCAATCAAATTGTTAAGCAAGTTGTCCAAGAATAATTGGCCACGGTAGGAGGAACATTATGGCATATCGAACACCACCCGTTATCACGCCGGTTGCACTAGTTTCAATTATTTTGGCGTTGAGTGCAGCTAACGCAATTGTTAATGTTTCAACGAATACATCGAATGGGGCAAAAATTTCTTCAAGCATTGTGTCATCATCGACATCAACAAGTGCGCCAGCTAAGTCTGAAGAGAGTAAGTCCGCTGACACTGCTGAAACATCGACGAGTCGGGTCGTCAGTGATAGTCAGACAGACTCGTCTGCCACAACAGAGTCGTCTCGTAAACAAGAGGAGTCGTCATCAGCAAGTACGGTATCGACAAATAAAGATACGACTGATAGTCGGGTAAGTTCGTCGAGCGAGACGAGTCGTCCGGCAAGCAGTTCAAGTGCCGTCACGTCGAGTGCTTCAAGTGCCCCGGCCTCAAGCGCAACGAGTTCATCAACGGCTAGTTCAACTGCGCCAGCAACAACACCATCGACAGCGAACGGAGGTGCAACAAACTAATGCTGACTATTTTAGATTTGTTAAACCACTACTTGGGGTTCTTTAATGTTAATACCAAGTGGAAAGGGCAAGTATATTCAGTTTTGGCTACGGCAGGAGATTTTTATGTCCTGTACTTGGGCGTAAAGCATATTGAAAATGGGGCCTACCTTCGTGGGGCAGTATTGATGCTAGCCTTCATCGTGATTGCCTATTTTGCGGTTCTGAATATGGTGTACTACTATACGAAGAAAACGGTGAAGTGGGATATTTCGCCAAAGATTGAAAAGGTTTTGGGTGGCCGGCCTGCTGAGGAAAGTCAGACTATCAAAACAGCAATGCCTTATGTACCAGCAAACGGATTATACGCCAAGGAAAATGTGTTACCAGCAACGGCAATTTCTGACGCTGATATGCAAGCAGAATTAACGAAAGTTGCCGAGCAACTACAAGCTAGTGGGATGTTCCAACAAGATTATAGCGGCATGTCGGAAGCTGATCAGTTAGCCTATTTGGCAGCTGGTAACGATGTCATTTATGCTAATCATCCGGGTACACCATTGCCATACTTCCGCTTGGAGCATGAGCGTGGTGGCTTGGCAGTTTACGGTGGCTTGAACGAGATGTTTGCGCAGCGTGTTGCCCGGATTAAAACGGTTGGGTTGCAGCCAGTTGAGTTGGCCCTTGAGAATTATGATTTGTTTATCGCATCGGCGGTAATTACGGGTGGCGTTGGCCATGTACGTGGTCGCGTGAACCTACAAGAAACAACGAAGCCTTATCAGTTAGCCGTTGAGCTAGCTTATAAGCAAAAGTAAGCCGGTTAGGTGATTGTCAAGAAACCTGACAAGATAATTGACACCAGTCTTACTTACAG
Source organism: Weissella cibaria KACC 11862 (assembly GCF_000193635.1). Lineage (GTDB taxonomy): Bacteria > Bacillota > Bacilli > Lactobacillales > Lactobacillaceae > Weissella > Weissella cibaria. The sequence continues at coordinate 116,840 of NZ_AEKT01000019.1, read as the reverse complement.
ACTATTATTAAACATAGCGACCCGTCACGAAAAATCGCGACGGGTCATTTTATATTGAATGATGATTTTTGAGAAAATTGTCAATAAGGAGGAACACCATTATGTCGATGATCGAATTTAAGGACGTCGAAAAGTACTATGGAGATTTCCACGCTTTGAAGGATATTAACCTTGACGTGGAAGCTGGTGAAACGGTCGTTTTGCTTGGCCCATCTGGTTCAGGAAAATCAACGTTGATTCGCACCGTAAATGGTTTGGAGCCTGTTCAAGAAGGCCAATTAATTGTTAACGGTCAAGACTTGGCTAACCCACAAACTGATATGAACCGTACGCGTAAGAATGTTGGCATGGTTTTCCAACACTTTAACTTGTATGCAAACAAGACGGTTTTGGAAAACATTATGTTGGCACCACGTTTGGTCTTGAAGCGTGACGAAGCTGAAAATAAGAAGATTGCAATGGAATTGTTGGAGCGAGTTGGTCTTGCTGACAAGGCTGACAAGATGCCGTCAACGCTTTCAGGTGGACAACAACAACGTATTGCGATTGCACGTTCATTGGCAATGAAGCCTAAGGCCTTGTTGTTTGATGAGCCAACGTCAGCTTTGGACCCAGAAATGGTTAACGATGTCTTGAAGATTATGCGCGAAATCGCGGCGGATTCAAGTATGACAATGTTGGTTGTGACACACGAAATGGGCTTTGCTAAGCAAGTTGCCGATCGTGTTATTTTTATGGCAGATGGTCAAATTTTGGAAGATTCTCCTACTGAAGAATTCTTTGCAAATCCTAAGGAGCCACGTGCACGTCAATTCTTGTCACAAATCATTCACTAGGAGGTGCGGAGTATGAGTCGCAAGTTTAAGCGTACTTGGCGTGCGGTACTTGCTGGTGCCGCCGTCGCTTTGCTAGCAGGGAGTGTGGTTGCAACCCCAGTGCATGCCAGCGATAAGAAAAACGAAGCTTACAATCGTATCATGAAGTCAGACAAGATGGTCTGGGGTGTTAAGGGTGATACGAAGTTAATGGGCTTGATGAATATCAAGACTGGTAAGTTGGAAGGCTTCGACGTTGATATGGCGAAGCAAATTACGAAGCGTGTTAATCCAAAAGCAAAGGTTGAATTGACGCAAATTACATCTGGAACACGTATTCCGATGTTGTTGAACGGTAATATCGACGCGATTATTGCCACAATGTCAATTACACCGGATCGTGAGAAGGTTGTTGATTTTTCAAAGCCTTACTTTAATGCGGGGCAAGCTATCTTGGTTAAGAAGGGTAGTGGCATTAAGGATATTTACGATTTGAACAAGCCAGGAGCTCGTATTTTGGCCGTTGCTGGTTCAACTTCAGCGGTGGTTGTTAAGAAGTTCGCGCCTAAGGCTAAGGTTGTTGCTTTGTCTGATTATGCAACTGCTTTAACAGCGCTAAAGGCTGGTCAAGGAGATGCATTGACGACTGATAACGGTATCCTATATGGTATGGCTGCCGGCTCGAAGAGTTTGGAAGTTGTCGGTGGTCCCTTTACTAAGGAACCATATGGCGTTGCTATGGATGAAAACAACCCTAAGTTAGTCAAGGCTGTTAATAAGGCGATTGATGATATCAAATCAGACGGTACTTACGCCAAGCTAGCCAAGAAGTGGTTCGCTGGTGTTAAGGGAATGGATTGGAAGGAGTTGGCTAAGTAATGTTGTCATTATTTCAAACACACGCTCATGACTTCCTAACTGGATTTGGTTGGACGATCGCCTCGTCAGTATTGGCGTTGATTGGTTCACTGATTCTAGGAACTGTTTTTGCTTTGATGGAAGTTGTGCCAAATAAGGCGGCCAATATTATTGGGCGTATTTATATTGAAGTGCTTCGTAATATTCCATTGTTGGTTATTACGATGTTCTTCTATGTGGTGATTGCGAACGTTGTAAAAATTAGTGGGTTCGCGGCTGGAACGTTGGGCCTAACGCTATATACGTCAGCCTTTATTGCTGAGACCGTGCGCGCCGGAATTAATGCTGTGCCAAATGGTCAATTGGAGGGTGCGCTTTCCAATGGATTGTCTTGGTGGCAAGGAATGCGTTACGTGGTATTGCCACAGGCGTTTAAGTTAGTTATTCCACCACTTGGAAACCAATTTATTAATTTGATTAAGAACTCATCAGTCTTGGCTTTCGTGGCCGGTATGGATTTGATGTACCAAGCAAATATGATTTCGCAAGAGACATTTGATACGTTTGGTCCATTTATCATCGTGGCTATCTTCTATTTGATTTTGACGATGCCAATGAGTTACTACATGCGCTACTTGGAAAACAAGTTGAATAAGGAGGGATAATCATGGCAGAATTCTTATCAGCGTTCTCATGGATTAACATCCGCTTCTTGTTGATGGGACTATGGGTCACTATCGAAGTAGCGGTTGTCTCAGTCATTTTGAGTTTTATTATTGGGTCATTGCTTGGTGTTATCCGTTACGTCAAGATTCCGTACCTATCACGCATTGTTGGTTTTATCATTGACGTGATTCGTAACCTACCACTGTTGTTGATTATCTTCTTTACGTACTTTGCCTTGCCAAAGATTGGCATTCACTTGGGCGTTATGACGTCAACGATTTTCGCTTTGACAATTTTTGAGTCAGCGATGTTGGCAGAAGTTATTCGATCAGGAATTGTCGCCGTACCAAAGGGACAATTAGAAGGTGCATTGTCGAACGGATTGAGCTTCAAGCAAGCCTTGTGGCACATTATTTTGCCACAGGCTTACAAGAAGATGATTCCACCAATCGTGTCACAATTTGTGTCATTGATTAAGGATACGTCTTTGGCAACGATTATCATGTTGCCAGAAGTGACATACCGTGCACAAATCATTTATGCGCAAGAGCCAAATGCCATTGTGGCGATGTTCTTTGCGTTGGCTGTATTGTACTTCGCGTTGAATTACGTGATTTCAAAGATTGGTCGTATTTTGGACCGTCGAATGGCAGCTTAATTTAAACTGACTAAACCACCAGTACTTTTGTGCTGGTGGTTTTTTGTTGTGTTGGTGTGTGTCGTGCTATCACACTCATGTCGGCAGCCGAACGGTTTTAGATTATTTGTGAGACTCAAAGCAGAACCGGTTAACAGCAAGAAAAATACGGATGGTTTCCTGGATTTTTTGCCTGTAAATGAGTGAAATTCTCATTTTAAGAAACGTAGTAAAAACGCATGGTTTAAACGTTTTAATGGATCGTGTTCAAATTTAGTTCACAGTTTGTATTAAAAAATGGCGTTGCTTCTCATTTTTGTCCAGGCTATGATACTAAACATTGAAAGGCATTATTTACTATTTTCGAAATGGGGAGTTTTTTATGAATAAGGTATTGAAGACATCAGCATTGTTGTCGACAGCGTTGATTTTGGGCTCAACGTTGGCACCAATCACGGCTGACGCAGCTAAGTACAAGACAATCAACTGGACTGAAGGGGCTGATTTGGGCACGATGGATCCATCAAAGTCTACAGCTGCGGTTGATTTTGACGCATTGCAAGCAACTGGTGACGGTTTGTACCGTAACGACAAGTCAAACAAGCCTGCGCTTGCTTTGGCTGAATCAGTTGAGAAGTCTGATGATGGGTTGTCATACACGTTCAAGTTGCGTTCTGGTTTGAAGTGGTCAAACGGTGACGCTTTGACAGCGCACGATTTTGTTTATGGTTGGCAACGTACGAATGACCCTAAGACGGCATCACAATATGCCTACTTGTTCTCAGGAATTAAGAATGCAGATGCCATTCAATCTGGTGAAGAAAAGGACTTGTCAACGTTGGGGGTTAACGCCGTTGACGATACAACGTTGGAAGTAACGTTGGAAAAGCCAATGCCACAACTTGAATCAGTTTTGACGATGGCACCTTTCTACCCACAAAACCAAAAGTTTGTGGAGAAGTCAGGTAAGAAGTACGGTACAGCTGCAAAGTACACGTTGTCTTCAGGTCCATTCATCTTGAAGGGCTGGACTGGGTCAAACAACAAGTACTCATTGGTTAAGAACGACAAGTACTATGATGCCAAGGTTGTGAAGACGCCTAAGGTTGTTGTGGAAACAATCAAGGATCAAAACACAGGTTACAACTTGTACAAGTCAGGCAAGGTCGACTTTACGAACTTGTCACCTGACCAAGTGAAGGCTTCAAAGAAGAACAAGGCTTATAAGGTTATCCCACAAGCGTCAACGTTCTACATGGAGTTTAACGAGAAGAAGGTGAAGGCATTGGCCAACACAAAGATTCGTCAAGCTTTGTCATACGCAATTGACCGTAAGACGTTGTCAGATAAGATTTTGACGGGAACGGCTACACCTGCGACAACGTTTACTTCAACTAAGTTGGCGCAAGATCCTAATACTGGTAAGGACTTTGCTAAGGCAGCTGAAGTAAAGGGTGCCATTGCTTACGACAAGACTAAGGCCAAGAAGTTGTTCAAGGAAGGTATGAAGGAAGTCGGCGAGAAGAAGTTGAAGTTGCAAATGGTCACAGATGACACTGATGCAGCTAAGCGTTCAGCCCAATTCTTGCAATCACAAATGGAAAAGTTGGACGGCTTGGATATCGACGTTAAGGTCGTACCATTTAAGCAACGTTTGGCTTTGTCACAAGACAAGAAGTTTGATTTGGTAATCACTGCTTGGGGTGCCGATTACGGTGATCCATCAACGTTCTTGGACTTGTACACGAAGGATTCTTCATTCAACAACGGTTCATGGGATAACGCTGAATACAACAAGTTGATGTCAGCTGCTAAGACGACTGACGTGAACGACGAAAAGAAGCGTTATGACGATTACAAGCAAGCAGAGCAAATCATCGACAAGGAAGTCGGTGTGGCGCCATTGTACTACCGTTCATATGCAACGTTGTTCCGTACATCAGTTAAGGGTGTTGTCACAAACCCAGCTGGTGCACCATACGACTGGAAGTGGGCATACAAGAACTAAATCTTTTAGAAATCACATCGGAGCATTTGCTGCGATGTGATTTCTTTTAGTGTTTGGTGCTATCGCACGAGCAACAGGCGGGGCTGGTATCCTACGCCATTGTTCAAAAACTCGGCAACCGAATGGCGCGGACGCCATTCAGCGTGGCAAATAATTCCCCCTAAAGCCTCAAGGCCTGTGTGGGCTTTTCTGAATAGCGCCGGCCATGCGGCATGTTGCCGATTTTTGAACGCTCCGGATACCAGCCCCGCCTGTTGCAGCAGCCAAGATGTTCTCTGATGGTGAAGTTTGTCAACGTGCTACTAAATATAACGGTAGGACAACATGCAACAGCCAACTTAACGATGTCTATCAAACGAATTGAGAATATCTCGGCTGCTGGCATGGGTGTGGGGGATTGGCGTAGCGATGACAGGTGGGGAACTCACAAGTTCGGCCGACCGCCGGTTAGATAAGGCGAACGGACCCAGACCCTTAGCACAATTATTTGGGTGCTAGCCGGTGCTCGCGCCGGCGGAGTTTCCCAGCTGTCATCTTTGCCGGAGCAAATCCCCCACACCCATGCCTCGTGCGATAGCACGACACCACTGTGCCCGTTCAAAACAAAGAATGAATGTTTTTATGATATCGAACGTATGTAAACGCAAACAACTTCAAAATTATTAAGAAAATGAGAGTCTCATGTGATATTAGCTAACAAAGCCTTTTACATTGTAGATATCTCTGTTAAAATGATAAAAGTCTAATAAAAGATACAAGTTTTGTAAGAAACCAAACGCTTATATCTCATAAGCAACACGATTCTTTCATATTAGAAGTAGAAAGCAAAATAGTAGGGGAAGGTCATCGCTATGATCAAATATATTCTAAAGCGTCTAGCAATCATCTTGCTGACGCTGGTGCTGGTTATCTCAGCGACATTTTTCTTGATGAAGTTGATGCCAGGATCACCATTGGCTAACGCCGAGCGCTTGTCTGAAGCGCAACGAAAGTTGATTGAAGCACAATACGGCTTGGATAAGCCAATCTTCATTCAATACGTCACATACTTGTGGGATGCCTTGCACTTCGACTTTGGGGTCTCATTCCAATTTGCTAACCAAGAAGTTTCAACGTTGATTGCACAACGTATGGGACCTTCAGCACAATTGGGTATCCAAGCTTTGATTTTCGGTGTGATTGCCGGAATCGGTTTGGGTTCAGCTGCGGCGGTACGTCGTAACACAAAGACGGATACGGCGTTGTCAATCTTGGCCGTCTTGGGAATTTCAATTCCATCATTCGTTTTCGCTGCATTGCTCCAATACTGGATTGGCTTGAAGTTGGGTTGGTTGCCAATCGCCGGTTGGAAGGGCTTTGCATCAACTATTTTGCCAACAATTGCTTTGGGGATGAGCCCATTGGCTGTGTCAGCGCGATTCATTCGAACTGAAATGGTCGATGTCTTGGGATCTGATTACATTGAATTGGCACGTGCCAAGGGATTGTCAAAACGTGAAATTATTTGGAAGCACGCAATGCGTAATTCATTGATTCCGTTGGTAACGTTGATTGGTCCGATGGCAGTTAACTTGATGACGGGTTCAATCGTTATCGAGCAAATCTTTTCAATCCCTGGAATTGGTAGTCAATTTGTTAGTTCAATCTTGACGAACGATTATCAAATCATCATGGGAACAACAATCGTCTACGCCATGATGTTGATGGTTGTGTTGTTGATTACGGATATCTTGTATGGATTGATTGATCCACGTATCCGTTTGGCTAAGTAAGGAGAAGCGCATGGCTGAACAAGTAAATTTGACGGCAGATGATTTTAAGCTGCTCCCAGCTGATCGTCATGTTGATAACGAAAAAATTATGAAGCCTTCATTGAGCTTCGCAAAAGACGCTTGGCGTCGACTAAAGAAGAACAAGGGTGCCTTTATCTCATTGTGGGTACTGGTTGCTGTGTTCGTCGTTGCTTTTGGTTCAACACCAATTGCAAATTCAAAAGCTACATCACACCAAGATGTGACATTGCAAAACCTACCACCACGTTTGCCAGGTGTTTTGGGTGATATTCCAGGATTTACGGGACACGCAAAGTTAGATGGTGTGAAGATTGATTCATATGACTCAGCGGGTGTTTCAAAGAAGAAGAACTTCTGGTTTGGAACTGACCAATTTGGTCGTGATATCTTCAAGCGTGTGTTGTACGGTACGCGTATCTCATTGCAAGTGGCGTTGATTGCGGCTGCAATGGACTTGGTCTTCGGTGTGACATACGGAATCATTTCCGGCTGGCGTGGTGGTAAGACCGACGTTGTGATGCAACGAATCATCGAAATCATCTCATCAATTCCGAACCTGGTTGTGTTCGTCTTGTTGATTTTGATTTTGAAGCCAGGTATGTTCTCAATTGCTTTGGGAATTGCCATGACATCTTGGACATCGATGGCGCGTTTGATTCGAGCGCAGGTGTTGACGATTAAAGAGCAAGATTACATCTTGGCTGCCCGCACCCTGGGATCGTCAGCATGGCGTATCGGTTTGCGTCACTTGGTGCCAAATTTGAGTTCAACCATTATCGTGCAATTGATGTTCACGATTCCATCAGCAATCTTCTTCGAGGCCCTCTTGTCATTTATTGGGTTGGGAATTCCAGTGCCAATGGCATCTTTGGGAACGTTGCTTAACGATGGTCAAAAGGCGCTACAATTCTATCCATATCAATTGATTATTCCAGCGGTAATTTTGGCGGTTATTATGATTGCCTTTAACTTGTTGGGTGATGGATTACGTGATGCCTTTGATCCTCGTACAAAGGATTAATGAAAGAGAGTTAGCAAATGGCAGAAAAAATTCTTGAGGTTGAAGACCTAAAAATTAATTTCAGGACTTACAACGGTAAGGTGCAAGCCATCCGCGACATTTCTTTTGATTTGTACAAGGGTGAGACATTGGCTATCGTTGGTGAGTCTGGGTCAGGTAAGTCTGTCACGACACGTTCACTAATGGGCTTGCTAGCCAAGAATGCGGAAGTGGAACACGGTTCAATTAAGTTCCGTGGCGATGAAATTATCGGTAAGTCAGAAGACCAAATGCAAAAGTTGCGTGGAGCTGAAATTGCGATGATCTTCCAAGACCCAATGACATCATTGGATCCAACGATGAAGATTGGTCAACAAATTGCTGAGCCGCTCATCAAGCACAAGAAGATGAGCAAGAAGGAAGCTTGGGGCAAGGCGTTGGAAATGATGAAGCTAGTTGGTATTCCAAATGCCGAAGCGCACATCAATGATTATCCACACCAATTCTCAGGTGGTATGCGTCAACGTATCGTGATTGCGATTGCGATGATTAACCGACCAGAAGTGTTGATTGCCGACGAACCAACAACCGCGTTGGACGTGACAATTCAAGCGCAAATCTTGGACTTGATGAAGAAGGTTCAAAAGGAAATCAATTCTTCGATCATCTTCATCACCCACGATTTGGGTGTTGTGGCTGGAATGGCTGACCGTGTTGCAGTTATGTATGCGGGTCAGATTATTGAAATTGGTACAGTGGATGAAGTGTTTAACTTCCCACAACACCCATATACATGGGGCTTGCTAAATTCAATGCCAACGACAGAGACGGAACGTGGTGAATTGGAAGCCATTCCTGGTACGCCACCAGATTTGTTGGAGCCACCTGTTGGTGATCCGTTTGCGGCACGTAACAAGTATGCTTTGGCAATCGATGAAGAGCAGAAGCCACCATTCTTCCAATTGTCACCAACACACTTTGCGGCAACGTGGTTGTTGGATGAACGAGCACCAGAAGTTGTGCCACCATTGGAAGTACAAAAGCGTTGGGCCCGTTATCAAGCGGCACACCCAGAGGCTGACCGTAAGCAGGCAGTCGCCGTCGACGCAACGGCAGTTCTTGGAACGGAGGACAACAACTAATGGCTGAAGCAAAGAAGAAGTTAGTTGAAATCAAAGGACTTGATATCACTTTTAACAAGGGCCGTAGTAATGAGACGAAAGCCGTTCAAAATGCCACTTTTGATATTTATGAAGGTGAAACGTTTGGCTTGGTCGGTGAGTCAGGTTCAGGTAAGACGACAATTGGACGTACGATTATGAAGTTGTATGATCCATCTGCCGGTGAGGTATTGTTCGACGGGCAAGATATTGCGAAGTTGAAAAAGAAGAGTGACTTGTCAAACTTCCGGCAAAACGTGCAAATGATTTTCCAAGATCCACAAGCATCATTGAATCTCCGTATGAAGGTTAAGGATATTGTTGCTGAAGGAATTGATGTGAATCATTTGGCTAAGTCGGATGCGGAACGCTCACAACGAGTTGAAGACTTGCTTGAAATCGTTGGCTTGAACCGTGACCACTCAAACCGATACCCACACGAATTCTCAGGTGGCCAACGGCAACGTATCGGTATCGCACGTGCTTTGGCAGTGCAACCTAAGTTTATTATTGCTGACGAACCGATTTCGGCGTTGGACGTTTCTATCCAGGCACAAGTTGTTAACTTGATGAAGCAACTGCAAAAGGATAAGGGTTTAACATACCTATTCATTGCCCACGACTTGTCGATGGTGAAGTACATCTCAGACCGTATTGGGGTGATGCACTGGGGAAAGATGGTTGAAATCGGACCAGCGGATGAGGTTTATAACCAACCGTTGCACGATTACACGCGCTCGTTGTTGAGTGCGATTCCAGTACCAGATCCATCAGTTGAAACGGCTCGTGAGCCAATTGTGTATGACCCAACTGATGAGATGGATGGTCGCGACCGTACGATGGTTGAAATCGCACCTGACCACTTTGTTTGGGCGGCGGAAAATGAAATTCAAATGTATCAAGAGCGTGCCCGTGAGGCTGGCTTGATCGATTAACTAGCAAAACGATTCGATGACGGCGAGCATCGAATCGTTTTTCTTATCCATCAATTAAACATAGAAAACTCATTGAATAGCGGTATAAGTCATATGGTCGTTCATGGTATACTTAAGAAAGTATTAAATTAAACGGAGTTAGGTTAGGTGAATCACGTGAAAAAGTTGGATGCTTTGCCGGCATTCTTTCAAAATCGGCGCCTTGCTTGGGTTGCCGTCTTAGTTTCATTGATGGCATTGATGGGCGCGATTTTAGGGTTCATGGTCAATTGGCTAATTGGATTAGTCTGGTTAGGGCTGGTAGTTTTTGCCTTAATCGTCATCTTTAAAACGTTGCAAATTATTGGGGAAGATACCGCGCATTATATTGAAAATTTGTCATACCGAGTTAATCGTGGTGAACAAGAAGCCATTATTCAAATGCCACTTGGGGTGATTTTGTTTAATGAACAAGCCGAGATTGATTGGGTTAATCCATATCTGCAGAGTTATCTTGGGGAAGAAATTATTGTTGGTCGCACGCTAACAGATGTTTCAACCAAGCTTGCCGATGTAATTAAGCGTTGGCCTGATGAAGATAAGCGGGTAACCCGCTTAACTTGGTTAGACCGCACTTTTGATGTGCAAGTTCAACCTGAATTACGGGCAGTCTATTTGCTTGATGCGACGGCTTCCGTGCAATTATCATCAGATTATGAAGCGCACCGTCTCTTCGTGGGAATTGTGTCGCTGGATAATTATGATGAAGTGACTGAAGGCATGAGCGATTCAGATGCGTCAGCGTTGCGTACATTCGTAACGAAGACCCTTTCGGATTGGATGGCTGACCATGCGATATATGTACGTCGTTTAGCGGTTGATCGTTATATGTTGATTGGTTACCGTAGTGGTCTACGAGCTGCAGAGTCAGATAAGTTTAATGTCCTGACGACAGTCCGTGAAGCGACGTCAATGCAAAACGCACCAATTACGTTGAGTATTGGAATTGCCTATAAAGAAGAGGCGATTAGTGTGCTGGCCGAAAATGCCCAAGCTAATTTGGACTTGGCATTAGGCCGTGGTGGTGATCAGGTTGTGGTCAAGTCACCAACGGGGGATGCCCGCTTCTATGGTGGTAATACTAATCCAATGGCGAAGCGTACGCGTGTTCGAGCGCGTGTGATTTCTCAGGCGTTGGCGGATTTGATGACGCAAGCAGATCAAATCTTTATCATGGGTCACAAACGGTCTGATATGGACTCGTTTGGGGCGGCTTTGGGTGTGCGTCGTTTGGCCCAGATGCTAGGCAAGCCAGCTTGGGTTGTGTACGAAGAAACCGGGCATGAGCACTCGGATATTCAGCTATTATTGCATGAGTTAAAGCATGACCCTGCAGATGAGACGGCGATGATGACACCAAGCCAAGTAATTACTGAAGCGACTGAGCGCAGTTTGCTGGTGATGGTGGACCACTCGAAGCCATCGATTTCTGAATCGCGAGATGTGTACAATCATTTGGCCGGGCGAGTGGTGATTATTGATCACCACCGACGGGGCGAAGAATTCCCTGAAGAGCCACAATTGGTTTACATAGAATCATATGCATCATCAACGTCAGAATTAGTGACAGAGTTGTTTGAGTACCAGCCTCGTCGGGCAAAGGGCTTGTCGAAGATTGAATCAACAGCTATGTTGGCGGGTATTCAAGTGGATACAAAGTCCTTTACCCTTCGTTCAGGTACGCGTACGTTTGACGCGGCTAGTTACCTACGTTCGGTGGGGGCTGATGGTAAGATGTTACAAGACTTTATGAAGGAAACTGTTTCATCGTACCGCAAGCGGGCCCACTTGATTGAACGGGCAGAGATTCATGACACCGCGGCGATTGTTGTTGGTGAGAATGATGTACAATATGATTCGGTGGTGGCAGCTCAAGCGGCTGATGCATTATTGCAGATGATTGGTATTGAGTCATCATACGTCATTACGCGACGCGATGATAAAATGGTTGCCGTTTCAGCGCGCTCAACAGGGTCAGTTAATGTACAATTAGTAATGGAAGCAATGGGTGGTGGCGGTCACTTAAGTAACGCAGCTACCCAGGTTGCAGACGTCGCAACAAACGATGTTTACAGCCAACTATTGTCGATACTTGAAGCATCAGATGATAGTGAAGCAGAAGAAAATTAATAAAGTAGAGGTCGATAATCATGAAGGTTATTTTCTTAGAAGATGTTAAGGGTCGCGGTAAGAAGGGCGAAGTTAAAGAAGTTCCTGATGGCTACGCGAACAACTTTTTGATTAAAAACAAGAAGGCTGAACCAGCAACAAATGCGAATGTGTCAGCGATGCGTGGCCAAAAGAAGGCTGCTGATCGTGAAGCGGCTGAAGAAAAGGCTGCTGCTGAAGCATTGAAGATGAAGTTGGAAGATGATAAGACGGTGGTTGAGTTGAAGGCAAAGGCCGGAACTGACGGTCGCTTGTTTGGGGCCATCTCATCAAAGCAAGTTGTTGAAGCTTTGAACGACCAATTCGGTTTGAAGATCGATAAGCGTAAGATGGATATGAAGGAACCAATTCGTGCCTTGGGCTACCGTAACGTGACGGTGAAGTTGCACCACGAGGTTGAAGCCAAGATTCGTATCCACACCGACGAATTGTAAGAAACATGTAAAAGCACTGGGCTAAACGGCCTTGGTGCTTTTTTCTTGATGTTAACGCGGATAGATATGGCGATATCTGTTACAATAGTTAGTACTGATAAAAAAGGAGGTCATTCCATGGCAGATGAAACAGAAACTGTCGCGTTGAGCGTGCCGCAAGATATCACAGCTGAACAGGCGGTTTTGGGATCAATTTTATTGTCGACGGATCCGCAAGATTTAATTGCCGATTTGATGACGATTTTGGAACCGTCTGATTTCTATCGCACGGCCCATCGTTTGATTTATGCGGCAATTTTGAAGCTTGATGAATCGCAACGTGCAATCGATATATTGACAATTGTCGATGAATTGAATAAAGACAATCAAGTCGAGAACGTTGGTGGAATGGCCTATTTGGCGGAACTGGCCTCGACGGTGCCGGTTGCTGGTAATGCATTGTACTACGCCCGAATTGTCCGTGAGAAGTCAATTCGTCGCAATATGATCGATACGTTGCAAAGCAGTTTGACGCAAACGTATGAAGGCGCTGATTCGGTCGATGACGCGGTTGCCGAGTTATCAACCAAGTTGGATATGATTAACGGTGGCGAAAAGAGCGCCGATTTTAAGAATATCGCGGACGTGGTTGAGAAGTCATTTGAACAAATTGAGCAAAACTCACGCACGACAGAAACTGTGACGGGATTGGCGTCAGGCTATCCGGCTTTGGATAATCTAACAACTGGTTTTCACGGTGGCGAAATGATTATCGTGGCTGCGCGTCCTGCCGTTGGTAAGACCGCGTTCGTCTTGAATATTGCCCAGAAGGTGGCTGTGGCTGATCCAGATTTACCAGTTGTTGTGTTCTCGCTGGAAATGCCGGATACGTCACTGGTTAACCGTATGCTGGCGGCTGAAGGAAATATTAATTCACAGCATATGCGTACTGGTCAACTTGATTCTGAAGAATGGAATGCGTTGGCGGTCGCGATGGGATCGTTGGCGAATACAAAAATCTATATCGATGATACGGCTGGAATTAAGGTAACAGAAATCCGTTCAAAGTTACGCCGTCTTTATAAGCGTGAAGGTAAGCTGGGATTGGTCATTATTGATTACTTGCAGCTGATTGAAGGCACGGGTAGTGAAGGTCGTCAGCAAGAAGTGTCAGCCATTTCACGTGCCATCAAGATGATGGCGATGGAGATGGATGTGCCGATTATTGCGCTATCGCAGTTGTCACGTAGTGTGGAACAGCGTCAAGATAAGCGCCCAATGTTGTCAGATATCCGTGAATCTGGATCAATTGAGCAGGACGCCGACATCGTTGCTTTCTTGTACCGTGAAGACTACTATGAGAAGGCCAACGATGATTCAGATAACCCCAATGACCCGCGCGATGAAGAACAACAGGACGTGGGAGAAATTGAAGTTATCTTGGAAAAGAACCGTTCTGGTGCGCGTGGAACGGCACGCTTATTGTTTGTTAAGTCATACAATAAGTTCTCAAACATTGAGTTCCACGCTGAAGAACCGGGCGGATTCGGTTAAACAATATCGGTTATTAACGGGGTTACCAACTTGGTAACCTCGTTCTTATTTTTGGAAAAAAGGAGATACAGTTATCATGCAAACACAACAAGCCGGCATGTCACTTCGCTGGTTATTAACGGCAAGTTTTATTAATAACGTGGCTTATGGATTTATCTGGCCCTTAACTTCAATTTATCTACATGACCAACTGTATCAGACCTTGGTTGTTATCGGTTGGGTCATGATGGCTAACGCGATTGGCCAGGCGGTTGGTTCACTAGTAAGTGGCCGATTGTTTGACCGATTTGAACCCCGTAAATTGATGCAGTTCGGTACGCTGATGATGATTGTCATTAATTTGCTCTTCATCTTCTTCCATGGCTGGCCAAGTTATGCCGTTATTTTGACGTTAGCCGGTTTCTTCGGTGGTTGGAATACGGCAACGATTAATTCTTACGGGACATATGTACGGAGTCATGATGGCCGTTTTGTCTTCAATATGTTGTACTTTATTAGTAATTTTGGCATGGTGTTTGCGACCGCTGCAGTTGGGCCAATTTATAATTTTGGTATTACCTGGCTATTCTGGTTGGCGCTCGTCATGTATTTAGTACTAATGGCAATTGTACAGTTCACCTTCAAAATTAAGGTGGCACGCACCCAACAAACTGAGCAAAAACAGACCCTGCGCTTGCCTAAGTGGAATGTTCGCTTAATCTACACAGGGGTTATTGGGTTAGGTGTTCTGTGGATTTCTTATTCGCAGTGGCAGGGAAATCTGTCAATTTACATGTCGAGTATCCTGAAACTGCCGGTTTGGCAGTATTCAATGCTGTGGACCATTAACGGTATTTTGATTGCAATTATTCAATTGGGAATGAATGCCCTGAACCTATCGGCAAACCGTAAATCAATGTTCATTCAAATTTATGCCGGGCTGATTATGTTTGGCCTTGCCTTTATGATTTTGCCGTTTGCAAAGACGTTTACTGGCTTTGCGATTGCAATGGTTGTGACAACCATTGGTGAAGCAACGGCCTTCCCAATGATTCCAGCATTAGTTAATGAGTTATCGCCAATAGAGTTGAAGGGGCGTTATCAGGGGATGACGGCTGCCGCCCCATCTGTTGGTCGCGCAGTGGGACCGTTGATTGGTGGTGCTGTCATAGAACAAAGCGGATATGGTACTATGTTCTATGGTGGGGCAGGCGTTGTGTTTATTGCCTTTATTGGGGTAGCAGTCATGATAATGATCGGCTATCGCCACGCCACGCAATATGAATAAAGTGAGGGTCTGCAATGAAATTAGGGATGTTCCGATTGGGGATGCGGACGTTTAAAACGGGACTATCGGTGATGGTTATCATCGCTTTGTTTGCGTTTTTACATCGTGGTAATCCGATGATTGCCTCATTGGCTGCCGTATTTTCATTGCGACAGGACTTTGAAACAACGTTAGAATTTGGTAAGTCGCGTGTAATCGGAAACGCCATTGGTGGTATTTTTGCGATTACCTATTTTTTCGTTTTTGATTTACTGCATGAATCGCAGTGGGTCACAATTATCGTGGTACCGCTATTATTGATGCTATTGATTTCAATTAATGATGGCTTGAATAACAATAAGGGATTAATTGGTTCTGTAGCGGCCTTCTTGATGATTTCGTTAACGATTCCTGAAGGAGCCAGCTATATGTATGCTATCGAACGTGTCTTTGATACGTTCTTAGGTACCGTGATTGCCATTGTGATGAACATTGGCGTTCATCCGCGTGACGCAGCTACGATTGCTGCTGATTTGGCTGATCGCCAACGGCATAGTAAAAAATGATGATCGAAAAGTCTGGCTTAGTGACCTGAATGGGTTGTTAATCCAGGCTTTTTTTGCATATTACCGCAACTTATATTAGAATTACATGAGAAAACTAAGTGTGTGGGGATACAAGTATGCGGGAACAAGATAAGTTAACCATTTTGCGTGATTTGATTGCGCTGAATACAGTTGCGGATAATGAAACATCGGTTGCAATCTATTTACAGGATCTATTGCGTAAGAATGGGATTGATGCACAATTGGTGACAGACGATAATACGAAGCGTGCCAATTTGGTGGCCGAAATTGGGGATGGTCAAGGCCCAGTATTGGCATTTGCTGGGCACGCAGATACGGTTCACGAAGGTGATTTAACGACCTGGTCAACAGATCCGTTTACGCTGGTTGAACAAGATGGCCGTTTGTATGGTCGCGGTACAACTGATATGAAGGGCGGTTTGGCAGAATATGTGATTGCAATGATTGAACTGCATGAACAAGCTGTTCCACTCCATGGCACTTTACGGTTGTTAGTGACGGTTGATGAGGAAAAGACTGAAGCTGGCGCACGCTTGTTAGCTGAGCGGGGTTATGCGGATAATATCGATGCGATGGTCATTGCCGAGCCAACAGGGGTTGCGTTGCCAGATATTACAGACTATTTCCAAAGTGGTGGCGCGGTAATTGATGAAGCGACCTTGACGGATTTGCAAGCAGCTATTGAAACTGCAACAGCACCGGAACAACACTTCATCTTTCACGCGCACAAGGGCTTTTTGGCGTATGAAGTAACGGCGACGGGAAAAGCTGCGCATAGTTCAATGCCCAAGCTTGGCGTGAATGCGATTGACCACCTGGTAACGTATTACTTAGCTGAGAAGGCATTCTACGACGCCTTGCCAGAGGTTAGTCCGGTATTGGATCGGACATTGTACGGACCGGATGTCATTCGAGGTGGGCAACAACAGAATTCAGTGCCTGACTCGGCAACCTTAACGGTGTTAACCCGAATCATTCCAGAGTTACCACCAAAAGAATTGATTGCACGATTAGAGCAGCTGGTTGCGGATGTAAATGCGACTGATGAAACTATGCAATTGGCCTTGCATGTGAGCGCTTATGACGATGCTGTGGTGACACCAAAAGATAGTCAACTGATTCAATTGATTCAACGGTTGGTGCCAGACTACTTGCCCGAACCATTGGCTGCACCAGCTATTGCGGTATCCTTGGGAACAGACGCTTCGCAGTTTATCAAAGCCAATCCGAACTTAGAACTTGCAGTAATCGGACCGGGTAACGCGACAGCACACAAGGCTGATGAGTACGTTGAACGTCAGGCCTATTTGGATATGGTTGGCCTATACGAAGCAATTGCAAAACAATATCTCCAATAAGTTCCCTTTTTGATAGGCGAATATGGATGGGGTCTGTATAATTCATTTATGAATTGATGCTTTGATTGCCAATCGATATGTCGGCCACTCACACCAAACGCGCAAACGTGAGTGCCTAAACCTAATTATTTATCAAGACGAGGCCTTCCTTGGATAAGAAGCGAACAGATGGACGAACCTGTGTCCTTGTTCTTGGTGAATGATTAAGCGATTGCAGACTGAAAGACAACCGAAACACCATGGTAACCAGCAAACGCCAGCTAGACGTTTGCTGGTTTTTTTGTTGGTTGTGGTGTGGTGGTGTCGTGCTAGCGCACGAACAACAGGTGTGGCTGGTATCCTACGCCTTTGTTCAAAAACTCGGCAACCGAATGGCGCGGACGCCATTCAGCGGGGCAAATAATTCCCCCTAAAGCCTCAAGGTCTGTGTGGGCTTTTCTGAATAGCGCCGGCCATGCGGCATGTTGCCGATTTTTGAACGCTCCGGATACCAGCCACGCCTGTTGTAGCAGCCGAGTTGTTCTATGTTGTTTATGAAGTCAAAGCATGTTCAAGGCAATGACTGCATTTTTAATGGCATCAAAGGACCAGTGTTGCGTGCAAAATAGAGAACATCTCGGCTGTTGGCATGGGTGTGGGGGATTGGCGTAGCGATGACAGGTGGGGAACTCACAAGTTCGGCCGACCGCCGGTTAGATAAGGCGAACGGCTCCACACCCATGCCTCGTCGCAACGCGACGACGGATAGAATAACTTTTCATAAGCAAAAGCCGATTAAACAGCGTAAACTAGAAGCAAGATTAAAAGGGTTGAGGTGGCACAAATGGCATTATCATTTAAAGAGTTATTAACGGCGGTACCCGTGGTATTGCGGGGTGGTAACGTTCCAAATATTGTCGGTGAAGCAGGAATTGGTAAGTCAGCCTTAGTTGCTGAGGTGGCCCGTCAAATGGGAGCAACTTTGTTTACGACGGTTGTGTCATTGTCAGAAAAAGGTGACTTGGCAATTCCTGTGCCACCTTTGACAAGCGAGGCGTATGTCGAAACAGAAAAGTATGGTTCGCTAGCCGATGTGCAGTATGGCTACACCCACACATTGATTGAAATTATTGAAACCGCACAAGCACACCCAGGTCGCCCAATTTTATGGTTCTTGGATGAATTTAACCGTGGGTCACAAGCAGTGCAAAGTGAATTAATGAATCTAGTTTTGCAACGGCAAATCAATTCGTTGGTATTGCCTGAGGAAGTGAAGTTAGTGATTGCTGAGAACCCTGATGAAACGATGACTGGATTTGAAAATGCAGATTATGGGGTTGTTGCTGGTGATGCGGCTATCAAAGATCGCACGGTACGACTGGTGATGAAGGTTGATGTAGCAGATTGGCTTGCTTGGGCTGCGGAAGAAGATACACAAAAGCAACGTCCACATATTCATGATTTGATACAGCGTTATCTCCAAGAGGATGCGACCCAATTGTATCCAGCTGAGCGCGGTGACGATTTGAATCCAACCCCTCGTGCTTGGCAGCGTGTCTCGGATAATTTGTTTGAGTTGCTGGTATTGCCTGAGGAGACGCAACGATCTTTGGTTTTTGATTTGGTCGCGGGTGATTTGGGTGAAGTTGCAGCGCAACGTTTTGTGCAATTCATGCAAACCAATCAAGAAACGTTGACGCCAATGGATGTTTTTGTGAGTCAACCTTGGGGGCCAGTAGTGCCCGAAAAGGTGATGCAAACGTACCGAGGTTTGCCAGAAGTTCAAAAATTGGCCTTGCTTAAGTCAACTTTGGTTGCAATTGATGTTGCCCAGTCAGATAATGCAGGGCGATTTGCCCAAATTTTAACGGCAACGGCCAAGGATGGTCAGTATGCGATTGTGAAGCAATTGGCTGCTGGCGAGGTCTTAGAAAAGCTCTATGGCGCAGATGATGAATCAGCGAAGACGTTGTATCAATTGATTACGAAGGTTGCGGCCTATGACTTATCAGAAGATTGATGAACTGGTTCAGAAGGCCACGATGAAATTGCTTGACGAAAGCCGATTTTATGGTGAAGTCGTTTTGCGCTTAAATCGGGTCTACGATGAAACGGTTGGGGGCACGATGGGGTTGTCATGGCAGGCGCCGTTTTGGGAATTGCGAATTAATCCGATTTTATTTGAAGAAGTTTATCATACGGTTGCCGAAGTAAAGGGAGCCCTCACGCATCAGGTGCTACACATGGTGTGGGAACACCCAATTCGATACGCAGATAAAATGAATGAGAATGCAGCTGAAGCAAAAATGGTTGGTCTAGCAACTGACTTAGCGGTTAACCAATATATCCGTGGTGGGTTCCCCGGGGCACATACCTTGCAAGAGGTGACAGATATGATTGACTTGCAACTGCCGGAATATGCAGATTCAAGCACCTATTATAATTTGTTGCATCCGTTGATGGATACAATCGACAATGAAGGCGCAAGTTCGCAGTTGCCAGGTGATGATCATAAGGGCTGGTCAACCGGGGCAGAGGCTGGTGAAGAAGCAGAAGCTGCTTTGCGGAATGTGGTTGCAGATGCTAATCATGATGCCTTGGTTGCTGGCCGTGGGACGATGTCAGGCGAAGTTGAACGGCAAATTGAACAACTATTAGCACCGCGTCGTAATTGGCGAGGCTTATTGCGGAAGGCCATTAGTAATGTGCCGGCCGATAAACAAGATAGTCGTGCACGTTTTAATCGACGCCAACCATATCGGATGGAACTAGCGGGAAAAATTGATGCCACGCAAACCAATGTCGTTGTATTTATTGACAATTCAGCATCAATCTCAGACGATACGGCGATGCGCTTTATGGCTGAAGTTGCTCAAATGCAGAAGCAATTAGCGGCGAGTGTCCATTTTTACGCCTTTGATACAGTTGCAACACCAATTGATAAACAATGGTTGGCCAATGGTCAACGCCGTGCGGGTGGTGGTACTGCATTTGCACCGATATTTGAACAACTACACCAAGATCGTTATCGTCCTGAAAGTACGGTTGTCGTCATATTTACGGACGGTGATGGCGAGCATGAGATGGCACAGCCTAAGTATCGCCGTTTGGTCTGGGTACTGCCCGAGGACGTAACTTTATCATTAACCGAACCGTTCGGTCAGGTCGTGCGATTAACAAAGTGGGAGGACTAGTGTGTTAGATCCATTGATGTTGCGTGCCGTCATTTTACGAGCACCACAATACGAACGCGCAGTGGCGCTATTATGGAATGAGTGGAATCGGTTTGTTGTCAGTCATCCGATTTCACCAACGACGATTGCACTTGATGATGCGCAATTTGCAACCGCTTTGCTTGATGCTGATTTGGTTGCGGAAGCGGCATTGCGCGATACGTCAGCAGAATTTTTAGAAACAAATCAACAATGGCTAAGCGATGAAGCTGTTGTTTGGATAAAGGAGTGGACTGATGGCCGAAACTGATTTGAACCCAATTGATTTACGATCATTTATTAATAAGGATCGCCGTTATGAACGGGCGGAGGCGTTAATTAAGGGGGCTTGGGAAGATTTATTGTTATCACAACCCTGGGGGATGACAACAATTAATATGGCTGATGTCCAGTTTGCGGAAGCATTGTTGCAAGCTGACTTGGTACAACCAGTTAGACAGCGGTTTGACACGTTTGCGGATGTACAACAGTTTATCCAACAAAATAGTATGCGATTGACACCTGATGTGGTGACCAGTTTGAAGAGTCGTTTTGATATGTAATGCTAACTTAAAAAGCCGTGTCGTAGTGACACGGCTTTTTAAGCTTCGTCGTCCTCTTTCACAAGGAACCAGTTGTTCATCCACCAACCACGGTAGAAGCCTTCCATGGAAATAATCTGTGACAATGAGGCAAGAACCAAGGTGATTTGGAGCCATAGTTTACCGGATGTAAAGAACGGAATGCTCATCATCGCAGCGGTCACCAAGTAAATCACAATGCGCCCTCGTTGCGAGAGTTTGCGTTGATAGATACCTTCATGAATGTACGTCTTATAGTGTTTATTGTTAATCAGCCAGCTGTGTAGCCGCTCTGATGAACGACCCCAAAAGAAGGCGGTTAGTAAGTAAAATGGGGTGGTTGGTATCCCAGGCACCCAAATTGTGACGGTTCCGATACCAAAGGTAATCAGACCAGCCAATATATATAAATAGCGCATAAATCAATGTCCTTTTGGATAGTAGTTTCAGTATAGCAAGGATAACAGTCCGACAAAAGGGAAAACCAACCGGTACGGTAGAATTTCGCAAACCCTTATAAAGTTGCTATAATGAAACAAAAGACTCGAAAGGATGCCATGACCATGGAGATATTGGAACGTGCCTACGCAAAGCTCAATATTAGCCTTGATACCCCGTTTGCCCACGCAGACGGTGAACAAGAGTGGGACATGTTGATGGTCGCAATTGATTTGGCCGATACGGTGACAATCAGAACGACTACGGCGCATACGAATATCATCGTCGATTCGACAAGTGGCTTGTTGCCGTTGAATGAGAAAAACCTGGCCTATCAAGCAGCAGAACTGATGCGACAGCGGGCTGGCGTTGCGGACGGTGTGGAAATTCATATCGATAAGCATATTCCGGTTGCGGCAGGAATGGGCGGGGGCTCTTCAGATGCGGCCGCTGTCTTAAGAGGACTCAATAAAATTTGGCAACTGGGCTTAACAGAAGCCCAGTTGGCCGAAATCGGTTTGAAGATTGATGCCGATGTGCCTTTTTGTGTCTACTCGCGCCCTGCTCGAGTGACCGGCCGTGGTGAAGTGGTTGATCCGCTAACGCAAAAATTCCCGCCACTTTGGCTAGTGGTCTCTAAACCAGCTGTAAGTGTTTCAACTCCGAAAATTTTGAAAATGATTGATTATGATAGTTTAGTGCATGGTGATATGGGCGGCTTAATGGCAGCAGTTGAAGCTGGTGACTTTAAGACGGCTTTTCATAACATGTTCAATGTGCTTGAACCGGTGACTGCCTCGAAGTATCCGGAAATTATCAAATTAAAAGAAAAAATGCTTAAATTTGGGGCTGAAGCGGTTCAAATGTCGGGGACTGGGCCGACCGTTTTCGCGATTACAGATAAAGCGTCACGTGCAAAGCGGATTTACAATGCTGTCCGGGGGTTTGTTCCCGAAACGTATATGGTGCGACTTGTAAATTAAGTCATTGAGAAGCAGTCAGATATGATTGCTTCTTTTTTGTTCTCGCTAAACATTCATTTAACGAACGAACATTCGACATTTAAACGTTTAACCTTTTAAAAATGAACATTACAAAAAGTTAACGTGTTATTTTTGGATAAAACACGAACAAGAGGGTTTACAAGGTCACGAAAGTCAGTTATATTATTCACACAGATGACAAAGTTATCGAAAATTATAGGGTTTTATTCATAAAGGGGAATAATAAACATGGCTTCAAACGTAAAGATGTTGCTTGCTGGTGCTGCGGTGCTGGTTATTGCTGGTGGCGCCTATGCCGCTCTATCTGGAAACAAGTCAGCTTCAGGCGAATCCGACAAGACATCAGTGGCTTTGGTAACTGATGGTGGGGGTGTCGATGACAAGTCTTTCCAACAATCAGCTTGGGAAGGCTTGAAAAAGTGGGGTAAGGAGAACGGCGTTAAGCAGGGGAAGGGTGGTTACACATACTACCAGTCAAAGACGAACGCTGACTTCAAGACGAACTACGATCAAGCGGCAGCAGCCGGATTCAAAAATATTTATGGGATTGGCTTCCAATTGACGTCAACCATTAATGAGGAAGCTAAGAAGCACCCCAAGACAAACTACATGATTGTCGATGATGTTGCGAAGACGCAAAAGAATGTGGTGTCAGTAACGTTCAAGTCTGAACAGTCATCATACTTGGCTGGTGTTGCAGCCGCTAAGACAACTAAGACGAATAAGTTAGGCTTCGTCGGTGGCATGGAATCAGCTGTAGTGAAGACTTTCGAAGCTGGTTTTACGGCTGGAGCGAAGTCAGTTAACCCGGACATTCAGGTCGATGCGCAATACGTTGGTAGCTTTACTGATGCCGGTAAGGGTAAGACGATTGCCGCATCAATGTACCAAAACGGCGCTGATGTTATTTTCGCAGCGGCTGGTGGAGCTGGTGCCGGTGTCTTCACAGAAGCTAAGGATTTGAACAGTGAAAAGAAGGCGGCTGATAAGGTTTGGGTTATCGGTGTTGACCGTGATCAAAACGCGGACGGTGCCTACACGGCTAAGGATGGCAAGTCAAACTTTACATTGACGTCATCAGTAAAGAAGGTCGGCAAGGCTGTTGTTGATGTCACTGAAAAGGCAGCTAAGGATAAGTTCCCTGGTGGCGAGCACTTGGTTTATGGGCTAGACGATAAGGGTGTTGCCGTGACGCGTGGTCACATGTCAGCAGCAACTTGGGATGCTGTTCAAGCGGCTAAGAAGCAAATCATTGACGGCAAGGTAGAAGTACCTGCTAAGTAATTTAAAGTTCGAAAAGCGCTCATCACAAAACGCGATGAGCGCTTTTTGTTCGTGTTTTGCACCTCTTTATATGTTTTGCGTTTCTATTTATTATCTAAAAACGAATGATTGTGTTTACAAAACGTTTTGTTCGGGTTATTATTGTGGAGTTGGTTAATTAAAACGTTTAATTAACGTAAAACGCGAACTTTAAATTAATTTATTTTACAAAATAGGGGTTAATCATGAATCGTAAGGTTGTTTTGGGTACGGGTGTTGTTGTAGTTGCAGCAGTTGCAATTGGAGTGTATGCGAGTGCGAATAAAGGGGATGCAGCAACTAGTAAAGCTTCGGTTGCCTTGATTACGGATGCAGCAGGTATCGATGATAAGTCATTTCAACAATCGGCTTGGCGAGGGCTAACAAGTTGGGCTAAGGCAAATGATGTGAAGCAAGGTAAGGGTGGTTACACTTATTTTCAAGCAAAGACATCAGCCGATTTTGAAACAAATATCAATCAAGCAGTTGCTAATGGCTACCAAAATATTTATGGGATTGGGTTCCCAAAGACGCCTGCGATTAATGCAGCCGCAAAAAAGTATCCTAAAAATAACTTCATGATTATTGATGACATTGCTAAGAAACGTCAAAATGTTGTCTCGGTTACGTTCCATACCGAACAGTCTTCTTACCTAGCCGGTGTTGCGGCTGCGAAGACAACTAAAACAAATCAACTTGGCTTTATCGGTGGGATGGAATCAGCCGTTGTTAAGACATTCGAAACAGGCTTTGTTGCTGGGGCCAAGTCTGTCAATCCCAATATTAAGGTCGATGTTCAGTATGTCGGTGATTTTGCGGATGCCGGTAAGGCTAAAACAATAGCGGCGTCAATGTACCAAAACGGATCAGATGTGCTTTATCAAGCGGCCGGTGGCGCCGGTGCTGGTGTTTTCACTGAAGCAAAGGATTTGAATGAGAAGCAAACTAAGGCGCATAAGGTTTGGGTTGTC
Source organism: Weissella cibaria KACC 11862 (assembly GCF_000193635.1). Classification (GTDB taxonomy): domain Bacteria; phylum Bacillota; class Bacilli; order Lactobacillales; family Lactobacillaceae; genus Weissella; species Weissella cibaria. The sequence continues at coordinate 92,115 of NZ_AEKT01000019.1, read as the reverse complement.
GGTGTCGACGTGGATCAAGCATCTGATGGGGGTTATCAAGCAACTGATGGTAAGAGTAACTTCACGCTAACGTCAGCAACGAAGGGCGTTGGCACGGCGGTCAAGGATGTCACGGAACGTGCAGCGACGGATAAGTTTCCAGGCGGCCAACACCTAGTCTATGGTTTGAAAAACAAGGGAGTTGCGGTGACCCGTGGTCAGATGTCAGCCGGGGCATGGCAAGCGGTGCAAAAAGCGCAAAAGGCTATTGTGGCCGGGGACGTTAAAGTACCAGCTAAGTAGTAACCCTTTTTCCACCACATTTATTTAGGGTTGGGTTATACTAACTAAAAATAAACGAATGAGGAATTTGAACATGGCAGATGTGATTTTCAACCGTCCACTACAAAATGAAGATCTCGAAGCAACGCTTGATGCTTACGAGAAAGATGTAAACCCTGAAACAGAGCATGATTTCATTGCGATGCTGGGCGCTGCGCAATTGCTTGCGCCAGTTCAAGTTGATGCAGAATTGACTGACAATGGTGATGGTACTTTCTCAATTGATTCTGAAGTAGCTGCACAATTGAACTACCAAGTTATCCAAAACCAAAAGGAAGAAGTTTTCTTCCCAGCATTTACGAGCACTGAAGAGTACAACAAGTGGTCAACTGATGTTGAAGGTGTTGTGGGCTTGACGGTTTCATTGGAAACTTACGCAGCTTTGATGTCAGCTAACCCAGATACTGGTTTGGTAATTAATGCATTTGGTCAAAATGTTGTGATGAACCAAGACAACATGAACTATGTGATGGCAACGTTGACGCAAATGCGCGAACAAGACCCAATCACGCTGGAAGAGCCAGTTGATGACCAATCAGACTTTGCGGCAAAGTTGGCTGAGCAATTGCCAGAAAACATGCCAGAGATGAACACAGTATGGGCAATCGATTTGGTTCGTGCACCAGAACGTACATTGATTTACGTGATCCACACTGAAGGTGATCCAGAAGAAGCTAAGGCACAATTCTTTGCATTTGCAACGATTAACAATGCCCCAGCATTTTCAAATGTATTGAGCGTTGAAGAAATCGGTTACCCACGTGCAGCCGCCTTTACGCCAATTTACAACAAGGCTAACTAATTTATACAAAAAACCGCATCCACTTGAGATGCGGTTTTTTGTTAGACATCGGATTTCACTGACAAAGGGGTGAATATCCGTTATACTTAGTAACAAATAACGAGAACTAACAGGGGTAGTACGACAATGGATAACCAAGAAGAAGTATTGCGTAACGACGAGCTTTTAGCTGCGTTGGAAGCTTTCCGCGAAGAACAGAATCCAGCTAATGAACAAGCATTTGTTCAAGGACTTGTAGAGGCAGTTTTTGTTGCGCCAGTTAACTTCACTGAAGCACCAATTATTAAGGAAAACGGTGACGTTGAGATTCCAGAAGGATCAGAGATGCGCTTGTTGACGTTTGAGATGGAAAACGGCCATTCCGTATTTCCAATCTTTACTGATTTGGATGCCTTCAATGCTGGGCCAATTGACTCAGAAGATCCGGTACACCCTTGGGCGATGTCATTGGCTGACTACTTGCCATTGTTGCAAAACGATGATTCAGAGAATATTGAAGGTTTGGCCTTGAACCCATTCACGAATGGTATGCCAATCACTCGTGATAACTTGGCTTACATTGCCGGCATGGTGGCAGCGCAAGAAGGGGATGGCGATGCCGAGATGCAAATTGCATCTGCTGAAGACATCATTCCAACGCCATTGCGTTACGAATTGATTGGTTTAGCAGATGACGCCATGGGTGCAGTAGAGCACATGCACTTGTTGTGGTTGACGAATGGGGCGACAAACGCAGCTAATTATTTGTTGGTCGTGGATGGTCCTGACAAGGATGCATTCCAAGAGCTATACCCACGTTTTGCTAAGGCGTTTGAAGAGAAGGCTGGCGAAGAAGGCAGTGCGGTCGATATTGTCGCGGCAGCTGATTTTGACGTGGATTTGTCAGAATTCACGAGTTTGTACGACCGTAATTTGTAATTGAAATGCCCCTGCTGGTTCCTTTATACCGTGCAGGGGATTTTTTGTTGGCGTATAATAACACTCGTAATTAAGAAAAATAATGAAACCGATAGAAACGGAACGGAAACAATCATGACGGAATTTAAGGATACAGATTTAACAATTATTGGTGCGGGACCAGTAGGAATGTTTGCCGCCTTTTACGCTGGTTTGCGTGAATTGGATGTCACAGTTATCGAAAGCTTGGAGAGTGTTGGTGGCCAAGTGGCTAACCTTTACCCACAAAAGACGATTTTGGATATCGCTGGTTATGTGAACACGACAGGTGCTGAGATTATCAAGGAATTGGACAAGCAAATGCGTCAATTCCCACAAGATTTGTATCTTGATACAACGGTTATTGATGTTCAACCTAATGGGACTGAATTTGATATTACGACTGATAAGGGATCATTCCACACGAAGTCTGTGATTGTTGCAACCGGTAAGGGCGCCTTTGAGCCACGCCGTTTGCCAGAAGCAGTTGAAAATGGTCTTGAAGGTCAAGGCATCCACTACTTCTTGAACGACGTTGAAGACTTCCGTGATCACCGCGTGCTGGTTGCTGGTGGTGGTGATTCAGCTGTTGATATGTCAACGTTGTTGGATACGGTTGCAGCAGAGGTTCACTTGACGCACCGCCGTGATAAGTTCCGTGCGATGGAGCACGCCGTATCTGAGTTGCAAAAGTCACGTGTTGCAATTGAGACACCATATAACATCGAAACGGTTGAAAAGGCTGAAGATGGTTCATTGAATGTGACTTTGGCTAAGGTCCGTGAAGATGAAAAGAAGGTCTTGAATGTCGATGATTTGATGGTTAATTACGGCTTTACATCAGAGAACAAGATTGTGGCTGGCTGGACCGTCCAACCTGAAGTAGAACGTCAGAAGTTTACGGTTAGCCAAGAGATGGAAACGACGGTGCCAGGTTTGTTTGCGGTTGGTGATGTGGCCGAATACCCTGGTAAGGCGGAATTGATTGCAACTGGTTTCGGTGAAGTGCCAACGGCTGTGAACAGTATTATCAAGCGTATCTACCCAGATCGCCAAGGTCCCGTTCACTCATCAGGTTTGGTTATTGAGAATGGTGAAATCAAGCGCTAAAAGCTTGTTAATCAATCGATAATCCGTTATATTGGATATAACAATTAAAACGATTTTTAGCAGAGGTATCGCAATTATGCGGTGCCTCTGTTGTCGTATTAGGGGAAATGTTACCAATGTTAACCAATTAACGGAGGACTCAAAATGGATGAAAAGTATGTGACAAAAGTAGAGTTTCAAGCGTTTCGGGATGGGGAGTTTGATGCTTTGCGCTCGGATGTACGCGAACTACAAGTCGATGTGCGTGAGCTACAAGATGATGTGCGTGAGTTGCGGACTGAGTTTACTGAGTTCCGCGCTGAAATGCGCGGGGACATGAAGGTGCTTAACGTGCGTATGGATAACATGGAACGCAACTTTGAAAAGTCGAATAAGGTCATGATGTGGGTAGCGACGGTTTACGCAGTGCCAATGCTGTTTATGATGTACAAGATTCTAGTGGGGACTAATTGATTATGGATGAAAAGTACGTCACAAAACTAGAGTTTCAAGCGTTTCGGGATGGTGAGTTTGAGGCACTACGCTCGGATGTTCGTGAGCTACAGGTCGATGTACGTGAACTCCAAGTCGATGTGCGTGAGCTGCAAGTAGAGTTTGTCAGTTTTCGTGAAGAAGTTCGGGGTGAATTAAAGGCGGTTAATTTGCGAATTGATCACCTGACTGACAAGGTAGATTCGTTGAGTAAAAGTGTCGATAAGTCAATGCGCGTGATGATGTGGATTGCCGGTGTGTATGCGGTGCCTATGATGTTTATGCTATACAAGATTCTAGAGGGGACTAATTAATCACTACTAATTATGCTGAAATTTTGTTACAATAGTAACGAAATATTCTAATACAAAAGAGGTATCACCAATGGCAAAGTTGGTTTTGATCCGTCACGGTCAAAGTGAATGGAACGCATTGAACTTGTTCAATGGTTGGGTAGACACGAAGTTGAGCGACAAGGGTATTGCCCAAGCTCGTACTGCAGGTGAATTGTTGGCTAAGGAAGGCATCCAATTTGACCAAGCATACACGTCAGTTTTGACGCGTGCGATCACGACATTGCACTACGCTTTGGAAGAAGCTGGTCAATTGTGGATTCCTGAAATGAAGTCATGGCGTTTGAACGAGCGTCACTACGGTGCTTTGCAAGGTTTGAACAAGGCCGACGCCGCTGAAAAGTGGGGCGACGAGCAAGTTTTGCAATGGCGTCGTTCATACGACGTTTTGCCTCCATTGCTAGAAGAGCAAACGGAGACTGTTGAAGTTTTGGGTAAGGAATACCCAGCCTTCGACCGTCGTTACGCTGATGTACCTGAAGGTGAATTGCCATTCGGCGAAAACTTGAAGGTTACTTTGGAACGTGTATTGCCATTCTGGGAGTCAAACATCTCAAAGGACTTGGCAGCAGGTAAGAACGTTGTGATTGCCGCCCACGGTAACTCATTGCGTGCCTTGGTAAAGCACATCGAAGGTATCTCAGATGATGATATCTTGGGTGTTGAAATCGCTAACGGTGAGCCTTTGGTATACGACTTGGCAGATGATTTGTCAGTTGTTTCAAAGAAGGTTTTGAAGCCAGAAGCTTAATAAGTAATTGAAAAAGACGCTATCGACAGTGATGTTGATGGCGTCTTTTTTTAATCTACATTATTTAATAATGGTGCCAAAAATATAATAAATCTGCCAAAGGAAAACGGTTACAATAATTGTAGAAGCGATTGCACAGGAATGATTATATGGGGGAAATAATATGACGACTGTTTACGATTTTAAAGAACGTACCCAAGGGGGCCAAGAACTAGACTTGCAACAATTTGCAGGGGACGTGATGGTGATTGTTAATACGGCAAGCAAGTGTGGCCTAGCACCGCAATTAACAGAGCTCCAAGCGCTGTATGATCAATATCAGGATGAAGGCTTTACGATTATTGGCTGCCCATCTAATCAATTCAAACAAGAATTGGATGATGCTTCTGAAATTGGCGCATTTTGCCAAAAAAATTATGGCGTCACATTTCCAATGACAGAAATGATGGCAGTTAACGGGGATGAGACAGCACCGTTGTTCGACTACTTGAAGACTGAGTCTGGTCACGGTCGCATTAAGTGGAATTACACGAAATTTTTGGTTGGGCGCGATGGCCAACTTATTGCACGCTATGCACCGACGACAGCGCCAAGCAAGATGGTTAAGGATATTGAACGTGCGCTCGCGGCTACGAAGTAATTGATAATCAACGACAAATAGCTCTTGTTAAATTTGGTCACATTTCTTTGGTAGTATCCAAGGTAATGAGCGCAGGTTTAACTAAGGAGGTATTTGGCAGATGGTTAAGAAAGGAACGATTGCGACGATTATCGCGGTGCCAATTGTGGCACTTGGTGGTGCCGGTGGGTACTACGCATGGCAACAACATAATGATTCACAACAGCAACAGGAGCGACGACTTAGTAAAGCTGAGCACGCTTTAAGTTCGTTGCGATCTGAAAGTGAAAAGCAAGCGACAAGTGATAAAAAAACGGCATCGTCAATTAGCCAATCAAGTGTTGACGCAACGACCAGCAATGATACGTCGGTAGCTGAAGCTGGGGCTGAATCGGCGAGTGCGGCGGCATCGACTGCAACGGCATCTCAGTATGATATTTTTAGTGATCCAAATGCATCGATTGAGCAGGTGACGCAAGCGGCACGTGAAGTAGTCAATCAATATACACAAACAGACTTGTCATCTTGGGCTTTGAGCGGGATTCGTTATGTAGACGGTGGGTATCATGTTCAGGCCACTGACCCAAACAGTACGACGTCAGTACGTTACCAATTCCATATGACGCCACACGAAGCAACCGTCACGATGGATTCTTCGTCTAATCCAGGGATGGCTGCTGGAACAATTAATTATTAAACACAAATTTGGTTGCCACTGACCAGACTATATCGGTATGATTACAATAGAAAAACCAAGGGGGGATAAACAAACATGGCAAATGCAAATGATATTATCATTGCGACGACAGAAAATATTGCGGGTTATGAAGTGGTGGAAACACTAGGTGAGGTCTTCGGACTAACGACACGCTCAAAGAACGTTGTTGCAGATATTGGGGCTGGTTTGAAGACCATCGTGGGTGGTGAAATTAAAGCCTATACGTCATTGCTTGAAGAGACACGTAATTCATCTTTGGAGCGGTTGCGTGATAACGCAGCTAAAATGGGTGCAGATGCAGTGATTATGATGCGTTTTGATTCAGGATCAATGGGTGCTGATATGAACATGGTGGCTGCTTACGGTACGGCTGTTAAATTGCAAAAGAAATAGTTAATGAACGTCCGAATGCTAATTGCACTTCGGACGTTTTTTGTGCGCAAAAAGGTGCTATTATGAGTAAAAGATTAGGAACGGTGGGGATAGTATGGAAACTGTAGCTTACTATAACGGTAAGATATCGGAAATCGATGACATGATGATTCCGATGACTGACCGTGGGTTTACGTTTGGTGATGGTGTTTACGATGCGACCATGGCGCGTAATCAAAAGATTTTTGCGTTAGATGAGCACTTAGAGCGTTTTTGGCGGAGTATGGCTGCAGTGCTGATAACGCCTGACTTCACACGTGAAGAGTTAACCAACATTTTGAATGATTTACTCACCAACGTGACTGGGGAAGCTTATATGATTTATTGGCAGGTAACCCGAGGAACGGGGCGACGTAGCCATAGTTTCCCGCTAGATGCGACGCCTAATTTGGCAGTGATGATAACACCTATGTCGTTAGATCGGGGCAAACAAGAACGTCCATATCGTTTACGGACCGAATTGGATATTCGCTCAGGACTAACGCACGTGAAGACGATTAACTTACTGCCAAATGTGCTTGCCGCGCAACGTGCGATGCAAGAATCAGTTGATGAAACTGTTTTTTACCGGATGACTGAGAACGGTGACACACGAGTGACTGAAGGATCTAAAACGAATGTCCATATGATTAAGGCAGGCAAGCTAATTACGGCGCCGACGGATAAGTTGATTTTACCGGGCATTGCTCGGCAACATTTATTGCAGGTCGCCCGTTCATTGGGGATGCCGGTTGAGGAACGTGCCTTCACGGTGGCGGAGTTAAAAACGGCTGATGAGGTGTTCATCACGAGTTCAACGATGATGGCTGGTCGGGTTGTCTCTATCGACGGTGAGTCAGTTGGGCAGCGTGATGAAGCGCATTTTATTCCACTCCGAACAAAACTGGTAGATGAATGGTATGCCGAAACGGAATGAATTCACACAAGTGTCATACATGAAATATCGTTAAATGGTATGCTAGAAAGGTAACAGATATACATTTCCAACCCAAAGGAGACCCATATGCCGAGAAGACTGAGTCAACAGGGCTGGTTTCGAGTAGTCATGCTTGTGATTGCGCTCGAAATTATTGCACTATCTATTAACTTTTTCTATGCCCCGATTAACGTTGCTGCTGGTGGCGCAACCGGGGTCGCCATTTTGCTGGATGCTGCGTTTGGTATTAACCGAGCGCTAACGGTGTTGATCATTAATATTGCCATGATTATTTTAGCTGCTATTTTCTTAGATAAAAGTACAGTGCGAAATATTGCGTTTGGTAGTTTTTTATTACCAGTATTAATGTACATAACACCTAGTCATCGGCTTGTTGAAGATGCGGTCTTAGCTGTCATTATTGGTGGCGCTGTTTTTGCATCGGGCATCGCCATTCTATACAGGCTTGAAGCGTCAAGTGGTGGCACAACGGTACCACCAATGATTTTGAAAAAGTATTTTAAAATTAATTCTGCCTTGTCATTGTTAGCCATTGATATGGTGGTGACTTTGTTTAATTTGTTAGTTTCAGGCACCAATGCATTCTTTTTGGCTGCTTTTTCATTAGTCATTACGTCGATTGTGATGCGTTATATTGAAACTGGACTTGATTTAAAGCACCAGGTAACGATTATGAGTAATGAACGTTTGGCTGACATTCAAACGATGTTGCTACAAGAAGATCAGAGTTTAACCGTCTTTGATGTGCGTGGTGGCTACACTGATAACAATAAAGAAATGCTCATGGTTATGGTGGATAACGCTAATTACGGTCGTATGTTGCGTCGCGTGCACGATATTGACCAGAATGCGTTTATTGTGACGACCAATGTACACGAGGTTCATGGTGGCACATTTGGTATTTAATCATAACTAACCAAAAAGCAGCGCAAATTGATGCGCTGCTTTTTTGATTATTCTGATTTTGTACTACGGGTAATGTTAGCATCTTGCACGCCAAGTACGCTCAAGATAAAGGCGACGATTGGGACACCAATAATCAAGCCCCAGGCGCCAAGCAGATGCTCCATCACGATGATTGTTGCAAATGTGAAGAACACTGGTAACTCTGTTCGGCTAGCCATCAAACGTGGGTGTAAGAAATAAGATTCAAACATGTGAATAACAGCAATTAGAATCCAGACCTCAATCATGCCGACCCAGCCGAGAGCTGCGAAAGCCATAACGCTGAGTGGTAGTAGTGAGATAATCACACCGGCAATTGGAATTAAGCCTAGGATGAAAATCATCAACCCCATGACCAAGACACTTGGCACGCCCAGAATACTCAAACCGATCATCATTAAGATTGTGTTGATGAAGGCAATTAGTAATTGGACCTCGATGACGCTACCTAAAATGAGAACGAACGTGCTACCAAGTTCATAGACATTCTTGAAAAACTTAGGGTAGCTTGAGTGGAGAAATTGTGATCCAAAGACGCGTAGGCGTTGCCAAGTCAACGCGAGCACGAAGCTCAAGAAAATCGATAGAATGATTTGTGAGAATGCGGTCAAGACAGTGCTGATAGTATCCCACCCGCTAGCCAAAAGGGACTTCCAATTTTTTGAAAATTCACTCAGTAGGTCTAGCTTGTGATAGGTTTCATTGAAGTACTGCTTAATGACCGGATACTCTTTGATGAGCTTGTTGACCTCGTTGGGGATGACGGCGAATTGATCGACCAAAGCTGGTACGATGTAGACAAATGCCATCACAACCACGAAGATACTCAATAGGTACACGATCAACACTGAGAATCCGTAGGGGATTTTAGTCCACCGTTGGACATTGTTGGCACCTTTTACAGCGAGGTAGCCAAGAATGGCTGTTAGCAGCAAGATGCTGATGAGGTCATGGACAATAAACAATAAGAGCACGATAAAGGCCAGGGCAATATACCGCTGGACATCATTGCGCAAAATAAACGCTTTGACTTCTTTCATTGTTACTTCCTTTTTGTGGTTTCTACTATTATAGTCATAAATCACAAAAAAAGCGCAACCCATGGTTACGCTTTAAATGTCATTATGATTGCGGTGAAGGCGCACGTGATTAGCGTGATCAAGCAAATCTTGGAGCAATTCCATCATGTGCGGGTCGGTTAAAGCGTACGTGATAGTGCGGCCTTCGCGAGTGGCAGAAATCATTTGATATTCGCGTAAAGCTGACAATTGGTGTGACACCCGGGATTGTTCAGCGTGTAAGGCAGTCATGATTTCAGTGACAGTAGCAGCACCGTTTTCCTGCAATAGGCAAAGAATTTGCAGACGCAAATCATTGGCGAGGAGTTTGGCAATTTTGAGAGCCTCTTGCTCTTTTAAAAATATTTCTTCTGATAATTCCATACTTCATAGTTTACCGCATTCGTTCGTAAAAATGCACACATTAAAAGTAAGCGAAAGAAGCCGTTATGGTGGTTTTTGTTAAATAAACCCGCTATACTACCTTATAGTATGTTGAATTATAGTGAGATGAGGATTGTTTGAGTTATGGATGGCAATAACGAAAAGCTTGTTTTGCTGGAGCACTTGCGCCAGCTGAATGATACGCTTACCCGATTGTCAGCACGGCGCCGACGGCTGCGTGCTGAACGTCGCGTTCGTTTGGGCCAACTCAAGAATACAGTGACGTTTATTCTCTCATTCGTGTTGACGGCGCTTGCAGCTGTTTTGGCATTTTTTGGCTTGCCATTCTTGCCGATTGATAAGATTATAGCCTATGTTGTGGGAACTGCGGTGGCGTTCTTTACGACGCTGTACTTATTGATTTATTACTCAATTTTGAATCGTGATCGTTTTTCACGACAGAAGTGGGTAAAAAAGCGGTTACAACCGGTTAACACGAAAATTTCACGCATGGATACAGAAATTCGGTCATTATTATCAGCGTCATTTTTGGACGCGATACCATTGGATGCACGCTTGATTGATAAGCAATTATTGGCAGAAGCGCACGAGATGGTTGTGGCTGAACCTGAAATTTCATGGGTTGAGATTGAACGTCGCTTGGATACGCAATTGATGTTGCAACGTACACGTCGTCAATCATTGTTTGCGTCAGAGTGGTTCCGATTGTTTGGGGCAAGTTTCCCCGAAAAGCGTGCTTAGTTAATAGGTAGAATTGGTTAAAAGGGAAGATATTAAGTATGAAAATTGTTGTGATTGGAGGGGCGCACGCTGGCTTATCGGCCGTCAATGCGTTCCGTCAAGTGAATGAAACAGATGAAGTTGTCATCTTAGAAAAGAATTTACGCGAACGACCATTTATTTCGGCGGGTATCAAGTTGGCGTTGAATGGACGCGTGACAAGTGCTGAACAAGTAAATTTCGAGCATTTTGAGGGTCAACCCAATACAACGTATCGCTCAGGCGTTTTGGTTGAACGAGTTGATGCTGCAGCCAAGAAGGTTTATGCCCGTACCATTGATAACGGATCGATTATCGAGGAATCATATGATAAGTTGATTTATGCCTTGGGATCATCAGCACGCGTACCATCATTTGTGGGGGCTGATTTGGACCGGGTTGTCTTCGTGAAGGACGAGCAAGATGCTGTGGACATCAATAAGTTTGCTAAGGGCTTCCGCAAGCGGGCCCTGGTTTACGGTGGTGGACCAGTTTCACCTGAATTGGCGGCCGCTTTGGCGCATTCAGGTGTTCATGTCACATTTGTGACCCGTTCAAAGCGTTTGATGACGCGCTATTTTGACCAAGCCATTCAAGAAGATTTGGAAAAGACGTTGACTGATAACAAGGTCGTCTTGCGTAAGGGCCAAGAAGTGGTTTCAGTTGATAATCAAGGGAAGAAGATTGAAGTTAACTTTAACAATGGCACGTCAGAAGTGTTCGACTTCATGGCCATTGCAGCCGGGTTGCAGCCTAACACGATGTTGTTAGCTGGTCAGGTTGATATGCGTGAAAACGGCGCGATTGTAGTCGACGACACGATGAAGTCATCAAACCCTGATATTTACGCTATCGGCGATTCAGCTGTGGTTGATGGTAAGTTTGATCAATACTTCCCGTTGATGTCCGCTGCGTTGAAGATGGGCCGCGTGGCAGGTTATGCGGTGGCAGGTTTGGATGTTAAAATTCAACCAATTTTGCGTACGATTGGATTCTCGATTTTTGATCGTTTCTTCTATAAGACGGGATTGACTGTTGAAGCAGCGAAGGAACGTATTGGTGACCACATCGAGCGTCCCGATATTCACACGCCCGCCACGATTCATGCCTTGGGTGAACAAACGGACATTGTGGCATCGTTGATTTATGACTATGAGTCAGGCATCGTGTATGGCGCACAAATTTCAACGAACGCACCAGCGGCAGCTGAAGTGATTACGACATTGTCACACGCCGTTTCTTCAGGGTTAACGGTTACAGAATTAGCATTCCTGGACACGTACTTCGAATCAGAAATCAATTTGCCATACTCAGTGGCAAACCGATTGGGCGAGATGGGTGTAATCGCTGAAGCCAAGCGTGCGGCCGGTAAAGCGATCGATCGTAACACCGTTGATGGTGACGATAACTTGAATGGATTTCAGTAAAGTGAACTTTAAATAGTATTAACGATAAAAAGCTATCTCGTGTTGTATTTACGCGAGATAGCTTTTTTGTCATTAAACTGTAAAGAAAAAATTGTGACGAAAATACGCCATTTAACCAATGGATAATTTAAAAGTAAAACGTTTTTACTAAAAACGTTTTATTGTTTTTAGACGTTATTGTTCGTTTATTGGGGCTATAATAGGTCTAAAATATAGTAAAACGTTTAACTTTTCAGGGTGTAAACGAACGAAATTCACACTTTATTCATTGTTTTTATTAAAAGAACCTTATATACTAATCACAGCAAGTTAGGTTAACAGTTAAACGTTTTGTTAACCAAGCGATTAAACTAGGAACATACAGTTTGTTACTTTGGAGGATATGAGAAATGGTTTCACGTCGTAATTTGATTATTGGTGGTGTCGTTGTTGTTGCTGCTGTGGGTATTGGGGCCGCAGTCGCCGGAAACAACGGATCAGATTCAAACAAGAAGAATTTCTCAGTAGCGATGGTTACTGACGTTGGTGGTGTCGACGATAAGTCATTTAACGAGTCAGCTTGGAATGGTGTGAAAGCTTGGGGAAAGTCACACGATTTGAAGAAGGGCGCAAATGGTTATGACTACTTTGCTTCAAAGACAAATGCTGATTTTGCAACGAACTTCCAACAAGGTGTATCAGCAAAGTACAGCATGTTGATTGGTGTGGGTTACGCGACGAATGATGCGTTGGTTGCATCAGCTAAGCAAAACCCAAAGACTGACTACGTGTTGGTCGACGATGTAGCATCAAAGCAATATAAGAACATCGCTTCATTGACGTTTAAGCAACAAGAAGCGTCATACCTAGCTGGTGTTGCTGCAGCAACGAAGGCTAAGGAGTTGGGTGACAGCAAGGTTGGGTTCATCGGTGGAATGAATTCAGCAGTCATTCAATCATTTGAGGCGGGTTACATCGCCGGTGTAAAGTCAGTTGACCCAAATATGAAGGTTGATGCCCAATTTGCGGAGTCATTTACTGATACGGCGAAGGCTAAGACAATCGCCAGCGCTATTTACACGTCAGGTGCGCACGTTATCTTCCAAGCTGCTGGTCCTGCGGGTAACGCGGTATTTACAGCTGCCAAGGACATTAATACGGGCTTGAATGCTGGTTCAAAGGACAAGGCTTGGGTCATTGGTGTTGATATGGATCAAAACGACCAAGGAAACTACAAGACAAAGGATGGCAAGAGCGACAACTTCACGTTGACGTCAGCAATTAAGGAAATTGCTAGCTCAATCGAAAAGGTTGCTAACCAATCAATGGACGGTAAGTTCCCTGGTGGTAAGACAACGACTTACGGTTTGAAGGATGGCGGTGTTGCAATCACAAAGAAGAACTTGGATGCTGAAGAGAAGTCTGCGGTTGAGAAGGCTGAAAAGGCAATTAAGTCTGGCGATGTGACTGTGCCAAGCACGATGAAGTAAAACGTTTAAAAAACGAACTTAAAACAGGACATTTAATTGAATGTCCTGTTTTTATGTATTGAAAAATTCTAGTTAATCGATTTTTGTATTACAACCATGTTAATAGACGAATAATAACGATTGCATAGACTAGAAAATTTAGTAAAAAGTAGGTAAAATATACCTATTACGTCATAGTCTTGATGAAGATGTGACGAGAAAAATGTCTGGGAGAAATGTGCTATGGCAGATCAGCCAATCGTGCTAGAAATGCGCGACATTGTGAAGCAATTTGGTGAATTCCGTGCGAATGATCAAATTAATTTGCAAGTGAAGCGAGGCCAAATTCATGCCTTGTTAGGGGAAAACGGAGCTGGAAAGTCAACGCTGATGAATCAATTGTCAGGGTTGCTACAACCGACTGCCGGCGATATTTTGATTAATGGTCAAAAGGTTATTGTTGATAGCCCTTCAAAAGCCGCTGAATTAGGAATTGGAATGGTGCACCAACACTTTATGTTGATTGATGCATTTACAGTTACAGAAAACATTATTTTGGGATCAGAACCCGTTAATGGGCTGAAGTTAAATACGAAAGCTGCCGCGACTGAAATTAAAAAGTTATCTGAACAATATGGGCTGGATGTTGATCCGAACGCCTTGGCAGGGGACATTTCGGTCGGTATGCAACAACGTGTAGAAATTTTGAAGACGTTGTACCGTGGCGCTGATATTTTGATTTTTGATGAGCCAACAGCCGTGTTGACGCCACAAGAAATTGATGAGTTGATGACAATTTTGAAGGGCTTGGCCGCTGAAGGTAAGTCAGTCATTTTGATTACGCACAAGCTTGATGAAATCAAGGCGGTGGCTGACCAAGTGACGGTTATTCGTCGGGGAAAGTCAATTGACTCATTCCCTGTTGCCGGTGTGTCATCACAAGAACTGGCTGATATCATGGTTGGTCGCTCAGTATCACTCTTCTCAACTGAAAAGGAGCCTGCTCACCCAACTGACACGATTTTGTCCGTGTCGGATTTGACGGTTAAGGACGCTCGTGGTGTTGAAGTTGTGAAAAACTTGAGTTTGGATTTCCGAGCTGGTGAAGTTGTGGGTATCGCGGGTATTGATGGTAACGGACAATCAGAATTTATTTCTGCTTTGACCGGATTGATGCCATCAGCATCGGGTAAGGTGACACTTAAGGGTAAGAATATTACCAATAAGAAGCCTCGCCAAATCACTGAAAGTGGTGTCGGCCACATTCCAGAAGACCGTCACCGTTTTGGGTTGGAATTGGATATGACGTTGGCTGAGAACATTGCCCTACAAACGTATTACAAGGCACCGATGTCGAAGGCGGGTGTGTTGGATTATGACAAAATCAACGCGCATGCTCGTGAGTTGATTGAAAAGTTTGACGTTCGTACGGTGAACGAATTAGTACCGGCTAGTGCTTTGTCTGGTGGTAACCAACAAAAGGCCATTATCGCGCGTGAGTTGGATCGTGATGCTGACTTCGTAATCGCAGCTCAGCCAACACGTGGTTTGGACGTTGGTGCAATTGAATATATTCACCAGCAACTCATTAATCAACGTGATGCTGGTAAAGCTGTCATGTTGGTTAGCTTTGAATTGGACGAAATTTTGAATGTCGCTGACCGCATCGCCGTTATTTCACATGGTGAGATTACAGGTGTCGTTGACGCAAATGAAACGTCAAAGAATGAGCTTGGATTGTTGATGGCAGGAATGTCATTGGCTGAAGCGCGTGCGCAATTAGCGGGGGAGTAGACTGGTGAATAAAATTAATTCATACGGTACAGGTCTCGTTGCAGGCCTGGCTGTCTTCTTTGGTTTGATGGTCGGTGCGATCATCATGTTGGTCTCTGGTTTTAATCCAGTGACTGGTTATGTGAGCTTGGTGCAATCAGCGCTCGGGTCATCATTGAATATCGGTGAAGTGTTGCGATCGATGACGCCGCTGATTCTAACGGCGGCCGGTTTCTTGGTTGCACAATCAGCCGGTTTCTTCAACATCGGACTTGCTGGTCAAGTTTGGGTTGGTTGGATTGCATCAACGTGGTTTGTGTTGGTTAACCAATCAATGACACCATGGCTGTCAATTCCGTTGGCAGTTATCATCGGGGCGCTCGCTGGTGCTTTGATGGGTGCCTTGCCAGGTTGGCTGCGAGCTCAGTTTGGTGCATCAGAAGTTATTACAACAATCATGTTGAACTACATTGCCTTATATGGTGGAAATGCCTTTGTGCAAGGGTTACCTAAGAAGTTGATGACGACAACTGATATGACGGTTACGTTGCCAACGGAGGATTCGCTACGTTGGGATTTGCTTGCGAACTTAACGGGTGGGTCTCGTTTGAACATTGGGTTTATCATTGCGATTGTGGCGCTGGTAGCCATTTGGTTCATTATGAAGCGGACAACGCTTGGTTTTGAAATCCGTGCAGTTGGGTTGAACCCCGATGCTGCTCGTTATGCGGGTATGTCAGCAAAGCGCACGGCAGTTACAGCCATGACGATTTCTGGCTTGTTAGCTGGGTTGGCTGGTGCAACTGAAGGTTTGGGAACGTACTTGAACATCTTCTCGCAAACTGGTGCACCACAAGTTGGATACGATGGTATGGCGGTTGCCTTGTTGGCATCAGGTTCGTTCTTGGGTATCTTCTTCGCTGCTTTGTTGTTCTCTATTTTGTCTGTTGGTGGATTAGGAATGCCATTGGCTTCAGGTGTCCCAACTGAATTGGTTTCTGTTGTGACAGCGTCAATTATCTTCTTTATCGGTGCGAACTACTTGATTCGTTTGATTTTGGTTAAGATCGATGAAGACGATGCAAAACAAAAAGCCAAGAAGTTGGCCGGCCCTCAGAAAAAGGGTCGTAACGACAAGAAGGTAGAGAAGGAGGCAGAGTAACCATGAGTTTGGAAACGATCTTGCAATTGGTGATTTCAAGTACGTTGGTTTACTCAGCGCCTTTGATTTTCACTGCATTAGGGGGTACGTTCTCAGAACGTGCTGGAGTTGTTAACGTTGGGCTAGAAGGAACCATGATTATGGGAGCTTTCGCCGGCGTTGTCTTTAATTTAACATTTGCAAGCCAATTTGGGGCTTTGACGCCATGGCTTGGTTTGATTGCTGGTGCAGTCATTGGTCTGATTTTCTCATTGCTACACGCGGTCGCAACGGTGACTTTGCGCGCTGACCACATTGTGTCAGGTACAGTGATGAATTTGATGGCCCCAGCCTTGGGTGTTTACTTGATTAAGTTGATGTACGGTAAGGGTCAAACATCAATGATTGCAGAAAACTTTGGTTACTGGAATGTACCTGGTTTGGCAAAGATTCCATTTATCGGCACAATCTTCTTCACGAAGACTTCTGCCACAGCGTGGGTTGCGATTATCGTAGCTTTTGTAGCTTCATGGGTATTGTTTAAGACCCGTTTTGGGTTGCGCTTGCGTTCAGTTGGTGAAAACCCACAAGCTGCAGATACGCTTGGCTTGAATGTTTATGCTTTGCGTTATACCGGTGTGCTGATTTCAGGTGTCCTTGGTGGAATTGGTGGGGCGTTGTTCGCCCAATCAATCGCGGGTAACTTTTCAGCATCAACGATTGTTGGACAAGGATTTATGTCAATGGCGGCCATGATTTTTGGTCGCTGGAATCCAGTTGGTGCCATGGCAGCTGCGTTGTTCTTCGGCTTCTCACAATCAATGGCAATCGTCGGTGCACAATTGCCACTATTGAACCAAGTGCCAGCAGTTTACCTACAAGTTGCGCCATACGTCTTCACGGTTTTGATTTTGGTTGTCTTCTTCGCCAAGTCAAAGGCCCCAGCGGCAGACGGTGTGAACTATATTAAGTCAGTCTAATGACAATAAAAAGCGATGCGACATTCGAATGTCTGCATCGCTTTTTTCTGTTGTTTGATTAGACCAAGGCAGTTACCACTTCTTCAAGGTGAATGCCATGTGACCCTTTCAGAAGGACGGCATCATCAGCCGTTAAATCAGCTTGAAGATCAGCAATCAGGGTTGCCTTGTCATCCTTGCTATAGCGTTTAACGGTACCAGCTGGGTAATTAACGCTCAAGACATCTTCGAGGCTCGCCATGATGTCACCCACGAGGTACACGTGTTGAATCGTGGCCGGATCAAGCTTTTCAGCAAGACTAGCGTGCAAGGCTGGGCCAGCTTCACCAAGTTCGAGCATATCACCCAAAACAGCAATACGTCGACCTGTGACAGGTGTCTCGGCAAAGAAGTGCAAGACCTCCTTGGCAGCGGTTGGATTTGAGTTGTAAACATCAGACAAAATCTTACCACCAAAATTACCAGCTAACCATTCAGTGCGGTTTTCAGTGATGGGGGCTTCTGCAAGTGCTTGTGCAATCTTGTCGTCTGAAATCCCCAACAAGATGCCGACTGAAATGGCGGCCAAGGCGTTAGAAACGTTGTAGCGACCCGTCAATGGAATGTGGTAAGTCATCGCTGATTTATCCGTTTGGAAGGTGGCACCGACGGGATTCATAGCAATTGTTGACGCATACAAATCATTATCAGGATTAAGGCCAAAAGTTGCAGTATGCAAGAATGCGTGTTGACCAGCGCGTTCGCGGAGTAATGGTTCGTCGCCGTTGTACACGAGGACGCCGTTCGGTTGCAGGCCGGCAATGATTTCCATCTTACCGTCGGCGATGCGTTCGCGAGTTTTGAAGAATTCAATGTGGGCTTCACCAATCATCGTTAAGACAGCGATGTCGGGGTGAACCATTTCAGATAGGAAGGTTAGGTCACCAGGACGATCCATACCGAATTCGATGACTAACAATTCGGTATCCGCAGGCATCGATAGGATGGTCGTTGGGACGCCAATTTCGTTATTGAAGTTGGCTGGTGTTTTGACAGTTTTGAATGTTGAAGCACCAATTGCGGCAACGAAATCTTTTGTCGTTGTCTTACCGTTTGAACCTGAAATCGCAACAACTTTTGGTTGAACTTGCTTCAAGTAGTAGACGGCTAATTGTTGGAAGGCCACGAGCGTATCGGCAACAACCAATGTTGGCACGTCAGTTGGTACATTAGGGTGGTCAGCTTGCCATAAGGTAACTGTGGCACCATTAGCAACAGCGCTAGCAACGTAATCGTGACCATCATTTGCAGCAACAAGGGGGACGAATAAACTACCGGCTTCAGCTTTACGTGAATCGAATGTGGTGCTGGTAACAGCGACATCGGCCGCGTTGATAATTTCCGCGTTGATGGCCGTTGCCATTTCTTGCAATGTCAGTTTCATAGGTAATAATGTCCTTTATTTTTTGTCACCCCTATTTTACGCTGGAAAGCAAACTGGGGTCAATTTAAGGCGGATTTTGTTGTATACTATTAAAGATACATATTTAAGAATTAAAGCGAGTATGCGCAAGTAAAATAAGAGGTGGAAAATCATGGCCAAGGAAATCGGCGTTGATTTAGGAACGGCAAATGTCCTAATTTATGTTGAGGGTGAAGGAATCGTCCTTAACGAACCTTCTGTTGTCGCAATTGATACCAAAACAGATAAGGTTTTGGCTGTGGGAACTGAAGCCTACCAAATGGTTGGTCGTACGCCAGGTAACATTCGCGCAGTTCGTCCATTGAAGGATGGTGTTATTTCAGACTTCGATATGACGGAAGCGATGTTGTCATACTTTATGTCAAAGTTGAACGCAAAGGGCATCATGTCACGACCAAACATTATGGTGTGCGCCCCAACGAATATCACAGAAATTGAACGTAAGGCGATTATCGGGGCTGCCGAAAAGTCTGGTGGTGGTAAGGTCTACCTAGAGTACGAGCCAAAGGTTGCGGCGGTTGGTGCTGGTTTGGATATCTTCTCACCAATTGCGTCAATGGTTATCGACATGGGTGGTGGTACGTCTGATATTGCCGTGTTGTCACTTGGCGATATTGTGGCATCTGAATCAATTCGAGTTGCCGGTGATAAGATGAACGCAGATATTGCCAACATGGTTAAGCGTGACCACGGTTTGCAAATCGGTGAGCGTACAGCTGAAACAATTAAGATTAAGATTGGAACGGCAACACCATTAGACGAGCCAGAAGAGATGGAAGTCCGTGGACGTGATAACTTCTCAGGTATGCCACGTACAATTACGTTGAATGCTAATGAAGTTGAGGCGGCGATGCACGATGCATTGGCGCAAATCGTCGATGCGGCGCACCAAGTATTGGCCCGCATTCAACCAGAATTAGCTTCTGATATCATTGATCGTGGTATCGTGCTAACTGGTGGTGGTGCCCTACTACGCGGGATGGATAAGTTGATTTCAGATCACTTAGGTGTGCCCGTTATGATTTCAGAAAGCCCATTGGATAATGTTGCCAAGGGTGCTGGAAAGTTGCTAGAACACATGCACGGATCACAAGGGAAGTAATTATGTCACGGAATAATAAGCCAGTTTCAGTAGAAATTAACGATATGGGAGATAACCTCTCAGAAGTAAAGATTAACAAGGTTCGTTTGGGAACGATTGATGAATCAACGACACCATTGACGGTGCGTTTTTCTGATAACCGTTCAGTAACGGCTAAGGACTTTGATGATGCAATGGAAATGTTGATTGCAGAATTCAATTTGCACCACTAATTGCAGGTTAAGAGGTAAAACATGATCAAACGCTTTTTTGCACACGAAGGTGAGGTCGATTGGTCGATCATCTTCGTTGTCATGATGCTAGCGTTGATTGGTTTGGCATCCTTATATGTGGCGGGAACACACGATACAGTTGGTGTGAACGTGACGCGAATGGTAATTATGCAGGCGGCCTACTATTTTGCAGGTATTGTAGTCGTCATGATTATTATGCGCTTTGACTCGGAACAGCTATGGCGAGTAGCACCTTACATCTTTGGATTTGGTGTTTTCTTGATGTTGGCCGTGTTGGTGTTTTATTCACGTGCGTATTATGCAAGGACTGGTGGTATGTGGTTCGCCTTTGGACCGTTAACTTTTCAACCAGCTGAATTTATGAAGCCGGCCTTCATCGTGATGTTGGCCCGCGCTATTTCGCAACACAATCTAAACAATCCAGTTCACGATTGGCGTTCAGATAAGATGTTGCTGTTAAAAATCATTGCTTGGTCGGCACCGGTTGTTGTTTTGGTGCTTGCCCAACACGACTTTGGAACCATGATGGTGTTCTTGGCAATCGTTTTTGGTATGACGCTTGTATCTGGTTTGAGTTGGAAAATCCTTGGACCAATTATGGGGGTTGCCGGGGCACTGGGAACGACAGCAATTCTGTTCGTTACCCAAACCTGGGGACGCCATATTCTGGAAAAGGTGGGATTTGAAGCTTACCAGTTTGCGCGTGTCGATGCTTGGTTGAAGCCATCTGGTGATACATCAAACAGTGCGTACCAGTTGTGGCAATCAATGAAAGCAATTGGTTCGGGTGGTTTGAGTGGTACAGGTTTCAACGTATCACACGTGGCTGTGCCAGTGCGTGAATCTGATATGATTTTCTCGGTTATTGGAGAAAACTTCGGTTTCGTAGGTAGTATCTTGTTATTGATTTTGTACTTCTTGTTGATTTACCAAATCTTCCAAGTTGTTTACGATACGTCAAATCAATTCTATGCTTATATTGCAGCTGGCGTTGTGATGATGCTACTCTTCCACATTTTCGAAAATATTGGGATGAACATTGGATTGGTACCATTGACGGGTATTCCATTGCCATTCATTTCGCAAGGTGGTTCGGCGTTAGTCGGAAATATGATTGGCATCGGTCTGATAATGTCGATGCGCTATCATAACCGGTCATTCTCATTATCAGAACGACAAGGTTTCTCATAGAGTCAATAATAAAGGTCTGGCAATTGCTAGACCTTTTTCTTTATCCGAAATTTTAAAACTATTTTGAGCCGGTGCGAGTGATTTGGCTATGTTATGATATGACTAATAACAATGTGATAAATGAGGTGTGAGATGTTAACAATCGGTTTTATTGGCGCAGGTAATATGGCCAAAGCGATGATGCAAGGCTGGTCAGGCAATGCAGATATTCGTCAAGTAGTTTATTCACCTAATTCCGGTGCCCAAGTGGCTGCGGAATTAGGCTTGGAAGCGAAGCAGTCGGCCTTGGATGTCTGGGCTGAATCAGATATGGTCGTGTTGGCTATGCCACCTGCGCAGCTTGAAGCTGTCGCAAAAGAGTTGCAACTTGGGATTATGATGAAGCCAAGTGTGATTGTGGCATCTGTGTTGGGTGGTGTGTCATTGGCAACCTTGCATGCAGCCTTTGGTGAGCACGTTATGGTCGCACGCACGTTACCAAATGTGAATGTGGCATTGAAGTATGGCTACACAGCGTTGGCATTTGATACGGATATGGATCAAGATGTGAAGGGCGCAATCGCAGCGTTGTTCCTGGAGTTGGGTCGGACAGACGAATTGCCAGAAGAACAGTTTGGCGCTGTTAGCGCATTAGCAGGTTCGGGACCAGCCTTTGTTGCAGCATTTGCGGAAGCGATGACGCAAGCGGGGATTCAGGCAGGTATCGCGCCGGATACAGCCGCGCGTTTGGCAGAACAAACAGTTGTTGGTACGGCTCGTCACATGGGTGATTTAAAGAAGGACCCCATGACCTTGGCCCATGAAGTGATGACACCGGGCGGTTCTACAGCTGCTGGTTGGGAAGCACTTGAACAAGGCAACTTAAATGGTTTGGTGGCTGACGCCATTCAAGCAACTATGAAAAAGAATGCCGAGTTTGAATAAAACAAAAAGAGCGAGATGAATGGCGTTATGGTAAGGATTTGCCTTTCGGAACACGCTTAAAAGCCGCAACTTCAGATGAGGTTGCGGCTTTGTTTTACTTGAAACGACGCTTTAAGATGCGAGTGCCAATAATACCAATGATTAATAGCGCTAGCGTTAAATAATTTTGCCAGGCATTATCACGAATAGTTGTGACAAACGTTAATTCATTGCCAGTTGTATGCTTATAAATCGCATTAATGATACTGGCGAGAAAACGTAATAGTGCAACAACGACTCCGATAGCCGTCAACGTTTCAAAGAATAGCAGTAGCTTCGGATGAGCTAATTGTTTAGTTGTCATATTGTTTATCCTCTTGTCTATTTCATTATACGTGAAGAACCGGTAAGTTTAAATCAAGGTGGGGTTAAGCCTGAACAGCTAAACTTTTAGTAACCAAATGAAGGGGGCTACCAAATGTTTGTACAACCAATTAATGCAAAGTATTGGCTTGCAGGTTTGTCAGTGGAAAAAGACGGTGTCATGTATGAGGCGAAGATAGCGTTTAAAGGTGGTGAACCGGCACGACAAGCGATTGCTGAGCACGGCAATTTGGCCGAAGTGCAAATGCAGTATTGGTTTGACTGGATCTTTCGTGAGTTTTCAGAAAAGCGACCAATGTCGACTTTGAATCGATTCAATGCAGGTGAACTGTCGATTCATGAGGTGTCGCCTCAATTTCGGACGGTCTTAGCAGCGGCAACATATGGGGAGCAGATGACTAATCAGTTATATGCTGCTGGTGAAATGCCAAATTATCATCCGGGTGCATTAGTGCAGGGGTGGGCAGTTGAACAGGCGTTTGAACAACATTTACGGCCGTTGTTGGCGCTACCTGAAGTCGCAGCTGTCTCGTTGGAAGGTGGCGGTATGCGTCGCGTTGAGACAAAGCCGGAGGATCCAGATTGGTTTTGGACGTTCGAAGTTTTTGATAAGACGGATGATGTCGATCCTTATCTAGAAGTACCAATTCATTCGGGGGCCATTGCAACGCATGAATTAATCGATGGGGTAGCGGCAGTGATGTTGCCAGATTTAACGGATGCGGCAATTTGGGTGACGGCTCTGTCACAATTTGAAGATTGTGATCAACTATCGACAATTACAGTACCAGGGCGGGGTGTTTTAGTTATCAATAAAACGGCACGTACATGGGGTGAAAATTAATTTAAAAAAAGGGTTGCCAAGAGATGATTATCCTGGTAATATATATTATGTTGTTGAGGCAACGAAGCGACATAATGGCTCATTGGTCAAGCGGTTAAGACTCCGGTTTTTCACACCGGCATCCAGGGTTCGACTCCCTGATGAGCTATACTGATTAAAAAGGCGATTGCGAAAGCAATCGCCTTTTTTGTACTTTTGGGTATCTATCCCCAAATACCTTTGATACACTGTAAGTGACAAATGATAAGTAGAGGTGAACATAGATGACACGATTGTACGTAACTGACTTAGATCAAACTTTCCTACACGAGGATAAGACGTTTGATGCTGATCGTTTTACGACTATTTTGGATAAGTTGGATGCGCAAGGCGACCAATTTGCCATTGCTACTGGGCGAGAAGCGAAGTGGGTGCGCACAAAGTTTGGGGCTTTAGCTGACCGTGTTCATCTGGTGACCAATAACGGTGCTGCATGGCACGTGCGTGGGACGGAAACGACGACTTTGCGCACGATTGACCCAGCCACACTAACTGAGTTGGAACAAATTTTGGTAGATGTTTCACCAAAGGACGGTATTATTGCCTTTTCTGCGGACAGCATGTACCGCTTAAATGGGTATGGCGAGCTACGTGCTGACTTGCAAGACTATATGACACAGGTCTATGGTCAAATTCATATGGTTGATCACTTGCGCGACATCCCCCAACCATTGGCTAGCGTGACGGCGATTTTTGATGTTGTCCATTCAAATGAGGCGATTGCCCGTATTCAAGCGACAACATTGTCTTTGCACCCAACGACGTCAGGCTATGGGGCGGTTGATATTTTAGCAGCAGGTGTCAATAAAGCGACTAGTCTATCAGCGATGATTGCCGAATTACAATTAGCGCCTGAAGATTTGACGGTCTTTGGGGATGGTATGAATGACTTGGAAATGATGCAGTTGGCGGGCGAAGTGTACATTATGCCGAATTCAGATGAACGTCTCTTTGGCCGCGGCTACCGTGAGGCACTATTTGATAATGAGCATGATGGTGTCTTGGCAACGCTGGAAACAATTATTTAACTGATTATAGGAGCGAGCGCAGGTTCGCTCCTTTTTGCTAAACTTATGCGTAGGGGGATTAGCTGATGATTAATTATGAAAGTTATCCATTGTTAAATGGCACAATTACGCTATTTTATTCACCAATGGGCGTGCAATTTGTCTCGTTGGCCGATGACCCAGTTGCTGAATATCAATCTTGGTATCCAACCGGTCAGCCAACGTCGGCAACCAAGCAGCGCTATGCCAATCTGGTGGCTGCGTATTTAGCAGGACGGGCCTTACCACCATATCAAGTGGATTGGCAATCGCATGGCACCGATTTACAACGGCAAGTTTGGCAATACTTGCAAACTATTCCGACAGGTACGACGATGAGTTATCAAGCGTTGGCCACGGCGATTGGGCGACCTAATGCTGTCCGGGCCATTGCCACAGCGGTTGCGAAAAATCCATTACTGATTTTAGGCGCTTGTCATCGCATCGTCCGTCAAGATGGCACGTTGGGAAATTATCGGGCCGGCGTGACTTGGAAGCAAAACTTACTCGCATTTGAACACCAACTTCAAAATTCTATGTTAGATTAATTTTTGAGTGAGGTGACATGATGAAGCAAACAAAATTTGTGGCAACTGATTTAGATGGTACGCTTTTAAATGATCAGAAACGATTTAATCGGGATTTATTTGCGCAGGTCCTAAAAGCATATGAAGCAACGGGCGGGGAATTCATCGTGGCGAGTGGTCGCGATTTAAAACACGTCCAAATGTTATTTGGTGGTTTCTTAGACCGGGTGAATATTGTGGCGGATAACGGCGCAACAATTCTTTCTGCTGACGGTCAGATTCAAGAACGACACATGATGACGCAAGAACAATTAAGTAGTCTACAACACGAAATCGATCGTATGTCAGTTAAACCGCATGGTGGTATCCTAGTGTTCAGTCCGGATGAGTTATTAGTCGTCCGCGATTATGGGGCCATCCCAAGTGGTTTTTTAACGATGATGGCTAGCTTATATGGGCAGCCACGCTTTGTGGATTCGTTAATGCAAGTCGACGTACCGGTCATGAAGGTGACGGTGTTTTGGACGCTAGCTGAAAGCGAAACATTTGTGACCCAAGTCCGCCAAAATCAGACCGATGTGCATGCAACGACACCCGGAAATGGTGTCGTGGATGTCATGGCGCCAGGTGTTAATAAAGCGGCCAGCCTCCAGCAATTATTGGAGACACTTGGTGGTACGCCATCGGAATTAGCTGTCTTTGGGGATGGTATGAACGATTTAGAAATGCTGGCAATCGCAGGGCAACCAATTATTATGCCTAATGCTGATAAGCGATTATTCGCGTATGATTATGCCATCGCTGTCGCTGACAATAATCACGACGGTGTGTTGCAAACTTGGCAAGAACTAATATGAGTGTAGAAAAATAAGGCTGGGACAGAAGTTTCTGTCTCAGCCTTAAAAGCCTTTTGTCTCACTCTCTATTTTGTTGGCGAATTTGGTCTAGTTGGGCGCGCTTGTCAACGTTGATATAACCCATTAAGCCGTAGAAAAAGAGTTGTTCAAGTTGCTGATCGATTGTTTTGATATCGATTTCACCCTGAGCAAGAGCGATGGTTTTTTGACGATCGTACGACATGAACATATCGATGTATACGCGAATAGCAGCGGTGCTGACGTCAGCATTGAAGAAGCCTTCAGACCGTCCTTGTTCAATAATGGTCGTAAAAAAAGTATCTCGGCGTGTGTCAGCAACTGCCCGAATGTGTGCATCATCTGTCTCAAGCAAGGTAATCATTTCTGGGCCGTATGTGGTGGCGATTTTCTTTTGGGCAGTGGCCGTGAGTGTGGCAAAAGCCTTTATCTTATCTAAAATCGTTAGATCAGGTGAATCTGCAATCGCCATGATACGGTCAAAAAGGTTATTGAGTTCATCGTTAGCAATTTCCCGGACAAGGGTATCCTTACTATCGAAATACTTGTAGAAGGTCACCACTGAAACACCGGCATCAGCTGCGATACTTTTTAAGTCAGTATTGTGAATGCCGTTCTCACGGAACAAAGCCGTAGCGCTCGCGATTAATTGTTGTTTCGTGAGCGCTTTTTTGGTTTCTCGGTTCATGATGTACCTCCTTGATTTAATTTTAATATACCACAAAAAGTTTAATCAGCAAGTGTTATATTAAAGTTTTCTTGACGTGGGTATGGGGTGGCGGTACACTTATATTTAACTTAATGAAAATATGAATATGAAAGGCCGGAGGAAGAACAATGGCATTTTTGGAATTACAAAATATCCGCAAGTCATACTTTTTGGGTAAAGAAGAGTTCCCTGTTTTGAAGGGAATTGACTTGGACTTTGAATTGGGCGAGTTTGTTTCAATTCTTGGTGAATCAGGTGGCGGTAAGTCGACTCTGATGAATATCATTGGTGGTTTGGATCGTGAATTTGAGGGTCAAGTTACCATTGACGGTCAAGTTTTGGACCACAAAAAAGAAAAGCAACTCGATGCTTACCGTCGGGGGACGATTGGTTACATCTACCAAGCCTACAATTTGATTAGTCACTTGACGGTTTTGGAAAATGTATTGGTCTCATTAGAGATGACGACGTTGAGTCAAAAGGAGAAAGTGGCCCGCGCAACTGAACTACTGACAAAGGTTGGTTTGCAAGAACAAATTAAGAAGCACCCTAACCAATTGTCAGGTGGACAAAAGCAACGTGTGGCAATTGCCCGTGCGTTGGCATCAGACCCTAAGGTGATTATTGCTGATGAGCCAACGGGTGCGTTGGACGGTAAAAACACGGCTGAAGTTTTGGAAATCCTAGAAGACATTGCCAAGGATGGTAAGTTGGTTATCGCGGTAACGCACTCACAAGATGTGGCGAACCACGGGACACGAATTGTTCATTTGGCAGATGGTCAAATTGATGACGACCAACGTTTGCGACCAGCATTCGAACTTCCAGCCGATGATACGCGTTTAGCTGACCGACCATTGCCAGCGTCAGCGTCATTCCGCAATGCGTTTAAGCACTTAACGTATAACTTCTGGCGTAATTCGTTGATTATGATTGGAACGGCAATTGGTTTGTTTGCGGTGATGCTGTTTACCGGGTTAGGAAATGGTGTTAAGGCCTACATTAATGACCAGGTCAATTCTTTGGCTAATCCAACGGCGGTAACGGTTGCCCGTCATCAAGGTGATAACGGCGGCGTTGGTCAAACTTCTGGGGCCACAGCCGGCGTTGACATGGATAAGACGACGATTTCAGATGACCAAATCAAGAAGATTAAGGCCAACAAGTACGTGAAGACGTTGCAAAAGGGTTATCAAGCCGGTAACGTGCAAGCAACATTGGATGGTAAGGCTTACTCACTTGGCACAGTGCAAACGTGGTCAGCAACTTATCAAAAGAAGTTGATCAAGGCTGGTCATGTGCCGGGCAAGAACGAAATCTTGGTCGACAAGAAGACGGTTGCGAAGAAGTTCAATACCAAGGATTGGCAATCAGTTGTTGGTAAGACGATGACGGTTAAGTGGATGACAGTTAAGTCAGACGGAATGACACCAGTTGAGATTAACAAGACATTCAAGGTTGCAGGTGTTATCGATGCTGGCCAAGCCGGTACAGCTAACGTGACAACGGCCGGCACCATCGAAGATGCCTACAAGGAAGCTGGTGCGGATACGCGTGCGTTGTTCGTGACGGTTCGTGTGAAGCATACCGATGATGTGAAGGCCTTCCAAAAGGCAGTCAACAAGATGAAGGATGCAGATGGCAAGCGTTTGTACCAAGCGGTAACGGTTGGTTCAATCTTGGATACGATTAACACGATTGTGTCATTGGCAACAAATGTGTTGGCAGCGATTGCGGCCATCTCATTGATTGTGTCAGCCTTGATGATTATTGTGACGATGTTCATGTCCGTTTCAGAACGAACGAAGGAAATTGGTATCTTGCGTGCTTTGGGTGAAAGCAAGAAGGACGTTCGTAACTTGTTCACGTCAGAATCATTGTTGATTGGATTGGCAAGTTTCATTTTGGCAGTGATTTTGGCATTCGGTATTGGGGCTGGGTTGAACAGTGCCCTTTACCAAATCGCGAAGTTTGATATGATTCAAATCTCATTGGGCAATGTCGTGATGACATTGATCTTAGCTTTGGTCATTTCATTCTTGGCAGCTTTGTTGCCAGCTCGTCGTGCAGCAAAGTTGAACCCAATTGATGCTTTGTCAGCAGATTAATAGTTAACTTTAAAAGCCACCATCCCCAGTCGATGTACAGGGGATGGTGGCTTTTAACTGTCACTGGAAAAAGTGACCTAGACCGTGTAAACTTGTAAGCGATAAGAACATGATAGAGACGGCTAATTACCGCCTGTACCAATTTAGTATTTCACTTAAAGGGGAGTTAATCATGAGCACAGTTTTGACCCACGCAACCATCTATACCGGGGAACAAGAAAATCCAGTTATCAAGGATGCTTACATCCGTTTTGATAAGCAAATTGAAGCAATGGGGCCAATGGCTGAATTGGTTTTGACGGCAACGGATGACGTTGTCCGGGCCGATCGTAAAGTTATTGTACCTGGCTTTATTGATGTCCACACGCACGGTGCCTATGGATTTGATACCATGGACGGTGTGACAGAAGATATCGTTAAGATGGTGCATGGGCAAATTTCAGAGGGAATTACGGCTGTTTTCCCAACAACCATGACCCAATCAGTTGAGAATATTTCAAAGTCGATGACGGCTGTTAATGAGGCGGCTCAACAAGAACCAGCAATTGTTGGTGTGCACTTGGAAGGACCATTCATCAACCCGCACTTTAAGGGGGCTCAACCAGAAGAACACATTATTGCGCCAAGTATTGACTTGGTGAAGCGCTGGCATGAATTGTCAGGTAACCGTGTTCGTTTGATTACGTATGCACCCGAACAAGCAGCGGACGTTCGGGCCTTCGAAGATTATTTGGCAGATAACAACATCATTGGTTCAGTGGGTCACTCAAATGCAACCCGTGATTTCTTACAGCACAATTCAAAGGCGAGCCACATTACCCACCTATATAATGCACAACGGCCAATGTCACACCGTGAACCAGGAGTTACAGGCCACGCGATGTTAGAAGACAACATTCGCACGGAGTTGATTGTCGATGGGTTCCACGTCTATCCAGATATGGTCAACGTCGCTTACAAGCTTAAGACGGCTAACCGGATTGATTTGATTACTGATTCAATGCGTGCCAAGGGACTTGGGGATGGTGAATCAGAATTGGGTGGCCAGAAGGTTTGGGTTAAGGATAAGCAAGCCCGTTTGGCTGACGGAACATTGGCTGGTTCTGTGCTTGAGTTTGATGACGCCTTCCGCAACATCATGGCCTTCACCGGTGCATCGATTGAAGAAGCTATCCAAATGGCCTCAGTTAACCAAGCTGTCGAGTTTGGGCTTGATACAAAGGGAACGTTGCGGATTGGCAAAGACGCTGACTTGAACGTCTTTAGCGCTGATTTGTCAGCGTTGGAAGCAACTTATAGTCTAGGACGTCATTTCTCAAAGGCGGACGCACCGACTGCGGAGGCATAATGTATGGCAGCACCTGTTTACATTCAAATTCATGACGAAATTCATGAAGCTATTGAAGCTGGGCGCTGGGTCCCAGGAGATAAAATCCCGGCTGAACGTGAATTAGCTGAACAATTCGGTGTCTCACGCATGACCTTGCGCCAAGCAGTCATGATGTTAGTCGACGAAGGCATTCTGGAACGACGTGTCGGATCAGGAACCTATGTCGCAGAACGTAAAGTGCAAGAACAGTTGAACGGTGTGACGTCATTTACCGAAATGATGGCGGCGGCCGGTAAGGTTGCCACGTCACGTACGATTTCTTTCCACATTGGGAAAGCATCTAATTCAGAACAAGAACAACTGCAATTAGGTGACGACGATCAAGTGTTACGTATGGAACGTGTGCGTTATGGTAATGACGAACCAATTGCATTTGAAGTTGCTTCAATTCCGGCTAGTCTGGTTGATGGGTTGGCTCGTGAAAGTTTGACCAATTCTTTGTACCGCACATTGTCGGAACAACGGGGCTTACGGATTGGGCATGCACAACAAACCGTGACGGCTGCTGCCGTCACGGAGCGGGTCGCTGAATACCTAGCTATCAAGCGTGGTGACCCAGTTTTGGTCATGCGCCAATTGACATTTGATACAGCTGGTAAGCCGTTTGAATATGTTCGTACCCAATATGTTGGGTCAAGATTTGAGTTCTTTTTGGAAAAATAATCACAAGGAAAACGCCTATATATAGGCGTTTTTTTGAGTTAGAACTAAAATTTGCACAAGCAGTTGAAAGGTGTATAATAAATTTTGGTTTTATAAAAGTTTACTTTTTGTAAGGAGAATTGAGAGATGCATAAGTTAAATCCAACGATTGCATTGGCATTATTTGTCGCAGCGATTCCATCATTATGGGCGGTCGTTGCACCCTTTATTGGCGTAACTGTTGGCGCCGCAACGTTGATTGTTGGGGGCTTCTTTGTAGCCTCTGGTAATGACCCAAAGAACAAGTGGCGTTTGTTGTTTGGTATGTGGCTTGGTATTCCGTGGGGGATGATGGCTGTCACCTTCCCAGGTTTGACGGGCTGGCCCAAGTTGACGTTGTACGTAACGTTGTTCGTACTTGGCGGCCTGGCAGTCTTGATTTCATCAATGCCAGGGATTCGTAACTGGGTTGACACAGCCGCATGGCTAACTGGTTGGGCCATTTCAATCGTTATCTTAAGCTTGAATGGTGGCCCAGCGAAGTTTGGCACGATGCCGTTGCAAATTGCTGGGGCGATGCTTGCGGGTATCTTTATCGTCGGTGTTCTTGGCCGTGTCTTGGTTGACGCGCTCTCAAAGCAAAATTAAAGAGATGAAGTAAGGAAGAACAGCTTGTAACTGTCCTTCCTTTTTGTTAAACTATTGGAAGTGTTGAAAACTGCAGCGGATTGTCCGCAAGCTCGTCAACAATTTACCGACCCGTTTCAATTATGGCGGAGAACACACCAGTACCCGCGCTGCAGCGGTGAAAGTTTGGGTGAATTGCACGAATGTGAGGCAATTCTCTAGAATTCAACAATAATAAAATTCTGGAGGACATTTAATATGTCACGTTATACTGGACCTAAGTTCCGTGTTTCACGTCGTTTGGGTGTTTCTTTGTCAGGTACTGGTAAGGAAATTGCTCGTCGTAACTACGCCCCTGGAGATCACGGTGCCGGCCGTCGTGCAAAGATCTCTGATTACGGTATGCAATTGGCTGAAAAGCAAAAGGTACGTTTCACGTACGGTTTGACTGAGCGCCAATTCCACAACTTGTTTAACAAGGCTGGCAAGATCCGTAAGGGTACTCACGGTGAAAACTTCATCGTATTGTTGGAGCGTCGTTTGGACAACATTGTTTACCGTTTGGGCTTGGCCTCAACGCGTCAACAAGCACGTCAATTGGTTAACCACGGCCACATCTTGGTTGATGGTAAGCGTGTTGACATTCCTTCATACGAAGTTACTGTAGGTCAAGAGATCTCAGTTCGTGAGAAGTCACAAAAGAACGTTTACATCCAAGCTTCATTGGAAGCACAAGCTGGAACGTTGCCATTCGTTGAGTTCAACAAGGACGAGATGAAGGGTTCATTGGTTCGCTTGCCAGAGCGTTCAGAATTGGACCACGATTACAACGAAAACCTTATCGTTGAATACTACAACAAGTTGGGATAATTTTAATTATTTCGGACTTGTTGTTCACAAAGAAGCACAGGACTTATGTCTTGTGCTTTTTTGGTGCAGTCGTAAAGAATCATATAGTGGAAACACTAGCGTACAACGTTGAAATACGTTAAAGTGGTTACTTTATGTGAGGTGTTGAGATGAGTAATTATTATAAAATTGCGATAGCGTTGGCGGTGTCGACCTTCGCAATAGGGACAACCGAATTTGTGCCAGTGGGTATGCTAACTGATATTGCGCAGGACATGCATGTATCAACGGGAATGATTGGTTTACTGGTCACGGGTTACGCGATTGCCCAGGCAATGGGCGCACCTATTGCAACTAGCTTTGTCGGGCGAATTGCAAGACGACAATTGTTTGCTTGGTTGATGATGGCCTTTGCAGTGTTGAATTTGTTATCAGCAATCGCACCA
Source organism: Weissella cibaria KACC 11862 (assembly GCF_000193635.1). Classification (GTDB taxonomy): domain Bacteria; phylum Bacillota; class Bacilli; order Lactobacillales; family Lactobacillaceae; genus Weissella; species Weissella cibaria. The sequence continues at coordinate 59,352 of NZ_AEKT01000019.1, read as the reverse complement.
ACTTATGGCATTTTGCTGGGGACACGTGCTTTAACGGCTATTGTGCATGGCGTATTTTTTGCTACGGCATCGGTGTATTTGACCAAGCTAGCGCCAGTTGGTAAAAAAGGTGAAGCGGCTTCCTGGCTATTCGGTGGTTTGACGGTAGCAACAGTCTTCGGGGTGCCGTTTGGGACCTATTTGGGTGAAGCGGTTGGTTGGCGTGCCACGTTTGCCGTCGTTGGTTTGTTGGGTGTCTTTGGGTGGCTTGGGGTACTAACACAAGTGCCTAAAACAGCTGCACCGCTAGTGACCGATAATCAATTAGCGGGGATTATTACGGTGATTCGTCATCCGAAAATTTCGTTAACATTATTAATGGCCACACTAGGATTTGGATCATCATTTGTGCTATACACCTATATCCGGCCGTATTTGCAACAGGTGACGGGTGTTAGTACCGCAGGTGTTGTCGGAGTCTTGGTCCTATATGGTGCTTTTGTGACCGTCGGAAACGTGATTGGTGGTCGGTTAGCGAATCGCCAAGCGCTAGGAGTTGTCGCTGGTATTCTGGTTGCGCAAATTGTCGTGCAATTACTACAGCTGCTACTTTTACCACGGCCAGGTTGGTATCTGGTAGGAATTGCGTTACTTGGGCTAGTGGCTTTCATGGGAAATGCTTCGCTACAAAGTCGTATTATTATGACGACGACCGAGTTAGCGCCGGCACATACTGATGTTGCATCTGCATTAAACGTGTCAGCGTTGAATTTTGGCATTGCTGGTGGATCGTTTGTCGGCAATGCGGTGATGAGCTATGCTGGTTTGCAGATGTTGCCATTAGTCGGGGCCGTAATCGGTGGGGTGGCTCTTTTAGTCGTTGTCTTATTACGCCGTATTAACTGATTTCTTTGAAACGGACATTTCGATTTGAAGTGTCCGTTTTTTCTGATATCCAAAAATCTTCGCATATTAGGTCTATACTAAAATTAGATTTTTTGCGGGGGGACAAAATTATGGCAGTAGAACCAGTCAAAGCACAGGACGTTTGGAAGGACGTCGGGAAGAACGTGTCGTTCGTCGTGTTAAAGTTGCGACGAGAGAACTTAGCAAGTGACCAGGCGGCCATTGCAGAATTTGCAGATCGTTCGCAAGCGATTATCCGCTCAATGCACATTCGGGCGGCTGATGACCAATTAAAGGTGTCAATTGGGTTCAGTCGCACGGCATGGGATTATTTATTCCCAAGTGTACCGGTGCCCAAGCAGTTGGAAACTTATACCACATTGCAGGGACCAAAGTACAACATGCCGGCGTCTGAAGGTGATATCTTTTTGCACGTACGCGCCGGTTCTGAGGCGACGGTTTATGAAGTTGTTCGCCAATTGATGGTCTTTTTAGAGCCGATTGCAACGGTAGTTGATGAAACAAAAGGCTTCCGTTACTTTGAAGGGCGTGCCATTATCGGCTTTATTGATGGGACGGAAGCGCCGGGAGAATATGATGCGGCAGACTATGCTTTGGTCGGGGATGAAGACCCGGAGTATGAGAATGGGTCGTATGCTTTTGCGCAAAAGTGGTTACACGATATGGACTTCTGGGGCAAGCTGAAGACTGAGGAACAGGAAAAGGCCGTTGGTCGTCATAAATTTGATGATTTGGAACTTGAAGATGATGAGAAGTTCCATAACGCACACAATGTTGCCGCTAAAGTTGAAATTGATGGTGAGGAACAAAAGATTGTGCGGATGAATGTGCCATTCTCAGATCCAGCCAGCGGCAAAACAGGGACGTACTTTATTGGCTATTCACGATACTGGTCAGTTACCAAAGCGATGTTACAACAGATGGTGGATATGTCTGACTACTTATTAACATTCTCAACTATTCAGTCCGGTCAACTATTCTTCGTGCCATCACGAGATAAGCTGGCTGAGATTGCAGATGGTGAATTATTTTAATTTCTAACGGTTTTGACGCTTGAGTTGGCGGCAAAACCGTTTTTTTTTGTGGATAACTAGCTTACAAAACGTGAATCTCTTTATTTTTGTCGTAGAAATTAAAGGCGAAGCAAGTTTTTGTTCGTATGCAGTCGGTCGCTCTGTGGATAACTTGTTCATAAGTATGTGGACTGATTGTGGATAAGTTGTGGAAAACACGCGTTCATAAACTCATTGTTTTCTCATAATTTAATGTAGTTATTAACAGGTTATCCACAAAGCAGATGTTTATGAAAAATCCACCTGTGGAAATGTGGGAAAGTTAAATACACAATTTAGCCCATTTTGGTGGATAAATGAGGTCGCGTTTGTAAGCGGTTAATGTTGTCACGCCAATAAACCCTAAATGCGATTAAAAAAGGTTAAAGAACCCCAAGTAAACCCTAAAGCCTGTCTTGTTTTTAGAGTTAATGGTCGTTACCGTGATAATCTAGTAGGTAGATAATTCCCGATAGTAAGGAGTTTGGTGAATAGTGGATTCACCAGGGTGATAAAGCATGACACAGATTGGACATATCGTAATTGGCCTTATCGTTGTAGTAGCGGCCATTTACCTGATTATCTTTGTCTCGCAACGATTGACTGCACGTAAAGTTGCCAAATTACTTCGCAAGAAAGAAAAACTCGCTGAAATTCCAATGCGTGATCGACTTGTGAAGGGACGTCAATTAAGTTTGACTGGCCAATCTTTGAAGCAGTTCCAATTGTTGGAAGGCAAATATGGACACCTAGAAACGACTGGGTTTAAGGATATTGAAGAGCAAGCGAATGCGGTTTTGTTTGAATCACAAGGCTTAAACTTTGTGAAGACGGCGCAAGAGCTGAAAGAGTTGCAACAACAAATTCGTGATGCTGAAACGACTATTGAAGTTGTGAAGCAGGGCTTGGCTGACTTAGAAAAGTTAGATGAGGCGCACAAAGCCGCTGTTAAGGAACTAGAAGGCAAGTACCAAGAGTTGCGTAAGACGCTCTTGTCACAGAACTTCAGTTTTGGACCAGCAATTGATAAACTAGAAGAAATTCTGGGATCGCTGGAAGATGATTTTGCAGAGTTTGCCCGTTTGACTGAAGCGGGTGATCACGCAACAGCAGCTGGGATTTATGAGACGTTGGGGATGGAAACTAACCAACTAGAACAACGTATTGAACAGATTCCGGCGTTGTATCAATCATTGGATGATACGATTCCTGGTCAACTGGCAGAATTACAAGATGCCTACGACAAGATGGACGCAGAAGGGTTCCAGTTTGAAACGGATATTGCAGCTGAACTAGCGGATATCGAAGCCCAACGTGTTGCAACGGTTGATGATTTAGCTGAATTAACCTTGAAAAAGGTGAGTGAGTCAATTGCGCAAATGGAAAGCCGTACAGAAGTGTTGTACGAGACTTTCGAAGGTGAAGCTACGGCTGCGCAACAAGTTTGGGAAAATAACGAGCAGTTGACAGCATATGTGGTGCACAATAAGCGTCAAAATCATGATTTATATATCGAACTAGATCGATTGAATCAAGATTTTGTCTTTACAAAGGACGAAGTTGGGCAAGTGCGTAGCTGGGAGATGCAATTATCAAATGTTTCGGTTGGTTTGGAAGAACTAAAGGAATCGATTGCAAAGCATGAGGTTGTCTTTTCAACTTTGGCTGACAAGCAAACGGCACTTCGTGAAGAATTGGAACGTGTTGAGCATGAGCAGGTTGCCATGTGGCAAGACCTTAAGGAATTGCCAGTTGCTGTGCAACAATCACGTAATCGTGTGACGTTGCTTTCCGATAAAATTCGCCAAATCCAACGGTCATTTGAGCGTCAAGGTTTGCCTGGCTTGCCTAAGGATTACATGGACTTTTTCTTTGCGGTGAACGATGAGCTTGGTCGTTTGAAGCAACAACTTGATTTGTCACGTATCAATGTTGATGATGTTTTGCGTCAATTGAGCATTGTCACGGCTGACTTAGATACATTGCAAGAGAATACCGATAATTTAGTTGAAGCGGCGTCAGTTACGGAACGTTTGGTCCGTAAGGCGTTGTCATATCGAGATAACGCAGAAGTTGTGCAAGCGACGCAACAAGCGCGTTACTACTATGAAACAGATTATGATTATGTGCGGGCAATGACGACACTCGGCAGTGTTTTGGATCAGGTTGAACCTGAGACAACGGCACGAATTATCAACGCCTATCGTCAAGAGCAGGCAACATTGCAAGCCGAATTTTCTGAACAAAATTAAAGACATTGTCCAATCTGAGACGCCTTGTTACGCTTGTTAACAAGGCGTCTTTAATTTTGGATAAGTTCCTTTTTTATTGTAAGTACATAGGTAAACGACTAAACTTAAGGCAATAAATAAAGCAGGCTTCGGAGGCAGAAATCATGGAATTTAAGGCAGAACAATTAGCAAGTACGTTAATCATCGGTTCAGACTACGTTGCAGATGTTGCAGGATTTGCAGATAAGGCAGTGAATGCCGGTGTGACGATGATTATTTTAAATGAAACTCGTTTAGAAGGCGTTGAAAAGCAAAACTTAGCGCAATACATTCGTGACATTACGCGTGCCAAGCAAGTTGCCTTCCTGATTGCTGATGATGTGAAGTTGGCTGAAGCGGTCGCTGCAGATGGTGTGTACGTAAGTGATCGTCACCAAGTTGCTGAAGTTTCGGCAGCAGCTGTGGTGGCAGGTTTGTACACCGGTGTGGCAATTAACAACCGGACAGAATTGTTGGAAGATGTGCCAGCCGGTTTGGCCTTTTACAGTGTTAGCCCGGTTTACCCAAGCGCGCACGTTGATGAGACGCAACCAATTGAACACTTGGCCGGTTTGACGACTGTTGTTCAAAACAGCACGTTGCCAGTTGTTGCGATGGGTGGTATTACAGTGGCCCGCTTGAAGGATATTGTGCGTATGGGGGTTCACGGGGCTGCTGCGGTTGATGCCTTTGTGAATGCTGCGGATTTGGACGCCACAGTCAAAGCGTTCAATGATACGTTTGGCGGTATGACGGTCGACCAAGCATTGGGAAACACCCGCTATGGTTTGGCGATTCCTGGTAAGCACACCAACGCTGTCCAAGGCGAATTACACTAACAAATAATACGAATTTAAAATTAGACCACGCTTTGTTCAAAGTTTGGTCTTTTTTTATTGGCATAATGAAAACAAGATAGGGTATCAAATTAATCATATTTGATATGATGTATATGAAATCTACATTTCACGGGGAAAGAAAATATGACACATAAATTTTTGCTTGAATTGGCTAAGATGATGGATGATCATTTTGATACAACATCAATCGAACGCCTGGTTAGCTATGAAACAACGGGGATGACGGAATCATTGAAGCTGGTGACATCGGTTATTGCGCTGACTGAATTGCGCGATCCAAATTGGTTGGAAGAAGCGAAGCCAGAATTGGTTGCCGCTGTTCAAGAGTTGAAAAGCAATCAGTAGAAAAAGATATTGAGACGTAAGACGTTTAAAAGCCGCCAATCCGGGAGATTGGCGGCTTTTGTGTTGATTAATAATTAATGGGCGACAATAAATAAGAAAATCAAGAAGATAGCTGCCAGTGCGTACATCAGTGGGTGTACCTTACCTGCTCGCTTAGTGGCAATCATCATGATTGGGTACAAGATGAAGCCGAGGGCAATACCATCTGAAATTGAATATGTTAGTGGCATACCAATCACAATCAAGAAAGCCGGTGCAGCGATTGCAAAATCATCCCAATTAATATTACGCAAGTTTTCAGCCATCAACACCCCGACTACAATCAAAGCCGGTGCGGTTACTTGTGAGGTAACAACCGACAAAAGTGGTGAAAATAGTAGGGCAAAAACGAACAGAATACCAGTCGTCACTGACGTCAAACCGGAACGGCCACCAACCGCCATTCCGGCAGAAGACTCAACGTAAGCTGATGTAGGCGACGTTCCCAATACCGCACCAGCTGTCATCCCAATGGCATCGGCCATCAAGGCCTTACCGGCACGAGGCATCTTACCATCCTTCATGAACCCGGCTTGCGTGGCCAGACCAATCATTGTACCGGCGGTGTCAAAGAATGTCACAATCAGGAACGTTAAGACAACGGTAAACAATTGAAATGTATTGATATCTGTAATGTGGTTAATTGACTCACCAAAGGTTGGGGCCAATGATGGGGCTGATGAAATCAAGTGGGATGGCAGATCGATTAAGCCAGAAATAATTCCGACAATTGCCGTAATAACCATCCCAATAAAAATCGCAGCCGGTACGCGCGTGGCAATTAAGATAAAGGTCACGATAATCCCAAAGATTGAGAGTAATGAGGTACCCGATGTTAGGTGCCCCAATGAGACCATTGTTGAGTCATTGGCTACAATCAAGCCAGCGTTAGCTAACCCGATAAAGGCAATGAACAAGCCGATTCCAGCGGCGATGGCGACCTTTAAATCTTGTGGAATCATGTTAATGATAGTTTCACGGATTTTAAAGAACGTGAGCAACAAGAAGATAATAGCAGCGACCAAGACCCCGGCCATTGCTGTTTGCCAAGGAACCTTCATCCCAATGACAACAGAATATGCGAAAAATGCATTAACCCCTAAGCCAGGCGCGATAGCAATTGGATAGCGCGCGACTAGGCCCATGAAAATTGTGGCGATGGCTGTGGCAACACCAGTAGCGGTGAAGACAGCCCCTTTGTCCATACCTGCTGCACCCAAAACGGTTGGGTTAACAAACAAAATGTAGGCCATTGAAACGAAAGTTGTTAAACCGGCAATGATTTCAGTTCGGAAATTAGTCCCGAGCTCATCAAAGCGGAAGTATTTTGCAACAGAATTCATCTGTGCCCCCTTAAATGTAAAAAAATAATAAGTTCTTCCTAACGTTTCATAGTTTAGGGGATTAAGTTTCAAACGTCAACCCAAAAACCGAACAAATTACGTTTCGTAAGTTTTAACATACGTAAAAAACGAACGTTATTTTTCCATTGAGTCATTGTAAGCAAATTTTTTGGCTTCAGTTACGAAAATTGTTAAACTTTAACTAGGTAGCGATATGCCGACAGCAAACAGAGGGGAGCCGACATATGATATATCAAGAAATGTTAACGAAGGTAATTGAAAAATTACAGAGCCAACCCGATTACGGGTTAACGAAAGAACAGGTGGTACAATCCCGCCAAGCAAATGGGGATAACCAGTTTGTTGAACCGCCAAAAGAAGGTTTGATAAAACGGGTGTTACGCAGTCTAAGCGATATTACAACAATTATTTTGATTATCGCTGCCATCATTTCACTAATTACGACGGTCATTCAAGACCATGGCGATTATTTTGAAAGTTTTCTGATTATTGCGATTGTTGTGATCAATTCCGTCTTATCGATTGTGCAAGAGGGCCGGGCTGAAAAAGCGCTTGATTCATTAAAAGGGTTGGAGCGCGAAGAAGCAAAGGTCCGACGTGACGGTGACATACAATTTATTCCGATGACGGATATCGTGGTCGGGGATATTTTGGTACTTGAGAATGGAGTGAAGATTCCAGCGGACGCACGCTTGTTGACGACTGCAGATTTACGGGTGGAAGAATCACCACTGACTGGTGAAAGTCATCCGATTGAGAAGGATGAAGATTTTATCACTGGCGAGGAAGTGCCATTGGGTGATCGTCGGAACATGGTTTACCGTGGCACAACGATTGTGAATGGCCGCGGTGAAGCGTTGGTTGTGGCAACGGGGATGAATACCGAAATGGGTAAAATCGCCAGCTTGCTAGGACGTGAAGAGCGCGAAATGACGCCAATGCAGAAGCGTCTGGCCCAATTAGGCCGTCAATTGACTGTCGTCGCAATTATCGCGGCAATTATTGTGATGATTTTGGGGATTATGCAAGGTGATCCACTGATGGAGCTGTTTATGACAGCTGTATCGCTGGCCGTTGCCGTGGTACCTGAAACCTTGATGGTGATTGTCACAATTACGTTAGCGTTAGGTGTGCAACGGATGGCGGCTCGGCACGCAATTGTGCGTCGACTACCAGCAGTTGAGACGCTGGGTTCGGCGAGTGTGATTGCCTCGGATAAGACGGGAACTTTAACTCAGAATAAAATGAGAGCCCGTCAGGTTTGGGATGCCACGACTGATACAATTATGGCAGTTGATGGGGCTGAGGCATTGCCGGATGCTTTGAAATTCGGGGCATTGTCAACGAACGTTACTGATCAAGACGGCACACTGGCGGGGTTGCCAACTGAGATGGCCTTGGTTGGTGGTATCGGGGGCTATTCAGCATACGAGGCCTTGCAAGCCGAATATCCGAAGGTCTATGAAATTCCATTTAACTCAACGCGTAAGCGCATGACAACCGTTCATCAGGTGGCTGATGGTTATTTGGCGATTACGAAAGGGGCTTTTGATGTGCTGCTCCCCAAGTTGCCACTGGAGTTGCAGGAACGTGCAAAAGCGGTTAATCAAACGTTTGGAGATCAGGCGTTACGTGTGATCACTGTTGCGATTGCAAAGTTATCCACGTTGTCAGCAGAACCAACTGCCGAAGAACTAGAGCAAAACTTGCAACTATTAGGCTTGGTTGGCATTATTGATCCGCCACGTCCCGAATCGGCTCAGGCCGTCGCGGAGGCGCGCGAAGCAGGCATTAAAACGGTCATGATTACCGGGGATCACGTCGCCACAGCGAGTGCAATTGCCAAAGAAATTGGCATTTTGTTGCCAACCGACAAGGCGCTGACCGGGGCTGAATTGCACGATATGTCAGACGCTGAATTGGATGATACTGTGCAAGACTATGCCGTCTACGCCCGTGTGACGCCTGAAGACAAGATTCGCATCGTCAAGGCTTGGCAGAAACGCGGTGATATTGTGGCGATGACCGGTGATGGTGTGAATGATGCACCAGCCTTGAATGCCGCTAACGTCGGGATTGCAATGGGACAAACCGGGACTGATGTTGCCCGTGAAGCGGCTGATATCGTCTTGACTGATGATAATTTCGCAACCATTGTACATGCGGTTGAAGAAGGGCGCGGTATTTATGGCAATATCCGTAAGACAATTAACTTCCTGATGAGTGCCAATATGTCCGAAATTATTGTCATTGTGGTTGCCATGATTTTGGGTTGGGGTAGTCCATTGATGGCCGCCCAGCTATTGTTCATTAATTTGGTGGCCGATGGACTACCAGGCTTTGCGCTTGCTAAGGAACCACCCCATGGTGATGTGATGCGGGATAAGCCAGTTAACCCTCGGGCAAGCGTCTTTGCCCACGGCTTAGGACTTCGCATTGCTTTTAACGCCATTTTGTTTGCGTTGATTACATTAGCAGCGCAGGGATACGGCGTTTACACAGACAATAATTCAGCGGGGCACACCATGGCGTTTATCGTCTTGTCAATTTCATCAATCTTGCACGTCTTTAATATTCGCAGTGATGCTTCGATGTTCCGCGTGAAGTTTTCAGCTAACCGGAGTTTGGTGATGATGGCGCTTCTGTCATTGGTGTTAACTATCTTAGTTGTAACGGTACCCGTGACCCAAGACATCTTCCACTTTATGCCGTTGACGGTTGGTCAATGGCTATTGACGATTATTCTATCGATAATTCCGAATATTATTTGGGAAGTGATTAAGATGAACAATCGTAAAATACAATAACAATCAGGCGATATACTTCGGTATATCGTCTTTTTATTTTAAATAAGTAAGCAGGGTTAATTAAAAAGACGAATAAAAATTATTCAGTGACGACTTATTTAAATAAAAGTCGAACTTTGTGTCGTGAAAGCATTGAAAACAAAAATGTTAGTTGATACAATAGTTTTTGTGATAAAACGTTTTTAAATGTTCGTGTTTTCGCGCATTTAACGCAAAAGGGAGGCCATCATGGCAGGAATCGTAGTAGTTGGTAGTCAATGGGGAGATGAAGGAAAGGGTAAGATCACGAACTTCATCGCACAGGAATCAGACATGGTTGTTCGTTACCAAGGTGGAAACAACGCTGGCCACACGATTTACGTGAATGGACAAAAATTTGAATTATCAGCAATTCCATCAGGAATCTTTAACCCAGCTCGTTTGGCGGTAATTGGTAATGGTTCAGTTGTGAACCCCAAGGCGCTCTTGGAGGAATTACGTGCTATTCAAGATAAAGGTGTTACAACTGACAACCTGCGCATTTCAGACCGCGCGCACGTCATTTTTCCATACCACATTTTGATTGATCAACTAGCCGATGCTAAGAAGGGTGACGGTAAAATTGGTACAACGGGTCGTGGTATTGGGCCAACTTACATGGATAAGGCTGCACGTACAGGAATTCGTGTCGTAGATTTGCTTGATGAAGACGTGCTCCGCGAACGCTTAACAACCGTCTTGGCTGAGAAGAATGAACTTCTTGAGAAGATTTATAACCATGCCCCATTAGATTTGGATGAATTGGTTGCCGAATTCTCGGGTTATGGCGACGCATTACGACCATACATTACAGATACGACGGTTATCGTGAATGAATATTTGGATGCGGATAAGCGAGTGCTTCTTGAAGGGGCGCAAGGCGCAATGCTGGACATTGACCACGGGACGTATCCCTATGTAACATCATCATCACCAGTTGGTGGTGGTGCAACGATTGGTGCCGGTATCGGGCCAACTAAGATTGATCGCGTTGTAGGGGTTGCCAAGGCCTACACATCACGCGTTGGGGATGGCCCATTCCCAACGGAACTGTTTGATGAAGTTGGGGCCACAATTCGTGAAGTTGGTCATGAGTATGGTGTTGTGACCAAGCGACCACGTCGAATTGGTTGGTTGGACACGGTGGTACTACGTCACGCGGCCCGCATTGGTGGTTTCACGCACTTGTCTTTGAATTCATTAGACGTTTTGTCAGGCCTGAAGACGCTTAAGATTGCCGTCGCGTACGAATTAGATGGTCAACGCATTGAACATTATCCAGCGAGTTTGGCGGATGTCCGTCGCGTGACGCCAGTTTATGAAGAGCTACCTGGCTGGGATGAAGACATTACACAAGTTAAGACACGTGAAGAGTTGCCAGCAAATGCGGAAGCTTACTTGAAGCGCGTGGAAGAATTGATTGGAGTGCCACTCTATACCTTTGCGGTTGGGCCATCAAACGAACAAACGATTATTCTATTTGATATCTGGAACGAGGGATAAATCATGCCAACAATGACGTTACAACGGACTGTTTTAGGAACTGAAGAAATTGCGGCAATGGTGGAACGCGTCGCCGCTGAAATCAACGCCGCAACGGCAGACGTTGAGCGTCCTGTATTTGTGGGCGTGATGAAAGGTGCATACATCTGGATGGCTGATTTGCTACGAGCAGTTGGTCGCGATGTTGAAACGGACTACATTGATGTGTCGAGTTATGATGGGAATGCATCGACGGGACGTATTACCATCCAGCGTGATTTGAAAGTCGATTTAACTGGTCGCACGGTCGTTATCCTCGATGAAGTAATCGATTCAGGATTAACATTGCGCTATCTGAAACATGATTTCGAAGAGCGTGGGGCCGCACGGGTTCTGATTGCGGTTGCTGTTGATAAGCGTGAAGATGCCTCAGCTGGTGGTGTGACACCAGACTTTATTGGCGCGAAGGTACCTAACGAGTTCCTCGTCGGGTATGGGATGGACTATAACAACCACCACCGTAATCTACCTTACGTTGCGGTGCTTGAAGTCAAAGATTAAGCGACTAAGATTTTAGAGAAGTAAATTAAGTGAAAGAAACCGCGGTATCATGCGGTTTCAAGGGATAACCCTAACTGGTCAGATCGGCTGGTTAGGGTTATTTTGCATTAGCCAGCAATAATTAATGGATTAATGGGAAATGTGGCTATTTTATGTCTATGTTCGTAGTGTTTGTAAACGTTTCGTGAATTTGGTCTCTTATTTTTGTTTATGAACTTTCCTGGATTTACACTGTCCTTGTATTAACGAACTACAGCTATTTTTTGAACGATTTTAGAAAGGAATTTATCATGACGATTAAGAAGACTGCCATCACGTTGCTTTGCCTTGGTGCCTTGGGCGGAACCGCATATGGTGCAATTGAAGCACCGACAGCCAGTGCGCATATGCATTATCCAATGTTGCGACTTTGCCACAAGCAATCATTTAAGACGATTACTAATAAGCACATCAGTATTAAGGTGCCTAAGTATTTAGTGGCAGATTCATCAAAGCCAATTACTTTCGATACGATGACGCAATTACTTAGTTCGTATAAGTTGAAGGGTGTTGGTGCATATACCATTACCGGACTAGGTAAACCACAAACTTTGCATCCACACGGACCGGCTCTCAACATGGATCAACTAAAGAAAGCACCGAAAGTGACATTGCTTGAAAATGGTAAGAAAGTGACCGGTTATACGGCTAACGTCCAAATTAAATCTGCCTTCTATGGCTTTAACCATCTACGTGGCACGCTAAACATTAAGCTTTTCATTCCAATCCAGCAAACGTCGACAGTTACATTTAACGCCGGTGCTGGCTCCTTCGCGGATGGTGTGTCAACCGCAACGGTCGAAGCGCTTAAGAATGAAACATTGGCTACCGAGAGTTTGCCGGTTGCACCAACCCGTGAAGGTTATACCTTCGTTGGGTGGTCAACGAAGGATAATGGTAATAATTTCGATAAGACAGATGTTACGCAACATGCGATTACTGATAACGTGACCTATTATGCAATCTGGGAAAAGACAACCGGCAACCCTATTCATATTAAGTCAGCGTCTGGCGGGGCCATCAGTATGAGTCAAACACAATTCTCGTTTACTGATACGCTGTATGTACACGTTAATCCAAATAGTGGTCAACATCTAGAAAAGTTGAACTTTACACCAACAAAAGCTGATGGATCAGTACTTACTGAGAATGAGATGCGAGTATTTGGATGGCATCCACAGGATAGTATGGTACAGCCAAAAATCGAATGGATTACAGATACGGAATATAGGGTGACGTTCCCAAACTTTGATGAAAATCGATTTAATAATTTAGTAACTAGTGGGCAAATCCCAGAACATATCGGATTAGCAGTAACACCAACGTTTAACGAACAAAAGGAAACGTACAATGCTCGTATGGCCATGCAATTAGATTATTACAGTATTGATAAGCCGGATGCAAAGCCTGGAGATACTGTGACGGTGACAATTGACCCAAGTAAAATGCCAGCGGCTGATGCTTCTGTATATCCAAATGCTGGAACTTTATCAAGTATGACATTTTCAGCAACTAACACGGATGATGAGGCTATTGTTTACCCAATCGTACGTTTAAATGAAACGACACTGCAATTCACAATGCCGGCTGCGCCTGTTACAATTGGTTGGCAATTGAGCATTTAGTGAAACTAACAGCTACGCAAAATAACCCTAAGACTGGTAAGTCATCTGAAGTGGTTATTGTAACCGTTGGTGGTGAAAGTCGATCAGACATGGCGTCAAGGGTAAATGCTGTTGAAACACAGACAGTTCAAAACGCGCCGGTTGCTAAGCAGGCGGTTTGGGAAACGATCACTGCTGTCGGTGGTGTAATTTTGGGTACAAACAAGCGGTCTGGTAATTTAGAATTGCCGAACACAGGTGTTGATCAAAAGGCTTCATTTGTTCAAACCCTGGTTGGATTGCTATCATTCTTGTTTATCATCGGATTCTTCTTGTTAAAGCGGTCAAAGCGGGAAGAAAAGTAAACGTTTGACCTAATTAAGGAATTTGACCGCAAACAAGTTATTGAATAAGGAAAGTTGCAAGCCGATGAACAGCATTGGGTTGCAACTTTTTTGTCTGAAAAACGCGGGATTGACGTCACACCTGAGGTCTAAATGATTGCAGTGGTGGTGATGGCACGTTTTTCCGGTGTTAAGTCATGCAATCGTGAAATTTGCTTACTTACAATATTTTCTATATACTAATTAAACTATCAAACACGAATGGAGATGATAAAGATGCCAGTATTTGGATCATTATCTGTACGCCGAACGAAAGTTAATTCTCAGTCATAACATCGCAGGCTAGCGTCCGTGCGATGTGTACTCTAAAGTTGGAGCATAAACATGGACAAACAACTACAACCCCACGAATTCGTCGCAATTAAAGAACAAATCATCATCCTGAATAAAGCATTCAATTCAGTTAATGATAAGAATGTAAAAGCTGTTGTTCAGGCTGATGTTGTTGAAACAGTTAAAGGTATTTTGCCAGACAATGAAATTGCAACTGATTTCCTGAATCAATTACCTGAAATTGCAACCTCTAGGCAGCGGGCCGAAAGTGCATTTAAGCAACTGGTGGAATTGGTGACGCCTTTCCCAGAGTTAAGTTCAAACCAACTTGGTAAGCTGTTCAAAAAGGTGAAAAAACTGCCTGAGCCAAAGTGGGAGAACTTAGACCGTCATGAAATGACCTATCTGGGCTGGAATGATAACGGCAGCCAAAAGAAGTACATCGTAGCACCACGCGATGGTAAATTGGTTGGTATCTACGGTGATTTTGATCCGAAGCCATTGAACGGATTGTGTGCAATTTGCCACCAATTAGGGACCGTCTCAATGTTCTTGTCAAAGGTGAAATCACGTGGCGCAGATGGTAATTATACAAAGCGTGGTAATCTAATTTGCCGTGACAGTTCACTTTGCAACGCACAATTGAGCAGTCTTGATCACTTGGCAAGTTTTGTGGAAACAACGTTGGTTAAGTAAACAAATTACTAATGCAAAATCCCCCTAACCAGTAAATTGGTTAGGGGGATTTTTTCATTGCTAATCTTCAAGATAGATATCAATTGAAAGCTCGCCGGCCAGAGAATTATTACCAGCACGGGCTTCAGCAGCAATCTTTTTACCGGCGTCCATCAAACGAGCCACGATATGGTTTTGATTCCGTGGCACCCAACCAATGTGATGTTCAGCTGAATCAAGGACCTTGATGGCGTAGTCGTCAAATTGGTTGGCCTTATCACGACGTAAAATCAGTGCGTTTCCTGGTAACCCAGCAGCGCGGTGGTAGGCCTGGTTTTCCTCTGAGAGATAATAATAGCCGCGCACTTGCACATGAGTTAAGTAAATACGTTCACCAAATAGGTCATCAACTAAGTCTGTGAGAGCGGTTGAATTCGTTTTCAATTCAATTGGTAAGGCTGAACCGCTGTTTAACGGATTTAATTCAAATTTTTCAGTCATGCGGTACCCATCCCATTTGCGCTAAATCTGTCAGCAATTGACTACGTTTCGCCATTAGTCGCGTGGTTTGTTGCTGAATACGTAAGACCTGTTCAGTGATGTAGTTCTCGTCCTGCAAGGCGTCGGCCAAATACATTGGAAAACTGGTCATGATGTGATCAATTTCGGCTTGTAAAGTATCAATTTTACTAGCGAGTTGGTCGCCTTGTTCCTGTAGATCTTCGATAGGCATGACAACTTCATGTTGCTCCGCCACTTGGTTATTCAGTTGCACAATTTCTAAGAGAAGCGCCAGCTCTTGCAACTGGCCAGCTTTATAGGCCGTGACGGCAGCTTGAAACCATTCTCTTTCAACTGCTGTTTGGTCGGGATTGAGGTCTGGGTGCAACAGACGGACGAGTTCCCGATAAATCATTTTTAAGCTTTTTGTATCTTCGACGGAAAGTAGCTTGGCATCCCAAATGTGTTGTGCTCGGCGTAATCGGTCGGCCAATTCTTGCCGTTTGACATCAAGCTGACCGTTTAATAAATTAATTTCAATTTCAATGGCTTCCAAATCAGGAGTCTCACCTTGATTAATTGCTTGTAACATTAATTGGCGTCGTTTCTTCAAAAACTGAACCGTCATGTATAGTTCATAAGCCGTTAATTCGTAACGGCCAATGGTTGCCATATAACGTGCCTCAGTGAAGGGGACTTGGGTCGTTTGCAAATCAGATAATCGAGAATAGGCAGTTGCTAAGGTTAATTTTAAATCTTCAATTCTTGTGATGGCCGCTTCATACGCGGGATGTAAGCGAATGTCCATTAACCGACTCCTTTGGCTAGGTAATAGTTATTATTGTACTGCTTTTGATGGTGGACTGTGCAACATTTTGGATGAGTTGTGTTGGGATGCAATATATTGTTTTAAAAGTGGTATATGTAATTTTTTGTCTAATCAGATGTTGCCTGTTTAATGTTTTGAAAATGAGAGTAGAATTAATTATAAATTAACTGAAAGCTAATTATAGGGATGATAAAGCAAAGTGTAATCGATGAATGGAAAAGGGATTTCGATAGACGTAAGCCACGACAGGTAATCAGTAATTTGTTATCAGCACAGACGTTTCAATATCTTAAAAGCAATGATTTTGCAATTGTAATTGGCCTCATTTCAAATCAGTCTATCTCTTCTGAAAGAGCATGGGCATTGCCGTTTTATTTAGCGGAGAGATTGGATCAAGCTCAGCTAACGCCAGAACTCGTTTTGCAACATGCATCTGACTTGGCAGAAATTATTAGGGAAAAGCCAGCCTTGCATCGTTTTCCGGGTCGAATGGCAGACTATTTTATTGCGGCGGCGAATAGATTTGTTGCGTTAGAGTTACCATTGCGGGGGAACTTTACTAACAAAATGTTTAGTGATTTGCAGAATGAATTAATGGGGTTTAATGGCGTTAGTGTCAAAAAGGCCGGCTTGGGTATTTTGATTCAATCCATTGATTTCGGTCAAAAAATCGTGGCACAGGACAGAAGCTCGGCGTTACTTGATGCACATGTCAATCGGTTTTTAGCACAATATACGGCGACTGAAAAAAATACAATCGCAGATGCAACCGAAATTTTCAGGTTAATTAATCCGGCGAATCCGGCGCTCGTATCAACGTGGATTTGGTCGAAGGATAAGTTCGATTAATTTTGTGCAGTAAACAGTTTTTTGATTATCTGGTATGCAGGGGGCAATTATGGACGAAAAAGATCAAACGGAAATTTATGATTTGTATGAAAGTGTGGGATGGATTGCTTATACAAAGAATCCGGATCGTCTGTGGCAAGCTTTCGCAAATTCACAATATATGACTGAGAAAAATAAGCCGGGGGAAATTGTCGCGTTAATTCGCTAGGTGACTGACCAAGCGACAGTGGTGCTTATTCAGGACTTATTTAAAAAATGTAGATATGGGGGGATAAGAAAATGTTGAAGTCAAATGAGGAAATGCGGCAACAGGTGAAATCAGATGTATTAGACGCACACCAAAATACGGATTGGTATAGTAGTTTTGAAAAGTTATTACCTAAAATAACTTATGCGGATGTTCAGTATCCAAATATACAGAGCGTTGCACTTCAAATTGTCAAAGGACCAGTATCGTCATCTACGACTGATGGCAACAATCAGTCACTCTTTAGGTCTGATCTTAAGTTAGTGTTGACTTATGTGCCTGACAGTAATCAACCAGAACAAGTATCGTTTGTTGAGAATATGCCAGATACGAATACAGATATGACGGATGAAATCATTACTTCTCAATTCGTCAGGCAGTTATTAGGCGAATATATTTTTGGTGGCAGAGTGGGGTTTGCCCGTTTGACGAAAGATACCATTACGCTGCGCGGGATTAAACTAGTAAAAAAGTAACTGACCAGGGCTATCTTGGAGAAAAGGCATGTGAAACGATAAATGCAAAGGACCGACTCGCATAGTTATCATGTGCTGGTTGGTCCTTTTATTAAGGATTGTTATGCGGGCGGGAGGTTAACTTAGTCCGGATTTTGCTAGCCAGAGCTAACGGATAAAGTGGTATAACTAATGTACATACTGGAAGTACGAGGAGGATAACTGTGATGAAGGCAGTTGTTTTACATGAAATTGATAATTTGGATTCTTTGACTGATGATGAGGTACCAGCACCAACAATTGGTCGGGATGAATTGCTTGTTCAAGCTCACGCGCAGGCGGTTGATCCAGTGGATTATAAAATCGCGGCGGGCATGCTGGGAAGTGAAACACCACTTATCCTTGGCTCAACGGTGGCCGGAGAAGTGATTGCCGTTGGTGAAGCGGTGACCGATTTCAAAGTTGGTGATCGCATTGCCGCCCAAGTTCGGGGTGGCGCTAACTACGCCGAACAGGTCGCTGTCCCCACACATTTTGCAGCCATCATTCCTGCAAACGTGAGTTACGTTGACGCAGCTTCCGTCGTTTTGGGTGGTCAGACAGCCTTACAAGCCATTAATCGTGGCCTTAACGTATCTGCCGGCCAGAAGGTTTTGATTCATGGTGGTTCTGGGGCGGTGGGTTACGTGGCCGTACAATTGGCCATCGCCGCTGGTGCTGAAGTAGCGACAACCGCTTCTGGTTGGGGCGCTGAAATGTTACGGCAACAGTTCCCAAACGTGCAGGTGTTTGATTATCGGGCAGATGATTTCACGACGAGTTTACACGATTTTGATGGCGTTCTTGATACGGTGGGAGCAGATCAGGTGTTGGCCGATTCATACAAAATTTTGAAGCCAAGTGGTAAGTTGGCATCTGTTGTGGCTCGCCAATCTGATGATTCCCGTTTTGTACGCTTGATTAATAAGCCAGAGGGGGCTAACCTGCAGGTCTATTTAGTAAGTTGGCAGACGGCACCTTGCGAACGGTTATTGACAGTACGTTGCCTTTAAATGCGGAAAACGTCAGAATCGCGTACGCCAAAATTAAGGCTGGTGGATTACACGGTAAGCTTGTGTTCACAGATTAGATTTTAAAATTAGATAATTCTAATCAAACTATTGATTTTTTAATCTCAGTGATTTAAAGTATGACACATACACAAAAAGGAGGCAGTGCACATGACAACTGCAAACATGACAATTTCATTCACTGCTTTCTCAACTATCGCGTGGTGGCGCCGGCGATAGTTGGCTTTTTGTGCGGCTGGCTATCGAATTGATCGATTGATAGCTAGCCGGGATAATACGAGAAATGTGTTGAACGGCTTTAACGATGTTGATGAACATCGTTAGGCCGTTTTTTATTTGCAATCACAGAGGATGAAGACATGATGAAACTAAGACGTAACGTAGGGCTGTTGGCATTAACGCCAGTACTTTTGATTGGCGCAACGGCGCGTGAAGCAATGGCTACGAAAGTTGGTCAACCAGTTAACTGGACGGTGAGTGCGCCGTTAACGACGACTAATCCGTCGGCTGCCAACGATGCGACCGCAGCGGACATTGTGACGCAAATTGGGCAGGGGTTATATCGTTACGATAAGGCAGGGAAACCAGTTTTGGCGGATGCTAAGTCAGTGGTGACATCGGCGGATGGCCGAACAGTCACGTTTAAATTGAAAGCGGGGTTACGTTGGTCGAATGGTGCTAAGTTAACGGCGGCGGATTATGTATATGGGTTTCAGCAAACCGTTAATCCCCGTAACGCTTCAAATAGTGCCACAATTGCAAAAAATATTCATGGCGCGAATGCATTAGTTACTGGGGCAAGTCAAGATTTTGCATCGTTGGGTGTTAAGGCGTTGAACGAGGACACGCTACAGTTACAACTCGATCATCCAATGCCAGCATTGCCCAGTATTCTGACAAGTACCGCTTTTTTTCCACAAAACAAAGCCTTTGAAGATAGGGTGGGGGCTAAATATGGCACGTCAGCCGCCAATTCGATCTCTAATGGGCCATTTGTCCTGCAGCAATGGAATGGGTCGAACACGACCTACGCCCTAACGAAAAATGATCACTATGTTGACCAAAAACAAGTTCGCACGCAGAAAATTACCATTCGCACGATAAAGGATACAACAACCGGCTATAACTTATATCAAGCTGGGGATGTTGATTATACAGTCTTGGGGGCTGATCAAGTGCGAGCCAGTCAACACAAAGCAGATTTTCAGGTTATCAAAACAGGCCGCACGGATTTCATTGGCTTGAATCAGCAGAATAAGTTGCTACAAAACCGGGCCTTACGCAAGGCGTTACAACTAAGCATTAATCGCACTGAATTAAGTAAACGCGTTTTGACTGGTTCTGAGCGACAAGGCCAGACGTTTACCCCGGATGGCGTTGCCCGTAATCCTAAAACGGCGCGTGATTTTGCCAAGGACGCATCACTGTCACAAAATACGGTTTCAGCGAAACAAGCGCAAAAGTTCTTTAGAACGGCGCAAAAAGAATTGGCCGGTCAACAACTTAAGTTGACCTTGCTTTCCGACGACGATGATCAGTCGAAGAAGGAAGCGCAATATATCCAATCACAATTAACAACCCAGTTACCAGCATTAAAAGTGACGATAAAGTCTGAGCCCAAGGCAGCCCGTGTAAAAGCGCAGTTATCACAAAACTACGATATGGTGTTGACGTCATGGGGTGGCGATTATGGTGATCCAATGAGCTTTTTGAATTTATTTACCACAACCTCAGGGCTGAATATTGTGAAATACCAAAATGCGGCTTATGACAAATTATTGGCGACTGCTGACAACCAACATGCAGACCAACCTGAACAACGTTATACGGATTTGAAAAAAGCGGATGGGTATTTACAGCGTGATGCGCCGGTCATTGTGTTGGGCTATAAATCATTGCCAACCTTACAACGGACGACGGTTAGTGGGGTGATTCAAAATCCAGTTGGCACACTTGACTTAAAGTCGGTTTACAAGAAATAGGAGATTAGCAAATGGCAATTATTACATATACAGACGGTGCTATTTTTCAAGCGGGGCAGTTTGTTGCCCAATCATTTACGGTGGATACGACACAGGGTGTGTTTGTGACACCAGACACACCGGCCGATGAAACAGTATCTTTGGCCGGTCAGTACGTGGTACCGGGTTTAATCAATGCGCACACGCATGTGACGGATTTGGTCGCTGCAGACCAATCACCTGCGCTGACGAACATGACGGAGGCGGAAGTAACCGTCTTTGCCCAAAAGAATCTACGAGATCTACTGCTAGATGGGGTCACCACGATTCGAAATGTTGGTAGCTTTGCCAACATCGATTTGTCGTTAGCGCGACTTGAACAACTAGGGACGATTACTGCCCCGTTGATTGTTGGCAGTGGTCCCGCGTTGACGATGACTGGTGGCCATGGGTCAGCGGGAATTGCCCGCGAAGTGGATGGCCCGGACGAGGTGCGCCGTGCGACTCGTCAGTTACTTAAAGCTGGTGCAACCGCAATTAAGGTGATGGCCACTGGTGGTGTGACCAGTCGTGATGGCGAGCAACCAGACCAGGTGCAACTAAGCGTGGCAGAAATGGCTGCTGCCGTAGCAGAAGCGCATCATCGAAATGTCCCAGTTGCAGCCCATGCCCAGGGCAATCAAGGTATCAAAAACGCCATCTTAGCTGGTGTTGATTCAATCGAACATGCGATTTTTCTTGATGACGAAGCGATTGAACAATTGTTAGCCGCTGACATTGCAGTGGTGCCGACATTTGGCGCCCCACACGCGATCGATCAACATCCAGAAGCGGTGCCAGCTTGGATGTATCAGAAGAATAAGGCTGTGATTGCGAGTCATCAGCAGAGCATTGCGCGGGCAATTTCGGCGGGGGTTCGACTGGTTATGGGAACGGATGCGGGCACTCCGTTTAATGATTTTCGTCATGGATCAACGCAGGAACTTGCTTATATGGTTGCTGCCGGTCAGACGCCAGCTGAAGCGTTACTGTCGGCCACACAAAATGCTGCTGAATTATTGCGGGTTGCCGACAAGGTTGGCAGCATTACCGTTGGCAAGCAAGCTGACTTTATTATCGTAACGGCTAATCCATTAACCGACATCACTGTGTTAACTGGTCAAAAGACAGTTTATCGAAAGGGGCAAGCCGTCAACTGATTTCGCCTGTTTGATTGGTCACTGGTGTATAATTCAAACCAATAAAGAACAAGTCATAAGGAGATCAGTAACATCATGCAACTCAAACTAGATCAAGATGGTTTTATTGACGAATCACTTGTGGATGAGGTGCGCGCAGGATTGTCCACGGCCGGTAATGCGGTTGGGCCAGTTAATCAGCGCACGCTGAAGCGTAATCGCCAACAATTCCGGGAATTGTCAGCGGCGTTTGCCAAGCAGACCGAGTGGGCGGATGCGCAAAAGATGAGTGCGGCCATTTTGGATGATATTTATTTGGTGACGAATAAGCCAACGATTGCGTGGGGCATTGATGATGTCTTGCTTGGACTGACGTTTACCATCGGTTCACACGAGCAATTCCAAGGACTAGATGATGCAACCATCATTGGCATGACAGCAGATTTGCTCGAATCCTTAATGTACAGTGGTATGGTGCAACCAGATTTACCCGCAGCCGTGACTGACGATTGGGTTCGCGATGAATTAGTGGCCTATCGAAAAGAGTTGGCGAACCAGATGGTGGCGACAGATGATCCTGATGAGGTACGACCTAATCGCGCCATCGCACCGTTGATGGCGAACGTAGCCACCAATGCAACTTTTCAAGCATTGTCTGCCGACGTCCAACGCGATATGACAGATACCTTGTTGCCATTGTTTATTGGTATGATGCAGAAAATTGCCCATGAACCAGTTGGCAAGTGGACGACGGTTGGCTTGAAGCGGATTTTATTTAACTATTTTGTGCCAACCGTTGTGTTAACACCTGACCAGATAAACGCCTTGCCAGATGCGTTAACAGCATTGATTGCGTCGACGCCGGTTGTGGCGGTTGATGCAACTGACTTTGCCGGTACTGTCCAACAATTAGCTTGGCAGTTCGAGCATGAAGCGACCTATCCCGGGTACTTTTCGGCGGATAAGCGTGTTGCGACTGCTGCAATGGCGGTTGGGATTAATTTGAATGATAAAGATGCCTTGGATGTCTTTGCAGATGAATACTGGGACAGCAAGGCAGGTCAAGAAAAGTTTGTCTCGGTTGGCCGTGGTTTTGGCGGCTTGTGGGATTACTTGGAAAATGAGCGCTTCTTCCAGCAACTGAAGTTAAAGGATCAAGATGCACGCTTGTTTTACCAATATATGGAGCCGTTCTTTTTGAAGAGTTTGGATCCAGATTGGCAAGCCGACTATGATTTTAGTCACTGGCAAGCGACATTGGCGCACAACCCGCAGTTAGCTGTGTTAGATGCGTTGTATGGGCAAACAAAGGCTCAGATGGTTAAGAACATTGCAACGTCATTTGTGTATGAACCCGAGCGCGAGGCGCAACGGCACGTACAAGTTTGGATGCAACAGGTGAATGATGTATTAGGTCCGGTCCTGCAGGGTGATGAGCAGGGACACGTAGCTTTCGCTGATCAATTGCGTTTGCAACAAATTGTGCGTGATCAGGCGCCGGTACCAGAACTTAAAAAGTTGCCGGTTTTGATGAGTACGCCGTCAGCTGATTTGCGTGAAATGAATCATGCGCAAGTCACGATTTTTATCGAGAAGCTGCAAATGCAACTCGGTGACCTACTGGCAACGGATCAGTTACGCTGGACTGAAACGATGTTAGGCGACTTGATGGAAACCGCCGGTGGTCAGTGGCAGCAAGCCATCACGGCGCTGACTGATGATAATTTCGTAATGCTGATTGAAAGTGAATTATTTGGTCGCTACACAATGCGTCAAGCGTACTTTGCTTTGCAATTATTAATTGCCTACTTAGATAATGCTCGGGCACTGGGTGAACTGACGAAAGACCGCTTTGACGAACTGGTTGACCTGATCAAAGTAGCCCAAGACCAGCATGTGGCGTCATATTTGAGCCACATTATGGATCGAATTGAATTGATAAAGCCGTTGTAATGGCAAAAATCCCGTGTTAGCTTGTTTTTGGCTAACACGGGATTTTTAATTAGGCATGTGGTTGCTGTTGCATAATTGCGGGCAAGACGATTTCATCAACGACTTCAGCGATAAAATCATCGGTAATCGGCTCGTCACTAATTAAAAAGCGATAGCGAAGTAGCTCAAATGGCATTAACTTCACCAAGTCCGTGGTGGTGTTATTGATTTCGCCGTTCAGTTGCGCCTTTGATAAGATGCGCTCCATGATGAAGAGGTTTGATTGTTTCAGTTGGGCCAGAAAAGTGGTGACATCCTGATTGTCTTCTTTGCTGACTTCTCCCAAAATAGCGCGATTGTAGGTGCGCCCCATAATATCGGCCGAGTGCTTGTAGCGTGTTAACATCGCAATTAAGTCCCCCCGTAGTGAGCCGGTATTAAAATCAGCGTCAACCAAAGTCCCTTGGACTTCGTGCGCCTTGGCTTGAATTGCCTCGGTCATTAGGGCGAACGGTGAAGACCAGCGCCGGTAGAGCACAGTCCGAGAAGTCCCAGATTCACGTGCAATCCGGGCGAAAGTGACGGCTTGATAACCTTCAGCCGCCATAATGTCGCGGGTCACAGTAAAAATAACGTTGGTGAGGTCATCCCCAGTTTTACGTGTTGCCATAGCAAATTACCATCCTTCCAAAGCGCTTGTATGCCTTTATTTTACACGACTATCAATCAATAAGATACATGTTGTATCTAAAATGCTTGCGTTTTTAAAATCGCACGTTTATAATACTTTTTGTCCGATAGGTACACGGTGTACCTTAAAAAGAAACAAAGTGTAAAAGAAGGTAAATGAAATGGACGAGAAGAAAACGACAGCATTGCCAAAGCATGTCGTGAACATGGCGTGGGTATTAGTGCTCGGTGCGTTTGCGCCGATGCTTGATGCAACGATGGTGAACATCGCGGTGAATGACTTGGCGCGTGATTTTGGAGCCAGTCTCTCAACAATCCAGTGGGTGATTACGGGGTATGTCCTAGCGACAGCGGTTGCGGTACCGTTTGCCGGTTGGTTGGTCAACCGGTTTAGTGGCAAGTGGGTATTTTTAGCAGCCGAAATTGCGTTTGGCGTATTCTCGTTGGCTTCTGCCTTGGCTTGGAACATCGATAGTTTAATTGTGTTCCGTTTGTTCCAAGGCGCAGCCGCTGGTATGCTGACGCCATTGTTGACGACGCTGTTAGTGGACCTGGCTGGTAGTGCAGCGATGGGCCGGTTGATGGCTGTGGTTGGGTTGCCAATTGTGTTAGGACCGATTTTGGGGCCAGTTATCGGCGGTATCGTCTTGGAGTATGCGTCATGGCGCTGGATTTTCTACATCAATGTGCCAATTGTCATTTTGGCAACAATTTTGATTGCTTGGAAATTACCAACATTTGAAGCAAAGAATCGTCAGGCTCGCTTTGATGTTGTCGGGGTGACGTTGCTTGCTGCAATTTCATCAACCATTATTTATGGTATCGTGCAAGCTAGTACAAAGGGTGACTTTACGAATGCCACCACAGTCGCTTATGTGCTGGCCGGAGTTGCTTTGATGGTGGTCTACGGCGTGTATGCGCATTTCAAGGGTGAGCATGCGATCTTGCCAATTCGTCTCTTCACGCGTAAGAACTTTACTGCCGCTATGGTCGGCATGGTGGTTGGTGGGGTTGCAACCAACGGGGCGATGTTGCTATTGCCATTGTTCTTCCAAAACTTACGTGGTGATTCAGTGATTGTCGCTGGTCTTTCATTGATTCCACAGGGCGTTGGTATGCTTGTTGCGCGACCAATTGTTGGTAAGTTGATTGATCGCATCGGCGCCCGTTACGTGACGATTGTAAGTTTGGCAATTACGCTGGTCGGCACGATACCGTTCGCTTACTTTGATGGTAAGACGGCCTATTGGTTGGTTGCGGTTATCTTATTTGTACGCGGTATTGGTGCGGGTGGCATCTTATCACCTTTGATGACAGATGCCTTTGTCGGTGGCGATAAGCGCGATTCGGGTGCGATTTCTGTCGCGTCGCGCACGTTCCAAAATATTGGTGGTGCATTTGGTTCAGCTGTGATTGCAACAATTGTCGCTGGTTATATGACGACGCACACCAGTATTGCCGCCGGTTACCAAACAGGATTCGCCTGGACGGCCGGCCTGTCATTGTTGATTATCATGCCAGCGGTGTTCTTAACTAATCGCTTATCTAAAAACTAATCATGAAAAGAGCGTGAGACGAAAGACGCTTTTGAGGCTGAGACAGAGACTTCTGTCCCAGCCTCTTTTTGCATAGTTTCGGCTCAGTAGATTCTGGATCACGTGATACAATGAGCATATAAAAAATAAGTAATTAATCATGTGGGGGATGAACATGGCATTTTCGATTGAAGTACGTGGGGCGAAAACAAATAACCTAAAAAATATTGATGTTGATATTCCATTGGGGAAAATGACTGGGATTACCGGGCGGAGTGGTTCTGGTAAAAGTTCACTTGCGATGGGGACGTTATACGGCGAGGGGATGCGCCGGTATCTTAATGCACTATCAACGTATACACGACGCCGTATTAGTCAATCAAATCAGGCTGATGTGACGTCAATCCGACATTTGCCATCCGCCTTAGCGTTACGCCAACGGCCGCAAGTACCGGATATTCGGTCAACAGTCGGGACCATGACAGAGGCGTTAAATGTGTTGCGCTTGATGTTTTCACGACTCGGTTCAATGGTCTGTCCGAATGGTCACCGCATTGGTCCGACCCTAGCGGTAGCGATGGATGCTGATATGACAGGAATGGACTGTCCAGTCTGTGGCGTGCATTTCATGCCATATGGGGCAGAAGATTTTGCGTTTAACTCAGCTGGTGCCTGCCCAACTTGCCAAGGAACGGGGGAAGTGCGAGAAATCAATCCAGCGTTGTTGATTAATGAGGAATTGACGATTCGCGATGGCGCCGTGAACGCTTGGCGGACACCAGGCCGTACATTCATGCCCTTGGTAGCGGAAGCAGCGGGTATCAATATTGATGTGCCCTACAAAGATTTACCCAAAGAGCAGCAAGACCAGGTCCTCCACGGTGATCGACAGGAATATGAAATTAACATTCCAAGTAAGAGTGGTAAGGTGTTTCACATGGACCACGCAGTCTTTGAGAATGCCTATAATGCAATTGCAGATAGTATGAAAAGCAGTACCAATGAGCGCACGATTAAGCGGTTGAATCAGTTTTATACCTTTCAAACCTGCCCAACTTGCCATGGAACTCGGTTTAATCCGGCGTTGCTGAGCCAACACTTGCGCGATAAAAATATTGCGGAATTGTCGGATTATACGATTGAAGATTTGGTAACTTTTGCCCGCGAGTTAACCACCACATTGCCGATCGACATGCAAAAAATGGGGCAAAAGTTGGTCGATGAATTATTGGAATTACTGGATGCCCCAACACAACTGGGCTTATATTATCTGACGCTTTCACGGGCCGGTAACACCTTATCAACTGGTGAATTGCAGCGTATTCAATTAGGCCGGACGATTCGCAATGAAACGACGGGCGTTCTGTACGTACTTGATGAACCGACTGTTGGGCTGCACCCAGAAAACGTGACTGGTCTACTTCGGATATTTAAGACACTGCTTGAACAAGGCAATACACTGGTGGTGGTTGATCACGATATGGAAGTGATCGGCGCGAGCGATTATGTCATCGAGATTGGACCAGGATCTGGTGAACATGGCGGTGAAGTTATTTTCGCTGGCGATGTGGCCGCTGCTAAACAATCGGCGACCTTGGTGGCGCCATATTTGAATGGTCAGGCGCAAGCGCAGACGCGTACACTAGCACCAAGTGAGACACTATTTGATGAAGGTAGCATCGAGATTGCCGTCACGCAGAAAAATAATTTACATGACGTTACTGCCCGCTTCCCAAAGAATCGTTTAACCAGTGTGACGGGGATGAGTGGCGCCGGCAAGACGACGTTAATCCTGGATTTGCTGGCCCCTGGTATTGTGGCTCAAAATGAGGGACGCGCGTTACCAGATGGTACTCAGGCCTTAGATAACAGTGGCGTGCAGACAGTTGTGATGGTTGATTCTGTACCAGTCGGCAAGAATGCCCGTTCAACAGTTGCGACGTACACAAATATTTTGGATAACTTGCGTAAAATGTATGCGGCCTTACCGGCGGCTAAGGAACGGCAATTCACGGCAAGTGATTTTTCGTATAACGCGGCTGGGGCTTGTCCAACGTGTGGCGGAGTCGGCCAAATCACGATGGACGTGCAGTATTTACCTGACGTGACTGAAGTGTGCCCAACTTGTTTAGGTACCCGCTATCGATCAGACGTGCTTGATGTTAAGTGGCATGACTACACGATTGCTGATTTGTTGGCCTTATCCGTAACGGAAGCCCTAACAGTTTTCCAAGATGAACCGAAAATTTTGAAGACGTTGACCGCCTTATCAGAATTGGGCTTGGACTATTTGACGTTGGGTGAAAGTACGCCTGAACTATCTGGTGGCGAGGCCCAACGTTTGAAGCTGGTCACGCAGATTCATCAGAAGCAGGAAACCAGTCTGTTTATTTTTGATGAGCCATCAGTGGGGTTGCATCCCCTCGATATTGAAAATTTGTTGCACGTGTTCGACTTGCTGTTAAAGCGCGGGGCGACGATTATTACGATTGAACATGACTTGGAGGTCATCGCTAACTCAGATTGGATTGTTGATTTGGGGCCTGGCGGTGGCACACATGGTGGCCAGATTGTGGGCAGTGGCACGCCAACTGATTTAGCAGTCAGTCCTGAGAGTGTGACCGGTCACTATTTGCAGGCGTATTTGGCAAAATATCAGCAAGCCTGACTTTTTTCAGCCCACCTTTACCTGACGGCGTATCATGATGCTTGTAGTTAAAGCAGTCAATGAATAATGAAGGTAACGAGGTGTAAGGAAATGTCATTTTTGCATGAAACATACACGTTAAATAATGGGATTCAGATTCCTAAGGTCGGCTTAGGAACGTGGCAACAAACCAAGCAACAAGCCCACGATTCAGTGGCTGCTGCCCTAAAGGCCGGGTATCTTTACGTTGATACCGCCCAAATGTATCAAAATGAGGATGCGGTTGGCGCAGCAATTGCTGAATCAGGCATTGATCGCGCAACATTGACGATTTCAACGAAAATTGATGCCAGCATTAAGAACTATCAAGATGCGGCCCGCTCAATTGATGAGTCGTTAGCAGCGTTGGGAACTGATTATATTGATTTGCTGTTGATCCACGCCCCACGACCATGGAATCAAATGGCTGTGCCAAACGTGCGCCCAGTAGCCGGCAATAATTACTACGAGGAAAACTTGGCGGTTTGGCGTGCGATGGAAGACGCAGTTAAGGCTGGCAAGGTCAAGAGTATTGGGGTGTCCAACTTTAATAACGAGGACTTGAAGAACATTCTGGATGCGGCCGAAATTAAGCCAGTTGTTAACCAAATTATTTACCACATTGGCATGACGCAAGACGTGAACCAACCGTTTACGGAAGCCAATGGGTTGCTAGTACAAGCGTACAGCCCAATTGGAACGGGTCGTTTGCTCCGCATGCCTGAACT
This sequence comes from Weissella cibaria KACC 11862, assembly GCF_000193635.1. GTDB lineage: Bacteria > Bacillota > Bacilli > Lactobacillales > Lactobacillaceae > Weissella > Weissella cibaria. The sequence goes on along the minus strand of NZ_AEKT01000019.1, from coordinate 29,992 downwards.
GCAGGAAATTGCGGCACACTATGATCGTTCTGTCGCGCAGTTGGCGATTCGGTATGCGTTGGCCAAAGGGACGTTGCCACTACCAAAGGCTAACCACCCTGAGTATGTGGCGCAAAATGCGGATGTTGATTTTGAGATTACTGCTGCCGATATGGCCGTGCTCGACGCTATTGAGATGCCGTACTAATAATGACAATTTAAAAACCACCTGGTTAGGCGCGTGCGCGAATCAGGTGGTTTTTAGTGCTGACGTATTTTTTAAAAGTGGGTTGCTAGGTTTTGCTTACAAAAAACGTTGTAAAAATCGGACTTTATGTGATATAGTTTTAGATACTAGATGAATAAGTTTTGAAAACGAATTAACTTACAAATATTTAGTAACGAGGGGAAACGAGATGACTAAAGTAAAAATTATTACCGATTCAACAGCACGCTTGACGCCTGAAGAAGTCGCGCAGTACGATATTTCAGTTGTGCCGCTTACCGTGATGATCGACGGCACTGTTTATCACGATGGGGTGTCAATCACGCCAAGTGAATTTATTGAGAAGATGGCCGCATCTAAAAATTTGCCAACGACATCGCAACCTTCGTTGGGGGCGTTTACGGAAGTTTACGAAACAGTACCAGAAGACGTCGAAGTCCTTTCACTACATTTGACGCACCATTTGTCTGGGACAGTTCAGGCGGCTGAACAAGCAGCACGCTTGGTGCCCCATGACATTGTAGTCTGCGATTCTAACTACATCGACCGGGCTTTGGCCGCGCAAGTTTTGGTAGCCGGCCGGATGGCCCAGGCTGGGGCATCGCGTGATGAGATTTTGGCCGAATTACAACGTGTTGAGGATAATACTGAATTGTATTTGACGGTGACGACACTGAAGAATTTAGTCGCTGGAGGGCGCTTGTCGAAGGCGTCTGGGCTAATTGGCACATTGCTGGATATTAAGCTGGGCGCTCACGTACCATTGGGGAAAATTACGATGGAAGTCAAGGGCCGCGGTAAGAAAACGATTAAGGGATATCAAGATTTGATTTTCGAGCGGATGCACGCCGAGCCGAACGGCATTGCAGTGATTGGTATTTCACACGCGGATGCAGCTGAAGAGGCCGAGCAATTAGCTGCCCGGGCACGTGATGAATTCCCAGAGGCGATTGTTGATATTGCAGAAACGACGCCAATCGAATCAACCCATGCTGGTCCAGGTGCGATGGGAATTTCATATCTAAAAAATTACGCATAATAACAAACGAGGAGAACTGGTTATAAACAGTTCTCTTTTTTTGCGCGTATTGCTGGGGAGAATATTCAAAAAGGTTGCCTAAAATAACCAAAACGGGTGCGATACGGCAGTAGAATTAAGGGTAGGATATCAAGCAGCCCATACACGGGGAACCTTTTTAACGCCGTGATGGCAGCAAACGACCTATGATTAGTGTCTCGGAGGGGGTGTGACACGTGCCAGATGATGAATTAGACCGCAAAATTTATGAACTGTATGGCATTAATGAACAGGCTGCCCCGCAACCTGAGCCACGGAAACGGCGGGGATGGCGCAAGATTGTTTATACGGCCATTATTTTGTTGCTGGTGTTTGGGTCGCTTGGTAGTAGTATCGAACCTATCATGAACGCGATTAATTATCAGTCGCGTCGCCGTCAGTTAAATGACGTGACCATTACGCAGGCCGACCGGGAAAATCAACAATTACGGCAGGCCGGTAAATTTGGACCAACAAGCGATAGTTATGGCATGTATGTTGGCCACAATGATGAGCTAACCGTCGCGATCATGACCAGTGATTTTCAAACGACGACCCCAAATGTTGAAAAGGCGTTGCACGGTGCAATTAAGTTTTGGCGCCAACAATCTGATCAGCAAATTCATATTAAATTAGTCCCCGTGACGCAGAATGCGGATGTGATTGTTCGTGCCGGTGAGATGGGGGACGAAGGGACGGATTCAGGAACCCATGCACTGGCATGGATGAATTCACAGTCGGGTGAGTTGCGCGTGTCAGGTGATATCTTGACGCTGTCCAATCAGAATACATTAACTAAAACACTGGCGCATGAATTAGGGCATGCACTTGGCCTGGGTCACAGCATGAACGGGCATAATATTATGAGCGCGATTCTGTCTCCGCAGGCGGATGAGGTGACGCATAAACAATTGCAACACATTACCGACTATCAACAGTTGTCGGACACTCGCCAATAAGACAGGGCTAATTATGTGCTAGAATAGGGTCAAAATACGGATGAGGTGACATGTGATGGATGAAGCATTAGCAAACGATATCAAGCGATTTATTTTAGCGCAAGACGAGGCCAATAGTTTTCAAACGGCAGTAGATGAATTAACGGCGGGTAAAAAGGACTCACACTGGATGTGGTGGGTGTTCCCACAATTACGGGCCTTGGGAACCAGCGAACGCGCGGTTTACTATGGGCTGGCTGATGCTGATGAAGCACGGGCATACTTGGCAAACGATACGCTGCAAGAGCGTTTGCTCAAGGTGACCAATATTGTGTTGGGTCTGACAACGACTGATATCGAAGCAGTGTTCGGGGATGTGGATGCCCGCAAGTTGCAAGCAGCTTGGACTCTGTTTGAAGCAGTGGCCACTGATAAGACACCATTTGTGACTGGTTTGGATCGTTACTTTGATGGCGAACGCCACTCCGCTACGCTAGCTGAAATTTAAATAAACGCTAAAAGACTGCTGGTATATCTGGCGGTCTTTTTTGTTCGGAAGTGTTTCATGTTCATCAACCTAACGGAAAGTTATGTTCGTTATTTAAGCGGGAGCCTGGCGATAAGCCAACCATGTCAAGCGGTTTTTGAAATTCAAAAGCGAACATTCGTGAAAATTGTCCGGTTTATCGTTTGGTAACGGCGCTTGCAAAATCGGCAAAAGCGCGTAAACTAAATCGAGTTAAAAATAGTTTTTGAGGTGAGTTGGATGTCGCAATTAACGTTTGTATATGGCACGATGGCTTCGGGAAAGTCCATCGAAATCTTGAAAGTGGCACACAACTATAAAATCCAAGGCCGTCGCCCATTGTTATTGACGTCGGCACTGGATGATCGCACAAAGATTGGCGAAGTATCCTCGCGTATCGGGTTGCGTGAGACAGCTGGCATCATTCATGATACGGATGATTTAATGGCGTTAGTCACGTCGGCTGATAAGTTGCCAGATATCGTCCTGGTTGATGAAGCACAATTCATGACGCGCCAACAGGTCATTCAGTTGGCAAATGTGGTCGATGATTTGGACATTCCTGTCATGGCGTTTGGCTTGAAAAATGATTTTTCAAATCGGCTCTTTCCAGGGTCTGAAGCATTGCTGATTTTTGCTGATAAGTTACAAGAAATGAAGACGTTGGATTCGTTTGGCACTAAGAAAGCGACGATGAATTTACGTATTCACGATGGTAAGCCAGTGTATGAAGGGGAGCAAATCGAAATTGGGGGCGATGAGGCTTATTTACCAGTTTCGCGCTATCACTATTTTCATCCAGATGAGCAAGCTTTGGCGGAACGGTTCGGTAAGTAGGGGGATATGATGAAACAGGGAATGACAACATACGTGGTTCGTGATCAATTAGGCACGCATTTTTACGAAACGAATACCATTAGTAATGCTGAAATGTTTGCGCGGGCGCATTCAAATAATGTGCACCGTATGAGCGTTGTTGAGCGCAAAGTTTACTAAGCTGACCAGCACTGTTCTGTTATTCCGGCCAAAATTATCCGAAATGGCACAGAAACTAGTATAATAATCACATTAAGTAAGTGATTAGGAGCAAAAGCATGTTAAAGAATCCGTGGCTCAAGATTATCTTGGCAATTGGTTTTGAAGATGGTTGGGTTGTGGGTATTAAACATGCGCACACCCCATTGATGTGGGTTGCAACGCTAATTGCATTAGGATTGTCAATGTTACTGTTTTTAACAGCTAGCGAACAACTCCCGGTTGGCACCGCCTACGCAGTATTTGTCGGCCTTGGTACCGTGGCAACGGTGGTGACCGGCTGGGTCGCATTTGGTGATGGTATGACAATCGCGGAATTAGTTTTCTTGGTCATTTTATTAGGCGGCATTATTGGTCTGAAATTATTGGCGGAGGAAAAGGCGTAATGGCATGGGTATTTTTAGTCTTAGCAGGCTTGATGGAAGTGTCAGGTGTCATCATGATTAATGAGTGGCAGAAACGACGCGCCTGGTGGGCCGCTACTGGTATGGCGGTAGGCGGGGCACTTAGCATTGGCTTACTCACGCTGGCCTTGCGTGATATTTCGATGGGTACCGGATATGCAATCTGGACCGGAATTGGGGCCGCTGGTGGGACAATTGCCGGCATGTTGCTGTACAACGAGTCCCGTGATTGGAAGCGCATTTTGTTTATTAGTATGATTATTATCGGAGCTGTTGGCTTGAAGTTAACGACGGGTCGCGGTTAACTAATTTAAAAAATAACGAATAACGTTGAAGTACCGGTATGACTGCTTTTTAGGGGTCATGCCGGTACTTTTTGTTAGGTGCGTCAAAAAATAAGGGTTTACAAATTATTCATGAGAACTGTATGATGGCTGTGTTAAATAAATAATCAATAAATCTTCGGGGCAGGGTGAAATTCCCGACCGACGGTGATGGCGTATGCCTCAGTCCGTGACCTGGGTTGTGATTAAGCAATCCGGTTGATGCAGTGTGAATCTGCAACCGACAGTAAAGTCTGGATGGGAGAAGATATCAAAATTTATCGCGTTAGTGGCTTATTTTTTTGGCCCCTTTACGCAGTTTTTTCGATACCCAAAACGAGGTGTCAGACCGATCAAAGCCTGATCGGTCCTGGCAACAGCCCCAAGTTTGCTGATATAGCAGACTTGGGGCTTTTTTACTACCCGGAGTAGTTAGGGGAAACATGGATGATTTAACAATGATGCAGTTGGCGTATCAAGCCGCGCAACAAGCTGATCCGGCCGCAACGTGGGAAAACCCGCGGGTTGGGGCGGTTATAGTGAAGGATGGCGCCGTTATCGCGACAGGGTACCATCACCAATTTGGTCATCAGCATGCGGAGGTCGCGGCGATGAATCAGGTGGAACATCAGGCGGATCTGGTTGGGGCCACGATGTATGTCACGTTAGAACCGTGTGCGCACGTCGGTAAGGTCGGTGCTTGTGCAGATGCACTCGTGGCGGCGAAGTTGGGGCGGGTTGTAATTGGGCAAGGCGATCCTAATCCGCACGTCAGTGGCCGTGGTGTTGCCAAATTACAGCAGGCTGGTATCGCAGTCACACTGCTTAACCAGCAAGGTAGTACGGCACTAAACCCAGCCTTTCATCATTTTTTTGAAACGCAACGGCCCTATGTCACGCTGAAGTTAGCACAAAGCATCGATGGGTTTATTGCTGCCAAACGGGGACAAGCCACTAAATTAACTGATGACCAAGCGAATGTGGCGATTCATCAGTAACGTGCCCAAATGAGTGCCATTATGGTTGGCAGCGAGACGGCCTTAACTGATGCACCACAACTGACCGTGCGCCATGTCCCAATCACACACCAACAACCGTGGCGCGTGATTGTCGATCGGCGGGGGCGCTTGCAACATCATCCGGCCTTTTTTGATGATCGGACGTTGATTTATACGACAAACACCACGTTTGCCCAGCAGGTGCCACAAGCGGTGTCTTTCGACGGTGAACTAGACACGTTGTTGGATGATTTGGGACAACGTGGCATCCAATCATTGCTGGTTGAAGGCGGCGGAGCGCTAGTGCGTGCCTTTCTAGCGACTAATCTCTGGCAACGTTTTGATATTTACCAAACGGACGCTGTGTTAGGAACTGGCATTAAAGGCGTGGTGGGCAATCAGGGCCCCGTTGCAACACAGACACGTGTTGGTAATGCGCTACATCAAGTCATTTACAGGGAGGCGAAGTAATGTTTACAGGAATCGTATCTGAAGTTGGGCAAGTGGTCGCCTTGACTAAGCGAAATGAAAAAGAACGCCGTTTAGCGATTAAAACAGCATCTGCTTATTTTGCAGACGCAAAACTAGGCGACAGTATCATGGTGGACGGCGTTTGTTTGACGATTACGACATATAACGATCACGAGGCCACTTTTGATGTCATGGTGCCAACAATGGCTGTCACCCGGATGCAAGACTATCAGGTTGGTGAAGTCGTTAACTTAGAGCAAGCCATACGGGCAGGTGATCGGTTTGATGGTCATTTTGTGTTAGGGCATGTTGATGGGACTGGAACGATTACAACAATGTCACAAACTGACGAAACAGTCTATTTAACGATTACTCCGGCAGACCAGGGGCTGATGCACCAAATTGTTACGAAAGGGTCAATTGCGGTCAATGGTGTGAGCTTGACGGTCGTGACGGCTAGTGCGACGGCGTTTGTGATTGCGTTAATTCCGCATACCTTAACGCATACGATGTTGCGTACTGTTCAAACCGGTGACGTCGTTAATTTGGAAACTGATGTATTAGCGAAGTATTTGACGAAGGAGTAAACAAAATGAATCAAGAAATCCGACAGCGTGTCGAGCGCGCAATTACGGCGCTTAAACAAGGCCAATTGATTATTTTAACGGACGATGCCCAGCGTGAGCATGAGGGCGATTTAGTGGGGTTAGCCTCATTTGCAACAACTGAAAACGTTAACCGGGCTTTACGCGTTGGGCGTGGCGTGTTGTGCGCACCGATGTCTGCCGAACGAGCGGCACAATTACAACTCCCGCAAATGGTCGCAACTAATACGGAAAAATTTGGGACGCAGTTCACGGTGAGCGTTGACCATAAAGGGACGACAACGGGTGTATCTTCGGTCGATCGGGCGCAGACATTGCGGGAATTAGCAAATCTGTCAGCGCAATCAACAGATTTTGAACGCCCAGGCCACATTTTTCCGTTAGTTGCCGTTCCTGATGGCGTGTTAGCACGAGCTGGTCACACGGAAGCAGCCGTTGATTTGGCTAAGTTGGCAGGGGTACCACCAGTCGCCTTTATTATAGAAATTCTAGACGCAGATGGTCGGATGGCACGTGAAACGGCGTTGGCTGATGTGGCATCATCGGAAAAATTAGTGACATTGACGATTGCGGAACTGATTGCGTACCGCCAAGCGTTAGTGGAACGACCAAATCGGATGGGGCCAACGATTAAGCTGCCAAGCGCGTACGGCGAATTTCGTGTAACGGATTATACAGTGGCTGGCCGTGAACCGGATTTGTTAATTCAAAGTACTGTGACGACAGATGAAGTGCCATTAGTTAGATTGCACTCCGAGTGTCTAACCGGTGAGGTGTTGGGGTCATACCGATGCGAATGTGGGCCACAACTACACGAAGCGCTCCACCAGATTGATCAGCAGGGTGGCGCCGTTGTTTACCTGCGTCAAGAAGGGCGTGGTATTGGACTCGCTGAAAAGTTGCGTACCTATGTGTTGCAAGAAAATGGCTATGATACGTTCCAAGCGAACGAACACCTCGGCCATCAACCTGATGAACGCGATTATGCCCAGGCTGCCCAAATCTTAAAAGATGCTGGTTATCAAAAAGTACGTTTATTGACGAATAATCCAGCCAAAATTGATGATTTAGCCAAGCACGGAATTGAAGTGGTTGAGCGCGTGCCATTGATTGTCGGCGTTAATGAAGTCAATGCCGGATACATGGCCACGAAGCGCGATAAGTTTTCACACATGATTTAAAAGGAGTAAATTCAGATGACAACAGTTACAGGAACGCTAACGAAGCACGAAGGACGTCATATTGCCATTGTGATGAGTCGATTTAATACGCTAATCACTGACCCACTGCTAGCGGGGGCAAAAGAGGCATTGACGATGCATGGGGTGCACATGGCAAATATCGATGTTTACATCGTGCCCGGCGCATTTGAAATTCCACTAGTAGCCGAGAAAGTGGCGAACACCGCTAAGTATGATGGCATTGTCACGCTGGGCGCCGTTATTCGTGGTGAGACTGATCATTACGATTTGGTGATTAATGGGGCAATGACTGGAATTGCCCAAGTTGGCTTGAAGACTGGTGTACCAACGGTATTTGGTGTGTTAACTGCTGATACACTTGAGCAAGCACAACATCGCGCTGGGGGTAAGGCCGGTAACAAGGGGAGCGAAGTTGCGTTGGCATTACTCGAGTTATTGGCAGTTGTTGATGCTATCTAGTGCACGTACCTTTTTCTGAAATGACTCTTTTGTGTTGCCAAACGATATTAGATAACGTATAGTATTGTGTGTTGGTTAATAAGAGTTATTTTTGAGGGGATGTACAATGCTTGCTAAATTACAAGAACGTTATGGTCTAACAAGTTTTACGCTAAAAGTGATCGGTATTATTTTGATGGTCTCGGACCACATTCACCAGATGTTTGCATACGTTGGTGCACCGGAATGGATGACAATGCTTGGCCGCGTGGTCGCGCCGATTTTCCTGTTTTTGGCAGCGGAAGGGTTCCATTACACACACAGTCGGATTGGCTATATGCGTAACCTTCTGATTGGGTTTTGGATTACCAGCGTGATGGAAGTTATCTTGCAAACGCAATTGCCAAATGAACACGTTGTATTGATGAATGCAATTTTCGGCACGCTGTTTTTGGGCGTGATGGTGATGTGGATTTGGGATGGCTTGAAGCACCCGATTGCGAATAAGAAGGCCTTTGCCTGGAGCATGTTGGGGATTATTTATTTAATTGGGTCAACGGCTTTAATGGCTGTGATGCTGAGCTTTGCAGCAACAGGAAACGTCTTGCCAATGCGGATTTATATGGTGGCGGTACCGAATTTGATGAATATTGAGGGTGGCGTCGTATTCTTGCTGTTGGCATTGATTTTCCACATTTTCCGGGAAAAGCGAGCTGTGGCCTTATTGTTGTATACTGCCTTTAGTTTGTGGATGCTTTTCCAAAGTGCACAACATGGTTTCTCAGATATCCAGTGGATGATGATCTTTGCGGTGCCACTACTGGCGTTGTATAACGGTAAGCAAGGACGCAAGGATAAGTGGTTCTTCTACATTTTCTATCCAAGTCACTTGGCAGTGTTGTATATTATTTCGACCGTGTTCTTCAATAAGTAGAAAATTAAAAAAAGAGGTTGAGACGGATAATGACGTCTCAACCTCTTTTACTTACTCGAATAATGATTTGTACTCACCGTAACCAGACTTTTCAAGGTCGGCGACGGGTACAAAACGCATCGCAGCTGAATTGATGCAGTAGCGCAGACCGCCGGCAGCCATTGGGCCATCAGTGAAGACGTGGCCGAGGTGCGAGTCGGCATCAGCAGATTTCACTTCGGTCCGGAACATACCGTGCGAGGTGTCGAGGTGGCGCTTCACCCGCTTTTTTTCAATGGGTTTGGTAAAAGAAGGCCAACCACAACCAGCGTCGTACTTGTCAGTTGAGCTAAACAAGGGTTCACCGCTAACGACATCAACGTAAATCCCGTCATCAAACCAAGCGTCATATTGGTTGTTAAAGGGTGCCTCGGTCTCCGCTTCCTGCGTTACAGCATATTGTTCGGGGGTCAAACGATTTCGTAGTTCATCTTGATCATATTTAGGCATAATGTTCACGCTCCTTTGGTGCCAATTCTACTGGTTTGCTGGGAGGATGCAAGTCTTGTAATATGAAGAAATGACAACTGACAAATTAGAATTTCTCTAATCATTTGTAAGAAAATTGAGTTAGCGGTACTATCAGAGTACTGATTAACGGAAAGTGGGTGTGGATGAGATGATTGAGTTTCGACATATTTCGAAGATTTACCAAGGCCAAGCGGCGGTAAATGATTTGAATTTGACGATTGATGCAGGTGAACTATTCGTCTTAGTTGGGCCAAGTGGTAGTGGGAAAACAACGGCCTTAAAGTTGATTAATCGTTTGGTGGAGCCGACAGATGGCGATACCAATGTGCGTGGCACACGGGCAATTGACTATAAATTAGAAGATCTCCGTGGTGGCATTGGATACGTGCTACAGAATTCGGCGTTGTTTCCGAACATGACGATTTTTCAAAATGCTGGGATTCAGCTTGAAGCTAGCGGGGTCACATTGGCTGACCGGCAAACGCGGGTGAATGAGCTGTTGGACCGGGTCGGATTAGACCATACAAATTATGCGCAACGCATGCCAAATGAATTATCTGGTGGTGAGCAACAACGGGTCGGCATTGTCCGGGCGTTAGCGGCCGAACCAGATATTATTTTAATGGATGAACCGTTCAGTGCATTAGACCCTTTGTCACGACGCTCTTTGCAAGATTTGGTGCTAGAATTGCACGCAGATTTAGGGACGACGATTTTGTTTGTGACCCACGACATGGGTGAGGCGCTACGTTTGGGAAATCGCATTGGTGTCATGTATGATGGTGTGTTGCAACAAGTCGGATCACCACAAGAAATTACGACACATCCCGCAAACGAATTGGTGGAAACGTTGTTTAGTGAACGACGCATTGCACTTATTCAAGACGTCTTGGATGCTGGTTTCGGACAAGCAATAACGACGCCAGCCACGATGACATTGGTGCCAACTGATTCTGTTGCAACGCTGTCAGAGGCATTGTTGACGCATGATACTGTGACAGTGGCGGATGTCAGTCTGACAACGGCTGATTTATTGCGTTTTGTCGCAAGGGGGTAGTGACGAATGTTTAATGATATGATGCACATTTTAACGACCCAGTCTGGTGATATTTTGACGGCTTTGCGGGAACACATCCTCTTATCATTGATGGCAATTGTCATCGCGACGGTGATTGCGTTGCCACTGGCCATTGCGTTGATGAATCATCGTCGTGCTGGCGAGTGGGTTTTGCAGGTAGCGGGTGTTATTCAAACCATTCCGAGTCTTGCCATTTTAGGGGCGTTGATTCCGTTGGTTGGTATCGGGACGGTACCAGCTGTAATTGCGTTGGTGTTATATGCCATTATGCCGATTTTTCAAAACGCTTATGCGGGATTGACAGGGATTGATCCAATTTTGTTAGAAGCTGCGGATGCCTTCGGGTTGTCGAAGCGCTTCAAATTATTCCGGGTCCAATTACCATTGGCGTTACCGATGATTATGTCTGGGTTGCGAATCGCGATGGTCATGATTATTGGAACGGCCACGTTGGCTGCCCTAATTGGCGGTGGTGGTTTGGGTACCTTTATCATGCTGGGAATTCAGACGAATAATAATGCTGAATTGTTGATTGGGGCTATTTTATCGGCGGTTTTGGCATTGGCTTTTTCATGGGGCATTCGCTTGTTGAGTAAGCTATCAGTCCGCAGAATTGGGGTGCTGTTAGTCGGTGCAATCGTCATTATCGGTGGTTTTGCGGGTTACCGGGCAATTAACCAACCAGCAGGAACGATTACAATCGCTGGTAAGTTAGGTGGCGAACCAGAAATTTTGATTAATATGTATAAAGACCTGATTCAAGCCGATAACCCCAAAATGGATGTCCAATTGAAGCCAAACTTTGGGGGGACGACCTTTATTTTTAAGGCGCTCCAAGGTGGCCAAGTGGATGTGTACCCAGAATTTACGGGGACGGTCTTACAGTCGTTAGTAAAGGTTAAGGGGTCAATTTCACACGATAAGCAGACAGCGTACAAGCAAGCGAAGACGTTGATTAAGCAGCAACACAACTTGGACTTATTGGAACCAATGAAGTACGAGAATACGTATGGTTTGGCGGTTCGTCAAGCTGATGCCAAGCGCTATCACTTGCAGACAACTTCAGACTTATTACGTCAAAGTGCGCAGATGACAGCTGGTTTTGACCCGGATTTCTACAAGTTGTCAGATGGCTATCCTGGACTAAAGAAGGCGTATGGGTTGAACTTCAAGAACATCGTGCAAATGGAGTCGAGTTTGCGGTATGAAGCGTTAGCTAATAAGCAAATCGATGTGACGGACGCTTACACGACGGACCCACAGTTGAAACAAGATCACTTGGTAACGTTGGCAGATGATAAGCACTTCTTCCCACCTTATCAGGGCGCACCGTTGGTCAACGATAAAACGTTACAAAAGTATCCAGGGATTGCGAAGAGTTTGAATAAGCTATCTGGTAAGATTACCAACCAAGATATGATTGAAATGAATTATCAAGTTACGGTGCAACACAAGAAGGCGGCCCAAGTCGCCCGAACTTATCTTGTGAAGCACGGTCTGATTAAATAATAGGCAATATGAAAACCCGCTATTCGAATTGAATGGCGGGTTTTTGTATTGCTTATTTTTGAATGTGGCGTCCGTGCACCAGGTAGTATAGTGGCAGGCCGATGATGGCGAATAGGGCAACCATCGTAAATAAACCACGGTAACCGAGGGTTGGCACTACTAAGCCGAGTAGGTATGGGCCAAAACCGAGGGCCATATCAAAGAAAATGAAGTAGGTTGAAGTGGCTTGCGCTAAGCGGTCGGAAGCCACCACTTTGGTAACGGTCGCCTGAATGGCTGATTGGAAGTTACCGAAGCCCAGGCCGACTAGTACGGCACCGAGCAACATGCCCCAACCAGAGTGCATTCGGGCAATTGCGAACAGACCTAAAGCAGTCGCGAGTAGGGTTGGATAAATGACGAAGTTCTCGTTATGTTGGTCCATTAACCGGCCCATGAACGGACGAGAGAGCAAAATCACAAAAGCGTAGACCAAGAAGAAATATGAAGCAAACGTCACCAAGTGTAACGAACTGGCAAAGAAGGCCAAGTCACCTTGCAAGGCAGCGTATCCCAGCGCCACAAAGGCCATCGTTAAGGCAATTGGGAAAACACGGGGCTCTAATAGCTGACTGAAAATGGACGTCTTGGCATCTACATGACCGCGGTCAATCGCGATTTTATCGCCGTCGAGCATAAACGAGAAAAACAAAGCAATTAAAGCAATCACAGCTTCCAACCAGAAGAGGATGTGGTAAGACACGTATTGCGTGATCAATAGCGCCAAAAATGGGCCAAATGCGGTTCCTAAAATTGTCGCTAACGAGAAGTAGGCAATGCCTTCACTGCGGCGCGCTTCGGGAATAACGCGGACAACGGCGGTGTTCGTGACGGTCCCAGTAAACCCAACCGCAATTCCTTGCCAGAAACGAACAAATAGGAGATAACCGATGCCTAATTCGAGTTGGTAGGCTAACAATGAAGGTAAGAGGATTGCCATGCTAAGAATGGTCATTTGCTTAGCGGTGAGATGCTGGGTGATGAGACCAGAAAAAATACGAGCAATCATTGTCCCAATAATCGTCATGCCGGCAACTAAACCAGCCGTCGCGGTACTGACGTGGTAGGTTGCCACGGCATAGGGGCTGATGGCAACAAACAAACTATAAAAGGTCACCATGCTAAGTAACTGAATCAAAAACAATTGCGTAAATGGGCGATTAAATAACCGCTCGGTCTGTGTGGACATAGGGTGGAACTTCCTTTCACTTCTATCTAACTGAACGTTGCGTGTAAAAGGCGTAACGTGAAAAACAACTTATCTACCTTATCACTGCCAGGAAAACTAGTGCAAATGAAAAAGACCGCTGTAACTAGAATTTTTCGTGAAAACGGTAACAATTAATCGGTTAAGGGTGTATAGTATTAGGTATAAATGAGAAAAATAACAACTTATTTGGAGGATGCTATCCATGGAAGATTTTCGTTTTGTGAATAAGACAGACATTCGTTTTGGTAAGAATCACATTGATACGGAGCTGCATGATGCGGTTGCGCAATTCGGACAAAATGTCTTGTTGGCATACGGTGGTGGTTCAATCAAGCGCTCAGGTTTGTATGAACGTGTGATGAAGGCTTTGTCAGGCTTGAATGTTGTTGAGTTGTCAGGTATCGAACCTAACCCAAAGATTGACTCAGTTCGTGAAGGACAACGCCTTGTTAAGGAACACAATGTTGACGTTGTGTTGGCCGTTGGTGGTGGTTCTGTTATCGATGCGTCAAAGGTGATTGCTTCTGCTAAGTTCTACGAGGGTGATCCTTGGGACTTGGTGCTGGATGCGGATAAGCGTTACGCCATCGATCAATTGCCATTGGTTGATATTTTGACGTTGTCAGCCACTGGAACTGAGATGAACTGGGCATCAGTGATTTCAAACCCTGAGACGAACCAAAAGATTGGGACGTTTGGTCCAAACACGCCAGCTGTTTCATTCTTGGATCCACAATTGACGTATTCAGTATCAAAGTGGCAAACGGCAGCTGGATCAATCGATATCTTCTCACACTTGACGGAACAATATTTCGATCAAGCGAACGATACGGATATTCAAGATGGTCAAATCGAAGGCCTATACCGTGCGGTTATTAAGTGGGCACCAATTGCATTGGCAACGCCAGATAACTATGAAGCACGTGCAAACTTGATGTGGGCATCAACGATGGCATTGAATGGTTTGGTTGGATCAGGTAAGCAAAATGCTTGGACGGTGCACCCAATTGAGCACGAATTGTCAGCATTCTATGACATTACTCACGGTGTCGGTTTGGGTATTTTGACACCACGTTGGATGAAGTTTGTCTTGTCTGATAAGACAGTGGCAAAGTTTGCCCGCTTCGGTCGGAATGTCTGGTCAATTCAAGATGATGACGACCAAGTTGTGGCTGAAAAGGCTATTCAAGCAACGTATGACTGGGTTAAGTCATTGGAGGTACCAACAAACTTGCCAGGTGTTGAAATCACTAACGATGAACACTTCCAAGAAATGGCTGAATCAGCGGTAACGTTCGGTTTGGACAATGGTTATGTGCCAATGACACCAGCTGATGTGGTGGCTTTGTACAACGCATCAATGACGTCAGACGATTTTGAAAAGTAAGATTAATCAATAGCGGTACAGGTCGTGAAAGCTAGCTGTACCGCTTTTTTTGCTAATTCTATCAAAATGGGTATATATTGGATATATTGTGATTTTTGAGAGGAGAGCGTTATATGCCCACAGGAGTTATTGTTAATGCACTAGCCGTATTAATTGGCGGTATTGTTGGTGGTGTTGGTGGTAAATACTTATCAGAAAAGTTTAAAACTGAGATTAATATGATTTTTGGTCTGGCGTCGATGACGATGGGGATCATCGCGATTGCACCGACCAAAAATATGGCCGCGGTTATTTTTGCTTTGATTATTGGAACCGCGGTTGGGTTGCTCCTGCATGTGAGTGCGTGGATTAACCGGGGAGCGTTCCAAATGCAACGCATCATTGCCCGGTTTGTCCCAGCAAACAAGACGCTTTCAGAAGAAGAGTTTTCGGCATCCTTGTTAACCGTTATTGTGTTGTTTGTTTCATCTGGCACCGGTATTTATGGAGCGTTGGTGAACGGGATGACTGGGGATGCCACCATTTTGATTACAAAGTCGATTTTGGATTTCTTCACCGGTGCTATTTTTGCAGCCAACTTAGGCTTTGTTGTGTCATTGATTGCCGTACCGCAGTTCGTTGTGTTGATGATTCTGTTTTTGTTGGCCGGAGTAATCTATCCACTCACGACGCCAGCCATGATAATTGACTTTAAGGCGGTTGGTGGTACCCTTATGTTAGCAACGGGGTTCCGAATGATTAAGGTACGCATGTTCCCGACGGCTGACATGATTCCAGCGATGCTGTTTATTATGCCAATTAGTTGGGCGTGGACGACCTGGGTTTTGCCGTTGCTAGCAAAGTAATAACAGCTTAAATGAGGGTGATGGCAATGAACAAGACAATTTTGAAGGCAATTGAGCGGATTCGCTGGAACACGGAGCACCATTTCTTGCACATCAAGAACCAGCATGAAATTGCGCCTCAAATTGGGGTGCAATTCAGCATGGGCTATACGGATGCCCGTTTTATCCAATTTTTTTTGGAAGACCAAGAAGATCAAACTGATTTGTGGGATGAATTCACGAAGACGTTCGAAGAGATTTCAGAATATGAATTGGCGTTCATAAAAGGGGGCTTGGCTGGTTTTAACGAACAATATGGTTCGGAAGACCAAATGAAGCACTATGAAGCAACGCAAACGGCGATGTTATTAATTTTGGACAAAGTACGTTTTCTTGCGCTAACATACTAAAATAACGTTTAAAGCACTGACCATGATGGCTGGTGCTTTTTGTTTTGGGGTGGGAATCTAGATGATATATTTTGGTATAAAACGGTTGGCACAAGTACAATTTGGGGGCCTAATTTTTCCTATCGCTGCTGACAAGTGCTATTATTATCCGTGAAGAAAAGACTTCATGAGATAAGAGGGGATTTACATCATGTTTGATTACAAAGCATTTCTAGCAGAACGGTCTGACCGTGAGATTACTGTTGCCGTTGTTTTGCGGGCAATGGCCGATCATGGATATTTGGGTGAGCGAGCCACGCAAGTACTATCTGAAACCACTGCCGAACTGGCTTCAGAGCCATTCCCAGGCGAGGCCGGTATGCGACAATTGTATTTGCACTTTAATGGTCAACAATTGGTGACACGGTTCAAGATTAATCGCGAAACTGGTGTCGTGACATTCCGTGATAGCTGGATGAATGATGAAGAGTCGCATGTGGATGATATGGATATGATTAACTATTGGTATCCAACTTACTTCCCAGACGGCAAGGTCAGCGATCGTGTTGCAGCGTGGTATGCTGTGGCGGATGAGAAATTGAATTACAAAGCATAAGTAAAACGTATGCCTACGATTAGCGTGGGCATGCGTTTTTATATATGTAATATGCATATTGATTGTACAAAATACTGGCGCTCGCTTGTGAAAAAATCCCACCCGTCGGACATTCACGAAATAGGCATGGAAAACAGATGGAAAAAGCGAAAAATCCGATAGTTCGGACATACAAAACGCAAACAAATGCCCTAAATTAGAAGAAAATCATCGGTACAATATTTTTATCGTGAATGAACAGCGTAAAACATGTAACTTTCTGCAGTAACTGGGAGGCAATGATTACGACTGGACATTGTTCGTTGTTACAGAGGAGAGTATGAAGTGATGAAAAAAATAAGGACGGCATCTCTGATCGCAACGTTATTGATGACGGTGTATATAGGGGTAGCAGTCAATGGCGGGACCATTCAGGCCAGCACGATTTTATCGCAGAAATCGTTGATGACCAGTACGCTGGTGGCGGCTCGGGATGTGACTACTGATGATAATCAGAGCATTGTTACAAATGTTATACAATCTATCAAAGAGACGTTGTCGAATTTGGCTGGGACGGAAACGGACCATGCCGAACCAATTGTGTCAGTTCCGGATGGGCAAACAAAGCCTACCCAGGTGACGGATGTGTCAGTGTCAGAAAATGAACATGATGAGCCCGTGATTGTCGGGGCGGTGGAAACACCAGAGTTAAGCGAGCGTCGTTGGGCCCGGGATGTGAACGCCGGGCGTACTGAGGCAACTGCGATGATGCCAGTCAATTTTGTTAAAGACCATCCGTACCAATTCTTGTTTGGGATGTTGTTGGCCGGAAATTTGTTGGCAGTGGTTGTCTACCGGCTAAAAAAGCCACTTTTTGCAATGAGTGAACAGGAAGATGCAGACTAACGGCGTATGAGATGAATGGCATTATATGAAACATGCAACCATTCAGTACATAGTTTAAAAGCCGCAAATCCTCGATTGAATCGGGTGATTTGCGGCTTTTAATAGTATTAAGCGTTATTTCTGTTGCAAGAAGATAACCAGGACGGTAATTGCTTGGAGCAATGAAAAGACGCCCATCCGGTACTTAGCCTTGAGATTAAGATTGATTAACACCATCCAGGTAAAGACGATGATCATAATGGCTAACAACGTCCACGGATTCCAAGGCAAGGTCAACACATCTAACAATAAAATGATGCCAAAGGCTAATGAAGTCGCCCGTTTGTCGCGTCCAGTGGTCACAAAAATACTGCTCATGTAGAACAAATAGCTAAATAACAATGGTAACAAGCTCCAAATGAAAGGCGCTGTCAGGAAGGTGTTTTGCTGATAGAAAATCACAACCGGCAAGGCAAGGGTGGCGATGCCAGAGTATAGCACCAAGCCTAAGATGTTTTGTAGGTTTAACCATTTGAGATTAATGAGGAGCAATGCAAGTGGCAGCAGCGCTAACAAAATAATCTGCTGCATAGTGACCTGCTGATAGAGAAAGTACAGGAACACCATTGGAATTAAAATAACGCCAAAGTTTAACCAACGTGAGAACCCACGGTTAAAAGTTAAAAAGATGGCCAGGGCCAAGATGACACTATAGGTCATCAGTAGTGGATTGTGTTGCCATTGGCCACCTGCTAAATTTTTTGAGTAGATTGCTGGGTAAATCCACCAAATTGCAAGTTGCGATAGGACTGCAATCAAAATTGAGACCCATTGAATTTGCTGCCATTGCGGGCGGTTGTCTTGTCTACGCTGGGTTGTTCGGGTTTGGGGATGAACATTATCCAAGCTGGTGAATGACGCTGACGTGGGATTGTCTGCCAATTGATTAAGACGGGCAAGACTATTTTGATAATCGTTCGCCATGAGAACTCCTTTCACTGATATTTATTCTGCCAACTCAAGCTGAGTTAAGGCAATTTGTAAAATCTAACTACATAATTGTAGCAAACTAACCGGATTACGGGGCAGTTTGTTATAATGCTTTAAAGATAAAAATGTGACGAAATTATGTCCTAGAGAGTTGAGAGTTTACTGATGAAGTCAGTCATGACAATTTTTACTAAGTATCGCGCCCAAATTTTATACTTGTTTTTCGGTGGCTTAACCACGGTATTTAATATCATTTTGTATGGTGGGTTGCGCTTAACCCAGATGCCAATTATGGTGGCATACGTCATTGCCTGGTTCTTCACGGTGCTGTTTGCCTATTTAACAAATCGTGTGTGGGTCTTTGATAGTCAGGCACACGGTTTCCGTGAATTGCTAAATGAGGCCGTTAAGTTTTATGTTGCGCGAATCGCAACTGGATTAATCGGTATGGCGATTTTGTGGTTCGGAACGAGTCTGCTCCACCAAAACGATATGTTATGGAATATTATTCAAAACGTATTCGTGGTGGTCTCTAATTACGTATTGAGTAAGCTCATTATTTTCAAAGCAAAGGAGAAATGGGAACGATGACAATTAAGTTAATTGCAACAGATATGGATGGGACATTGTTGCGGGATGACCGCACATTCGACTATGCCCGGATGGAAGATTTGCTTGATCAATTAGATGAGAAGGGCATCCGATTTGTTGCAGCGAGTGGGAATCAATACAAGCAATTACGATCATACTTTGAGCCGGTCAACCCCGACCGCATTACGTATGTTTCGGATAACGGGGCTTTGATTACGCACAATAATGAGGTTTTGGCCGAATCGTCATTGTCTCGCGACCAGATTGCACGCGTGATGCAATGGAATAGTGAGACACATGCTAATATGGATAATTTGATTATCCTGTCAGGTAATGATGGCGCCTATGTGTCAAACCACGCGACGCCAGAAATGATTGCGGCGGTCAAGACGTTCTACCCAACTGTCCACCAAGTTGAAAAGTTTATGGATGTTGACGACAATATCTTCCGTTTCTCATTAGTGTGGGATCCTTCGGTTGATGTTCATGAGCACGTGCAACAATTGCGCGAGGTCTTTGGCGAAGAGCTTCACACAACCGGATCTGGTTTCGGCTCGGTTGATATTTTGGCGCCTGGCGTAAATAAGCGAACTGGTTTGGAACAATTGGCCGCTAAGTGGGATATTAAGCCTGAAGAGATGGCTGCTTTTGGTGATAACGGTAACGATTTGGAGATGTTGCGTTATGTGAAGTATCCATTTGTGATGCCGAATGCAGAAGACTTCATGAAGGTCCGCGTGCAAAATCTTGCCGTTAACGATAACAATCATAATGGTGTGTTAGACACTATCGAAGCGTTACTAGCGGGTGCTTACGATGATGAGACTGTTTTTGATAAGTAATAGTTAAAGCAGGGAATTTTACCGTACACGCTATGTGACAAACTGCTATAATAAGACGGATTGACATACGTGACTTTAAGCCAGTCACGTATTTTACATTTATAGAGGCGGAGGAAGCATCGTGTTTTTCAAAAAGCAAAAAACGGTCGTAACGGATCAATTGCCACAATTAGATAAGACGCGAATCCCAAACCACGTTGCAGTTATTATGGACGGTAATGGTCGCTGGGCCAAGCGACAGAATTTACCACGTGTGGCTGGTCACCAACGCGGGATGGAAGTAGTGAAAGATATTACCAAGGCAGCCAGTGATTTGGGTGTTAAGGTATTGACGCTCTACGCTTTTTCAACAGAGAATTGGAAGCGACCTGAGACGGAAGTTGGCTTTTTGATGAAGCTACCCGGTAAGTTTTTTGACACGTTTGTCCCAGAACTTATCGAAAAAAATGTGCGTGTAAACGTAATGGGATACATTGACCAATTACCAGCGGACACGCAACGTGCGGTTAATGACGCCATTGCCCAGACGGCAAATAACACCGGCATGGTGCTAAATTTTGCTTTAAACTATGGTGGTCGTGCCGAAATCGTGACTGGCGTGCAACAGATTGCTGCGCAGGTCGCTGCGGGCGAATTACAACCGGAAGAAATTAACGATGCAACGATTGATGCTGCGCTGATGACGGCGCCATTGGGTGAATTCGCTGACCCGGATGTCTTGATTCGAACGAGTGGTGAAATGCGGTTGTCGAACTTTTTGCTTTGGCAACTGGCGTATGCCGAATTTGTCTTTATTGACGAACATTGGCCTGAGGTAACCCCAGCGGTCTTTGAAAAGGCATTAGCAATGTATCAAGCTCGTGATCGACGGTTTGGTGGCATTGCTGAAAATCAAAGCGATAAGAAGTAGGAGTGGAATAATGAAGACACGTGTTATCACAGCCGTTGTGGCTCTGATTATCTTTGTGCCGATTTTGATTGCCGGGGGCTTGTGGATTCAAGCTGCGGCCTCATTGTTGGCAGTGATTGCAGCGAGTGAAGTCGTCTTGATGCGTAAGACGTTGTTGGTTGACTTTGGTGCAATATTGACGATGCTGGGTGCATTAGTAATGACGCTACCAGCGACGCTATGGGATAATATCCATGCACCAATCGCCTTGCACCGGACATCGTTGTTGTACATCTTTATTTTGTTAATGTTGTTACACACGGTGATTGCCAAGAATAAGTTCAGCTTTGAGGATGCCGGCGTCTTTACTTTGACGATGATGTATGTCGGCATGGGCTTCAGCATGATGGTCGCTGCCCGCAATGCCGGGTTGGACACCTTGATGTTCGCCTTCCTAATTGTTTGGATTACGGATTCAGGTGCTTACATGATTGGTCGCAAGCTTGGTAAGCACAAGCTGACCACCATCTCACCTAATAAGACGTGGGAAGGTTCAATCGGCGGGACAGTTGTAGCTGTCATTGCAGCAGCCGTTTACCTAGTCTTCTTCCCACAAGCATATAGCTGGCCAGTGATGGTCGTTATTGCCATCATTTTGTCAGTTGCAGGACAATTTGGTGATTTGATTGAGTCTGGCTTGAAGCGTTTCTACAAGGTGAAAGATTCTGGTACGGTATTGCCAGGCCACGGTGGTATTTTGGATCGCTTTGATTCAATGTTGATTGTTTTGCCATTGATGTTCTTGTTTGGCTTGCTAAACTAATAGAAAATAGTAAAACCCTGGGCGATTTTAACGTATCGGCCAGGGTTTTGTTGTATACTAGGGCCTATTGAAAAGGGAACGCTGGAGAAATTATGACAACGATTATTACTTTTATTATTGTCTTTGGTATTTTAGTGATTGTGCATGAATTTGGACATTTCTATTTTGCCAAAAAGGCAGGTGTCCGTGTCCGTGAATTTGCAATCGGCATGGGCCCTAAGCTGTTTCAAACCCGGCGTAACGGGACGACGTACACGATTCGTGTGTTGCCAGTCGGGGGTTATGTGCGGATGGCTGGTCGTGCTGAGGCTGAAGAAGAAACAATTCGGCCGGGGATGACAATTGTGGTCGTGCAGCAAGATGGGGTGGTAACCCGCTTAAACTTGTCTGATCAGACTGAATTGGTTGGTGGTCGTGCGTTAACCGTTAATCGGGTTGATTTGGTTGACGATATGTTTGTGGAAGGTTACTGGGCAGACGATGATCAAACGTTGGTTAAACTGCCGGTTGATCATGAAGCGTCGGTCATCGAAGCTGATGGTACTGAAGTGTTGGTTGCCCCACGTGATACGCACTTTGAATCGGCCAAACTTTGGCAACGCGCCCTAATTAACTTTGCCGGACCGATGAATAACTTTATTCTAACGGTCGTCTTGTTCATGGGCTTGGCTTTCGCTATGCCGGGAGTGACAACGACAACGTTGCAAGATGTTGCGCAGAACTCACCGGCAGCGACGGCTGGTTTGAAAAAAGGCGATACGATTGAAAAAATCAATGGCGTGAAAATGTCGTCATGGCAGAAAATGCAAACGACGATTCAAGCTTTGCCAAAAGAGCAGACTACGGTCACGTATGAGCGAAACGGCCAATCGAAGACGACAACGCTGACGCCGAAAGCCGTTAAAAATGGTGGCATGCTGGTCGGACAGATTGGGGTGACGCCGACAACGACTAAGGCCTTTGTACCGCGTGTCCAATATGCCTTCCGTGCGACCGGCCAAGCCATGACGCAGATATTCCGTGCGATTCAGAATTTGATTCAAGGTTTCTCGCTGAATAAGTTAGGCGGCCCAGTCGCTATTTATAAGAATACTGAGCAAGTAAGCTCGTATGGTTTCTTGGCAATTGTGTCATTTACAGCATTGCTCTCAGTTAATTTGGGCATGATGAATCTACTACCAATTCCAGGATTGGACGGTGGTAAGTTGCTCTTGAATGCGGTCGAAGCGGTTGTGCGACGTCCGCTACCAGAACGGGTTGAAACGGCTGTTACGTTAGCGGGTGTTGCGTTCTTGTTCGTATTGATGATTGCCGTTACCGGAAACGACATTATTCGATATTTCTTCAAGTGAACACTAATGAATTAATAGGATCGGCCAAATTGGCTGGTCCTTTTTATATATCAGCTGAAATGACCCCGAATTGTAAACCGCGGGCCCGATGATATGTGTTACTATAATATAAGAATTTTTAAAGTGCGCTTTGTGCGCTAAGAATAGGGATGAGGTTATTATCCAATGAAACAGTCAAAGGTATTTATTCCAACGTTGCGCGAAACGCCTGCTGATGCAGAAGTTATCTCGCACCAAATGATGTTGCGTGCTGGTTACATGCGTCCAGTTTCTGCTGGTGTCTACGCATACTTGCCATTGGCACAACGTGTGTTGAACAAGATCAACGCCATTATTCGTGAAGAGATGGAAAAGATTGATGCGATTGAAATGTCAGCACCAATGCTTTTGCCAGCTGAAATGTGGCAAGAATCAGGTCGTTATGAGACATACGGTCCAAACTTGTTTAAGTTGAAGAATCGTCATGACCGCGACATGATTTTGGGACCGACACACGAAGAAACGATGACAACGTTGATCCGTGATGACATCAAGTCATACAAGCGTTTGCCGTTGACGGTTTACCAAATCCAAACTAAGTTCCGTGATGAAAACCGACCACGTTTTGGTGTCTTGCGTGGTCGTGAGTTTATCATGAAGGATGCATACTCATTCTCTGTGGATCAAGATGGTTTGGACGAGTCATACAAGAACATGGAATCAGCATACATCAATATCTTTGACCGAATTGGCTTGGATTACCGTGTTATCGTGGGTGATGCTGGGGCAATGGGCGGTTCTGACTCAAAGGAATTCTCAGCACCTGCCGAAGCCGGTGAAGATATCATTGCTTATTCAGATGAATCAGATTACGCAGCTAACTTGGAAATGGCGAAGGATTTGTACACGCCAAACAAGTCACACGCACAAATGGCTGATTTGGAAAAGATTGCAACGCCTGAAGTCAAGACAATCGATGAGTTGGCTGACTATTTGCAAACGACGCCTGATCAATTGGTCAAGACGTTGTTTATGTACGCTGATGGTGAACCAGTGATGATTTTGGTTCGTGGTGACTTCGAAGTGAACGAAGTTAAAGTCCAAAACTACTTGCACGCTGATGAATTGCGTATGGCAACGGAAGAAGAAGCCCAATCAATTTTGGGTGCACCATTCGGTTCATTAGGCCCAGTCGGTGTTGGTGAGGATGTCAAGATCATCGCTGACGAATGGGTAACTGACATGGTTAACGTGACGGTCGGTGGAAACGAATCTGGCTTCCACTACTTGAACGCAAATGTTGACCGTGATTTCCGCATTGATGAAGTGGCAGATGTACGTACGGCCCGTGAAGGTGACTTGGCTATTGACGGTAAGGGTCACTTGAAGTTTACAAAGGGTATTGAAATTGGCCACATCTTTAAGTTGGGCACACGTTACTCAAAGTCAATGGGTGCCCAAGTTTTGGATGCTAATGGTCGCCAAGCAGATGTCATTATGGGATCATATGGTATCGGTGTGTCACGTTTGTTGGCTGCAATTGCTGAGCAAAATGCGGATGAAAACGGTTTGGCTTGGCCAACGTCTGTTGCACCATGGGACGTGCACTTGGTACCAATGAAGTATTCAGATGAAACACAACGTGCTTTGACGGATGAGTTGAACGATAAGCTGGTTGAAGCTGGTTACGAAGTATTGGTTGATGACCGTAACGAACGTGCTGGTGTTAAGTTCAATGATTCAGATTTGATTGGCTTGCCAGTTCGTGTCACGATTGGTAAGAAGGCCGGCGAAGGGATCGTTGAAGTGAAGTTGCGTAAGGCTGATGAGGCGATTGAAGTCCGCACTGAAGAATTGGTGTCAACGCTACAAATCTTGTTGCAACCTGAAGTGGATGCACAAGCTTAATCTTAGCTGTCGTGAAAGTCGGGGAATTACCTCGGCTTTTTTATTAAGAAAAAGTTAGCGCGAAATCGCTTTCATAAAATGGGCACATTTTTCTGGGATACTTATTGTATGAATGATAAGTGAAAGGGGAGATGACGATGCGTAAGTTCTTATGGGGCATCATTGCCGTCTTGACTGTTTTAGCGTTTACCCATTTTTAAACTGAAGGCGACTTTATTCTTATTTTAAGTTTGGGTCGTTATGATTATGACTGTTGATAAGGGATACAGAGATATCCAGTCAACAGCCCATAAAAACTACTCATAACCCGCAGGTTTAACCAACCTGCAACCTACTCCTTAAAAATCGATGATGTGCGAGACATGTCATCAGAATAGAACGCGGTAAAAGCCCATTTACCGCGATCCGAAAAGACCGTTAGTGTTGTTCACTAGCGGTCTTTTTGTTTTAGTTATCGTCCTGTAATCAGAAGAGGGTATAATAGTTGCAGACTGTGAAAATGAGAGAAGGGAGTACCTATCCATGGCGTTGACCGCACAAGAACAATTCCAAACATTGTTGCAGCAATTGCAATATGAGGAAGTCCCAGCAAGTTTGCAGGAAACTGCGCTAACCAAGCTTGCTGTGCACAAGCAATCGAAAATCTGGCAATTCCATTTTGAGATGCCTCAGTTACCTCCAGTGCAGGAGATGGCTGCTTTGGTTGCCCGGATGCAGACGGCGTTTGCCAATATTGCGCAAACAACTTATCAGCTGCATTTAACTGAACAACCAACGGCACAACAAATTGTGGATTATTGGACATGGGTACTGCAACAGCATCAAAACGAACCGGGCGCTTTCCGGCAGGCGTTTGCACATGTGTTGCCACAAATCGCTGGTAACCAATTAGACTTAACGTTCGATACCGCTGTTTGGGCCAACTATGCGCGGCAAACAGGGTTACCAATTATTGAAGGAACCTATAAAAAGTTGGGGGTTGGTTATCAACTACCGTTCAACATTTTGGTTGATGAACAGTTGGCAGCCGAATCACATGCTCAGGTTATGGCACAACGCGCTGCGCAAGATCAACAGTTAGCCGAGATGGCGAAGGTTCAAATTGAGCAGGCGGCAAAGCAACGCCAATCAGCCCCACGTAATGGTGGCGGTGGTGGTAATAATCCAGGTGCATTGGGTCGTAAAATTGCCGCAGATGCAGAAATCACCAAGATGGGCGATATTGAGACTGAAGAACGTTCTGTAATTGTCGAAGGATATGTTTTTGATGTGGAAGTCCGCGTGTTGAAGTCTGAGCGTCAATTGCTAACGATGAAGGTGACCGACTACACGAGTTCGTTTATCTTGAAGAAGTTCTCACGCGATGAAAATGATGAAGCGTTCTTTGCTGATATGAAGCCTGGCACATGGATTCGTGCCCGTGGTCCAATTCAACAAGATGACTTTGTGCGTGATTTGACGATGACGGCGTATGATATGGAAATTATCAAGCATGCGCCACGTCTCGATCCGTATGAAGGTGAACAAAAGCGAATTGAATTGCATACGCATTCTGTGATGTCGACGATGGATGCCACAAATGGGATTGGCGATTACGTGAAGCAAGCAGCTAAGTGGGGCATGGATGCAATCGCTGTTACTGATACAGCTGGTGCGCAAGGATTCCCAGAAGCGGCGTCTTCAGCTGCTAAGAATGACATCAAAATGATTTATGGGGTTGAGGTGAATTTGGTTGAAGATGGTGAGCCAATCATCTTTAACCCTGATCACACGAAACTTGATGAAGCTGAATTTGTGGTCTTTGACGTGGAGACGACTGGTTTGTCAGCAGTTTATGACAAGGTGATTGAATTATCAGCCGTCAAAATGGTTAAAGGGAATGTGATTGCAGAGTTCTCAGAGTTTATCGACCCTGGGTTCCCATTGAGTCAAACAACAGTAGATTTGACGTCGATTACAGATGACATGGTGCGCGGTTCAAAACCCGAAAAACAAGTCTTTGAAGAATTCCGTGAATTCTACGGCGACGCAGTTTTGGTTGGACACAATGTGACATTTGATATGGGCTTCATGCAAGAAGGGTATGCCCGTCATCAATTAGCACCAATTACAAACCCAGTCATTGATACGTTGATTTTGGCGCGATTCTTGTACCCAAACATGCGGTCATATCGTTTGAATACGTTGGCTAAGCACTTTGGCATTGTTTTGGAACAACACCACCGTGCCATCTTTGACTCGGAAACAACGGGTCATTTGAACCGCGTTTTCTTGGAGCAAGCGCGTGAAGAGTATGGCATTGAGTATGCGGATCAATTGAATGACCACATGATGGACAATGATGCTTGGCGTCACGGTCGACCAAATCATGCGATTGTGTTAGTTCAGACGCAAACTGGGGTGAAGAACCTTTATAAGATGATTTCAGAATCAAATACCAAGTATCTGCAGCGTGTGCCACGTGTGCCACGTTCACTATTGAATAAATACCGGGAAGGTTTGTTGCTGGGTACTGGGGATAACACTGGTGAATTCTGGGAAGCCTTGATGCAGAAGGGGTATGCGGCAGCCAAGGAAAAGGCGACGTATTACGATTACATTGAAATTCAACCATCAGCTAACTATGTACCGGCTTTGGAAGCTGAACTTATTCAAGATGAAGCCCGCCTGCGTGAGCTAATGATGCAAGCAGTACAAATCGGTGATGAATTGGGTAAGCCGGTGGTTGTGACGGGGGATGTACACTATCTCAATCCCGAGGATGCCATTTACCGTAAGATTTTGATTAGCTCACAAGGTGGGGCTAATCCCTTGAATCGTTATTCATTGCCAGATATGCACTTCCGAACGACACAGGAGTTGTTGGATGACTTTGCTTGGATGGGCGAGGAGCTAGCTAAAAAGTTGGTCATTGATAATACACACGTTGTGGCTGACATGATTGACGATGTTGAGGCGATTAAGGGTGGAAATTATCCACCTAACATGCCTGGCGCAGATGATGAAGTGCGGCAGAAGTCATATGACACCGCCTACCGTTTGTACGGAAATCCGTTACCTGAAATCGTCGAAGCCCGCATTGAGCAAGAATTACGTTCAATTATTTCTAACGGATTCTCGGTTATTTACCTGGTTGCGCAACGTTTGGTGGCTAAGTCAAATAAAGATGGTTATTTGGTTGGATCTCGTGGTTCGGTGGGCTCTTCACTAATTGCCCTGTTAATCGGGATTACTGAAGTGAATGCCTTGCCACCGCACTATCGTAGTGTCGCTGGTGACTATGTGGAATTCGTTGATCCACGTGAGTACGAGTCTGGCTATGATTTGCCTGAAAAGTTGAGTCCAATTGATGGGACAAAGTTGATTGGGGATGGACACAACATTCCGTTTGAAACCTTCTTGGGATTCAAGGGTAACAAGGTGCCGGATATTGATTTGAACTTCTCTGGTGACTATCAGCAATTTGCTCACAACTATATGAAGTCTTTGTTTGGTGAGAACAATGTATTCCGTGCCGGTACGATTGCGACGGTGGCGGATAAGACCGCGTTTGGATACGTAAAGGCGTATGAGCGTGATCATGATGTTAGTTTCCGAGGTGCAGAAATTGAACGGTTGGCTTTGGGCGCTACTGGGGTTAAGCGGACTACCGGTCAGCACCCGGCTGGTATCTTGATTGTGCCGGACGATATGGAAATTTTTGATTTCACACCAATTCAGTTCCCGGCCGATGATCTGTCAGCCACTTGGCGGACGACCCACTTCGATTTCCACTCAATTCACGATAATATCCTGAAGATGGATATCCTGGGTCACGATGATCCCACAATGATTCGTGCCTTACAGGATATGTCCGGCATTGATCCGCAAACGATTCCGATGAATGATCCAGGGGTGATGAGTCTATTTTCATCACCAGAAGCCCTTGGCGTAGATGAAGAACAGATCTTCTCGAAGTCAGGTACGTTGGGTGTGCCTGAATTTGGAACGGCTTTTGTTCGTGGTATGTTGGAGGAAACACACCCGAAGAACTATTCTGAATTGCTACAAATTTCTGGTTTGTCTCACGGAACTGACGTGTGGCGTGGTAATGCGGATGAATTGATTCAACGTGGGGTTGCGACAATCGGTACGGTTATCGGAACGCGTGACAAGATCATGACCGACTTGATTAACTACGGGGTACAGCCAGAGTCATCATTCCAGATTATGGAAAAGGTACGTAAGGGTAAGGGAATCTCAGATGAGTACCAAGCCGAAATGCGTGCAGCTGGCGTACCGGAGTGGTATATCGAGTCAGGATTGAAGATTAAGTATATGTTCCCGCGTGCTCACGCGGCCGCTTACGTTTTGATGGCGTTGCGAATTGCCTACTTTAAGGTATACTTCCCGACGTTGTATTACGCGGCATATTTCTCAGTGCGCGCAAGCAACTTTGATATCGTTGCCATGTCACGTGGTTTGAATTCAACTAAGGCAAGAATTCAAGAAATCAAAAAAATGGGAAATGAAGCTTCAGCTAAGGATAAGGATTTATTGACTGTGCTTGAATTGGCTAATGAAGCCCTTGAGCGTGGCATTAAGTTCAATATGGTTGATTTGTATAAGTCTGACTCAGAGCAGTGGGTCTTAGATGGTGATACGTTGATTGCGCCGTTTAATGCGGTGCCTGGTCTGGGTGATAACGTTGCGAAGCGGATCATTGCTGCGCGTGCTGAACGTGAATTCCTGTCAAAGGAAGATCTTGCACAGCGTGGTGGTGTGTCAAAGACGTTGATGGATTACTTAGATGAGAATGGCGTGCTTGCTGGCATGCCGGATGAAAATCAATTGGCCCTATTCTAATAAGATGGAACGAAAGCGTTTCGTGATAGTCAGCTATCATGGAGCGCTTTTTTCATTTACTGAAGGTGCAGTAAATGCTCGGAAAAATTTTCGAAAACAAAGCAGTTGACGAACATTATGAAAAGCGGTATATTAATTAAGCACTCGAGCGAGGGTGTGTTGATAATAAAAAACGTTGTTAAAACTCGTTGTTGACTTATCAAAAAACATT
>NZ_AEKT01000020.1 GCF_000193635.1 Weissella cibaria KACC 11862 | reverse complement strand
CTCTCTAACGCGAATTCAATTGTTCGGAAAGAGCGAACTGAAATAAATAAAATGAAAACAGATTATGAAATACAGAAAAGAGAGTATAGTTTGATAAAAAAAGAAAATGAGTTACTAAAGAGAGAGAACGCAATTGAGAAGAAAGAAAATGAGATGTTGAAAGTAGAATTTACTAACATGAGTCAACAAAATGACATGTTTCGTACGAAAATTGAGAACAAGAAATTTTTTTCTTTGATCAAACGACGCACTGATAGAAAAAATAAAGTATAGCTATTTGTTGAAGGCACACCATACCATACGTAGAGATTGGCGAATATAATTGATGGCAAACGCTATAATTTCGGGTCAAACGGCACTTTTTATATGAGGTAGATATAGCAAATGCGGTAATCGGGCTGTCCTGATTACCGCATTTTAACGTTGTGCTAACGAATTGTAATTGAATCGTTACGTTTTTCTGCTACTATATCGTAAGTATGGTTTATTAGGTATTAAGTAAGCAGAAAGTGAATCAATTTTGACAATGGATAAATACAAAAATCTGAAAACTGCAGTTAAATCTGCGATGCTTGCTGGTGCTGCAATGACGACTGCGGTTGTTGCACAACAAGAGGTGTCACACGCTGACACACTAGCAAACATTCAATCACAACACAAGTCAGGCTATTTGAATGCTGACGGACAATGGCTATGGTTTGAAAATGGTCAACGTTACACGGGGTTCCGGTTCTACATGGGTACGTACTACTGGTTCATTAATGGTGTTCGTCAAGATTCAGGTTGGCGTGAAGCCTGGGGCATGAAGTATTACACGGATAACCAAGGACGTGCGGTCCAAGGTAACCGTGTCATTAATGGTGTTGCCTACAACTTCGGTGACAATGGTACATTCTTCCTTCGTGGTAAGACGTCTGGTTACACGGATGCAGGTGAAGGCTGGAAGTGGTACGAAGGTGGTCAAAAGTTTACAGGCTTCCGGTTCTACATGGGTACGTACTACTGGTTTGAGAACGGTGTTCGTCAACAAAACAAGTGGGAAAACGCCTGGGGCATGAAGTATTACGTTGATGGTGATGGTCGTGCTTCACAAGGCGTGAAGAACGTTTCTGGTGGTACACACTATTTCGGAAACGATGGTACGTTCTTCGAGCGTTCAATTAAGAACGCAATGCCAGATCAAGCCAAGAAGATGCTTGGTTTGCCATACGCCTGGGGCGGTAAGACTTGGAGCGGTGTGGATTGCGCTGGTTACGTTGCTTTGGTTCGTTCACAAGCTGGTTTGCCAGATATTGGTTCAGTTACTTGGAACCAAGCAGCCTACTTGCGATCACATGGTAGTCAACCTAAGTCATATTCACAAGCTCAACCTGGAGACTTGTTGTTCTGGGGTGGTACAGGAAATGAGTATCACGTCGGCATCTACCTTGGTAACGGTCAGATGATTGACTCAGCCACATATGGTACGGTAACGGGTATCCGTGGTGTTTGGGGTGACCCACAAGCCTATACGGTTAACTTCTAAAAATGATAGTCAGGATAGGGCGACTGGTATTGGTCGCCCTATCTTTGTCTCATTTGGACATTGAAAATTCATAGAAAATTCGTTCTGTTGTAAAGATAAAGTAGTGAGTTCAAATCTTGCTGTAACGCTTTCGACATTTTAAATGCGTAAACTAGAAGACGTCATAAAAAGTAGAAATTATTTATTTATAAAAGGGGATTGCAACATGAAGTTTTCAAAGTTGCTAATGGGTGGTCTTGTCGCTGCCTCAATCGGTATGGTTGCTGTCACAACACCAGTGCACGCGGCTACATATGAATCAACGACAGCTGGTGATTCAACGGCGCCACGAATGGATTTCGTTGATATCTCATCATGGAACCCAAACTTGTCAGTATCAGACTTCCAAACAATGAAGAAGTATGGCGTAACGGGTGTCATCGTTAAGTTGACGGAGCACACGACGTACGTTAACCCATACGCTCGCCAACAAATTGCAAACGCGCAAGCAGCTGGCTTGAAGATCGGCGTTTATCACTACGCACACTTTACTGATTCTGGTAGTGCTGTTACTGAAGCGAATTACTTTGCTAACCAAGCTGCAAACTTGGGATTGTCAAAGTCAGTTGTCATGGTTGATGACTTGGAAGATAGTAGCACGAAGACTGGAAATGTGACGAACAACGCATTGGCTTTCCGTAACCGTTTGAATGATTTGGGTTACAACAACCAAATGTTGTACACATATGCCAGCTATTCATCAGAAATGGGCATGAACTTGTCATCATTTGGTAACCGCAATGTTTGGATGGCCTCATATCCATACAACCCAAACAAGAATGATCTATGGTACGGTTCATACGGTGCTTGGCAATGGAACTCAAATACGACGTTCCCAGGTGTGAGCGGTGTATTTGACGTATCAATTGATTACGGTTCACCAATGAAGGGTGATTCATTCACCGGCTTCCGTGGGGATGTGTACTATGTCAACGGTAAGAAGGCATCAGGATACTACGACGGTGGTCGTGGCTGGCGCTGGTATGAGAATGGTGTACCATTTGATGGTTTCCGCTTCTACATGGGTACGTACTACTGGTTCGGTAATGGTGGAATCCGTCAAGATAATGGTTGGCGTGAAGCTTGGGGCTTGAAGTACTACACGGATAGCAACGGACGTGCCGTACAGGGCGTGCGTTCGATCGGCGGTAAGAAGTACTTCTTCGGTACTGATGGTACGTTCTACTTGCGTAAGAATGGTATCGTAAGTAACCAAGCAGAAAAGTACAAGGCTGATGGTAATGGTGTCTTGGCACCATGGTCAGGGTTCATGGATATGGGAGCTGGTTGGAAGTGGTATGAGAATGGCTCATACTTCACTGGTTTCCGCTTCTACATGGGCTCATACTACTGGTTCCAAAACGGACAACGCCAAAACAATTCATGGGAAAATGCTTGGGGATTGCGTTACTACGTTGGTAACGATGGTCGTGCCGTACAAGGTTGGCAAACAATTGATGGTAAGAAGTACTACTTCGGTGATAACGGTACATTCTTCCTTCGCTAATTATTCGTAAATTATCATGAATATCTAGTATAATGATATTAGGGAGTCATGAAGACTACGGAGGACAAAATTATGAAAAAAAGTGCAGTAGCCATTTTGGGTGTTATTGTTGTGGCGCTTATCGGTGGTGGGTTCTACTTTGCAACAGCAAACACGAACACACACCCTGGTACAGAAGAAACGTCTTCATCAAAGAAGAGCAGTTCATCAAGTGAAAAGGCAGAAACGTCAGCGCTTGAGTCAGCAAGTTCATCAAGTGAAGCAACGTCAGAAGCATCTTCTTCAGTTGCTTCAAGTGAGTCAGAAGCGACGTCTAGTGCGGCGTCATCAGAAGCTGCACCAGTGGCATCGAGCGAAGCTGCTTCAAGTTCAAGTGCTCCAGCAACCAGCAACTCGGGGATGGCATCATACGATCCAAACCAAACTGCTGATGGCACGAACATTTCAAGTGATATGATTGCGGATGCCCGTAAGGAATTGCAAGCCGCTCACTTGGATGATTCAATCTTGGGTGACCAAGAGATGAAGGAATTGATTCGCGAGTCTTCATCAACGCAACAACCCGTTGTTGCAACGTACGAGTCTCACTTCGGTTCAGCAAGTTCATCAACTGCGTCAGATGCCACTGATTCATCAGCAACATCTGCTTCAGCAAATTCATAATGACGAATAATCATTAGCAAATAACCTTCGCTCAACGGCGGGGGTTATTTTTGTGTTCTTAATAAATTCGTATAAATTTGCCATAAAACGCTATTTTTGGCGTATAATAGATATTTAGTTATGAGGGGAAAAAGAAAACAAAGCAGGTTAGAAAACATGATTACTATTAAGTCAGAACGTGAAATTGAAGGTATGCGCCAATCTGGTGCGATTATCGCCGGCATGCACAAAGGGTTGCGCGATATCATTAAGCCTGGTATTTCAACATGGGAAATCGAAGAATTCGGTCGCAAGTATATTGAAGACCATGGTGCACGCGCTGCACAAATTGGTTTTGAAGGCTTCGAATTTGCAACGACTGTGTCAGTGAACAATGAAGTTGCCCACGCTTTCCCTCGCAAAGAATTGATTTTGCACGAAGGTGATATCGTCAAGGTTGATACAGTGGTTGACCTTGATGGTTATTATTCAGATTCAGCTTGGTCATACGCTGTCGGTGAGGTGTCACCAGAAGTACAACGTTTGATGGATGTGACGTTCAAAGCCTTGTACATCGGTATTGAACAAGCTCAAGTTGGCAACCGAATTGGTGATATCGGTGCGGCTATCAACGCTTACGTTGAAGATGAAAATGGGTTTGGTAATGTCCGTGAATATATCGGACACGGTATTCAACCAACGATGCACGAAGAGCCAGCCGTACCACACTATGGTGTTGCTGGACACGGTTTGCGTTTGAAGCCAGGCATGACGATTACGATTGAGCCGATGGTTAACATGGGTGGTTGGAAGGTCGAAACATCAGAAGATGATGGTTGGACAGTGACAACTGAAGATGGATCATGGTCAGCGCAATATGAACACACCATTGCGATTGCAAATGATGGACCAAAGATTTTGACATCACAAGATCCTGAGTTTGACGCCAAGTATCTATAAAAAATTACTGACACAGAAGGGAGCAATGACGTGACTCATTCAGGTTACATTTTTGCTAAGCGATTTTTGGATATTTCAGTGTCGTTATTCGCATTGATTGTTTTTTCGCCAATCTTTTTGGTGATTTCATCCTTTTATCTTTTCGGTGAAAACCGAGGGCCTGTCTTTTATAAGCAGCGTCGTATCGGTATGAATCACCGTGAATTTGGAATTTACAAGTTCCGTTCAATGGTTGTTGGTGCAGAAGAAAAGCTGTATGCCAACAAAGAATTGTATGCAAAGTTCGTTGAGAACGGCTACAAGTTACCTACTGAAGAAGATCCACGTATCACCAAGTTTGGGGCGTTCATTCGTCGGACATCGATTGATGAGTTGCCACAATTTATCAACATTTTGATTGGTGATATGAGTATTGTTGGACCACGACCAGTTGTTGAGAAAGAATTGATTGAATACGGTGATCGTGTTGATAAGTTCTTATCAGTGAAGCCAGGTGCCATGGGACTTTGGCAAGCGAGTGGACGTAGCGAAATACAATACCCAGAACGAGCTGACCTAGAGATTAGTTATGTTGACCATGCTGATTTATGGTTTGATTTTAAAATTTTATTTATGACCGTTTTCGCCATCTTTAAGGGTGACGGTGCGATGTGATTTCTAAGATTAAGAAATCGTGACAGTTCTATAAAACTCGCCGAAACTCCTGTATACTGGGTATTGGCGAGTTTTTCGCATTCAAGGGAAGTTGCTATTTATAGCATCAAAAATTTTAATATACATAAAGGAACTACGAAGTGATGGAAAATCAATTTACAGTGACTGATTTGTTTAAGCACATGTTGCGCAATGCCTGGTGGATTATTGTCCTTGGAGTTGTTGGTGGCGGTGCCATGTACGTGATGAACAAGCAACCTGCAGCGACAAGCTACAGTGCAACGCGCTCAATGTACGTTGCTAAGTCAAACACCGGCGTGAAGGATCCAAATTCACGAATCGTGGCTGACTCTTGGTTATTGAAGACATACAAGACGGTTGCCAAGGATGACAAGGTGATTAAGCCAGCTGTGAAGGCTTTGAAGGCTGAGGGTGTGAAGGTATCAGCTGATACGTTGCGCTCAGAAGTGTCATTGTCAATTACAGATGGGACGTTGTTGATGAAGGCCAAGGCGAAGGGGATTGCTAAGCCTAAGCAAGCAATCAAGATCGTTAACGCTTTCGCTGAGTCATACGCTGAAAATGCGCCTAAGTTGATTTCGGACATGCCAAAGCCTGAGTTGATGACAAAGACTAAGGAAGCCGACACGGATACGATGGTTGCTGGTTCGCCAAAGAAGGCAGCACTGTTTGGTGCCGTTGCTGGTTTGGCAATCGGGGTTGTCTTGGCATTCTTTGTGGGTGTTTACAAGAACGTGACGGCTGCTAAGAACTAAACAAAGGAGATTCGTATGGTTGCATGGTTAATGCCATTCGCGCTTTTGCCGAAGACATACACGTATTTCTTCTTTGATTCATTTGCTCAGCTTGCGGTTTTGATTTTCTCAATGTACATCATGGTGAAAATCTATTTACAACCTGCTCAGTTACAAACGGTGCTACCTAAAACAAATACGCTTCGTTTATGGGGCGCTTTTGTGGTTGTGCAATTAATCCTGATGGCGTACCAATCCTTTGTGGTTGGTGATACGAAGCAAATCTATGGTTTGCTTCACGGACTAGTTTCGTTTATTCAGATGATTCTTGTGATTTGGATTGCGTATACAGTCCAAAAGATGGCGATTCAGCGTTATGAAGATGCCGTGAAATTCGTCAAGTCAGTGATGATTAGCTTGATTGTCTACATTGTGGTGATTGTTTTGCCTCAAATCGCCTTCATTGATGGTGCTTTCTGGTTAAGTCACATTATCAATCCGATTGCTGGCCTGTTTGAACGCCACTGGCTAGATCGTAATTTCTATGATAACGGGAGTTATGTGGCAACATTGTGGCGTGTCAACGGGTTAGAACCAGAAGCATCATTTTTAGCATTGCTGCTGGGATTAACGTTCTCACCATTGTTAATTATGATTGCTGAGGAGCCGTTGAAAAACTTCAAAAACCGCAAGTGGCTATTTTGGTTGACATGGGCTTTGTTAGCCATTATTGTCGTTATTCTATTCATGGCCAAGACTACGACTGGTTTCTTGATGATCGGGTTGCTCGCCGTTGCCTATTGGTTTGCTGCGCCACGTAAGCAAAAGTTGTTTATCGCGGGTGGGGTGGTGATTGCCTTAATTGCAGTTGCCGCGGCTTATCAATTTGTACCGTCGGTTAACGCGATGCTAAATCAGTGGTTGTTCCAAAAGGACGGTACCGATAATCGTCTAGGTGGTACAATTGGTTTAATTGGCGCTTGGCTCCATCATCCATTGTTTGGGGTTGGCTATGGTTACGAAGGGCACTATATTGTGCAGAATTTGCCAGAGTGGTCAAAAAACAACGCTGAATATATGGATGTTTACAAGAATCAATCATATCCAATTTTGAATGATGTGTTTGGTTGGTTAGCCCGCTATGGTGTTATCTTTGTTCTAATTGGCTTCTGGCTGTTGCTAGGGTTGATTACGCGGGCAGTGAAAACACTCGGTCGTTTGAAGCAAAGTGCGTCTGACCACGTGATGTTTTATCGGGTGATGATTAAGTCATTCTTGGTCACTGTCGCGATTACAATTGTGACGGCCGGTATTACGCCAGCTAATGCAACGTCATGGCCGATGCTATTGATGTTGTTCTTCTACTGGCGGGTGGTCCACTTAGCAGAGGATGAATTACAAAACGAAGGAATTTAGTTAAATGAAAATTTTAGTTGCTGTACACAAGCCGTACCAAATGCCTAAAGATTCAACGTATCTGCCGGTCATGGTCGGGGCTGCGCTACAGGAGGGTTATCCAGCTAATTACACACCAGATAACACTGGTCAAAACATGTCTGAAATGAACCCGTTCTACAACGAATTAACGGCGTTGTATTGGGCTAAGTATAATCTGCAAGATGAAGATGTGATTGGCTTGATGCACTACCGCCGTTACTTTGGTAAGAAAGCTAGTCACGATTTGACTGACATTTTGACAGAAACGGATATCCGTAACGCTTTGGAAACTGCGGATGTATTGTTGCCTAAGCAACGTAATTACTACATCGAAACGCAAAAGGATCACTACTTTAATGCGCACAATCATGAGCCATATAATGTGATGCGTGAGGTGATTGCCGAAAAGTACCCGGATTACTTGGCTGCGTTTGATGCGATGGGTAACAGCACAAAAGCGCACTTGTTCAATATGAGCATTATGCGCCAAGCTGATTTTCAAGAGTACACTGACTTCATGTTCGATGTGTTGAAGGCTGTAGAAGAACGCATTCCATATCTCGAATATGAAGGACAGGAACGTCGTGTTTTTGGTTTCTTATCAGAGCGTTTGATGGACACATGGGTGAACACCAGGCAAAAGCGTGTGATGGAATTCCCATTGGTTACGACTGAGAAGACAAATTGGTTGGACAAGGGAACCCAATTTTTGAAGCGTAAGTTCTTCAAGAATGCCAATAAGAAGGTTCACTTCTAATATTAATCAAAAACCACCTGCCTATGGCGCGTGGTTTTGATTATAAAGTGATAAAATAGCCCAGTTATTGTCACACTTTTAGTGTGAAATATCCTGAAATTATGGTAAAGTAATTTCAGGATATTTTTTATACAAAAATCATCAGAAGGAAGACAAATCATGACTTTGAATGATAAGAACTACGATTACCTGATCGTAGGTGCTGGACCATTTGGTTCAATCTTTGCTTATGAAGCAGCTAAGCGTGGAAAGCGCTCATTGATTATTGAAAAGCGCGCACACATCGCTGGAAACATGTACACACACACGGAGCACGGTATTACGGTGCACGACTTCGGTGCTCACATTTTCCACACGGACAACAAGGAAGTTTGGGACTACATCCGTCAATTCGCTGAATTTAACGGTTACCAAAACCAAGTTGTTGCCAACTACAAGGGTACGTTGTACAACTTGCCATTCAACATGAACACATTCTACGAGATGTGGGGAACGAAGACGCCAGCTGAAGCCAAGGCTAAGATCGAAGAGCAAAAGGCTGCTGCTTTGACTGACTTGGGTGACCGCGAGCCACGTAACTTGGAAGAGCAAGCAATCTCATTGATTGGTACTGATATCTACGAGAAGTTGATCAAGGGTTACACGGAAAAGCAATGGGGACGTAAGGCAACTGAATTGCCAGCCTTCATCATCAAGCGTTTGCCAGTTCGTTTCATTTATGACAACAACTACTTCAACCACCGTTACCAAGGTATTCCAATCGGTGGTTACACGCAAATCTTTGAGAAGATGTTGGATAACGATTTGATTGATGTTCGTTTGAACTCAGACTTCTTCGAGCACAAGGACGAATACATTGCTGAGTTCCCACGTATTTTGTACACGGGAATGATCGACCAATTCTTCGACTACAAGTTCGGTGAATTGGAGTACCGTTCATTGCGCTTCGAGCACGAAGTTATCGATTCAGATAACTACCAAGGAAACTCAGTTATCAACTACACGGATGCTGAGACGCCATACACGCGTGTGATGGAATGGAAGCACTTCGATGGTTTGTCAGACGATGGTGTGACGATCATTACGAAGGAATACCCACAAACGTGGGACCGTACGAAGGAAGCTTATTACCCAGTTAACGACGAGAAGAACACGAACTTGTACAAGGAATACGCTAAGGAAGCGCGCCAACACAAGGATCAATTTATCTTCGGTGGTCGTTTGGGACAATACCGTTACTTCGATATGGACCAAGTCTTCAACGCTGCTTTGAATGAAGTACGTAAGGAGTTCAAGATTCCTTCAAGCTTCAACTTCGCACACGACGAAGAACACTAATCTGTATTTAAAAAAGCCGATCGTTCTGTTGTTGAATGATTGGCTTTTTTCGAGAAGAGGGGCTTATGAATAAAAAGGCAGTTTTACAACATTTGTTGGTGATGCTGTTGTTCGTGGTGATTGCAGGCTTGTCGGTTGTCCCTTACTGGAATCGGGGCACCATTTATGGCCAAGGCGATTTATTGTTTCACCTTAATCGGCTAGCGGGGCTGACGCAAGGGGTACAAGTGCATGAAATTCCATATCGCTACTTTAATGTGCTAACTAACATTGGTAGTGCTAGCAATTTCTTCTACCCGTTTGTCTACATGCTCGGTTGGTCCGGCTTGTTCGCAGTGATGGACAATCCAATTCACGCCTTTTACCTTGGTGAAGCGATTGTGATGTTTGTGACGTTGATTGTGGCATACCTGGCTATGAATCAATATCAATCACAGCGCATGCGGTCAATTATTTTTGCGTTACTATATGGATTTGCTAGTTACCGCACATATTTAGCGTATGATCAGTTTGTGTTTGGTGAGATGTTGGCATTTGCGTTTCTACCCTTGGCGTTTGTTGGGTTATACAACGTCTTCTTGGGTGACGCACGTAAGTGGCGGGCACTGGCAGCAGGCTTAACCTTAATCTTATACGCCCACATGTTGAGTACGGTTTTGACGTTGACATTGTTTGTCATCATTGTGGTCTTACTAGTCCTGACCCGACGTTTGCATCTTGAAAAAGTTCGCGTACTGAATTTCGTTAAAGCGGTGGTGATGACGGTCGTCATGACGGCGGTAATATACCTGCCTTTCTTGTACCAAAATCGCCAAACGACGATTATTACGACGGTGCAAGGACCAATTAGCAAAATGTATGACTTGGGTCAAAGTTTAGTGTATTCACTGAATGGCCTAAACCAAAACATTGGATTGGTTGGCGTTTTAGCAATTGTGATTGGTGCGGTACAATTATGGCGCCGTCGTTTCTCACGTGAGTTGGCAATCTGGGGGCTTGGGGTCGTGCTATTTATCATGGCATCTTCGATTTTCCCTTGGCGGGCGCTCTCTGAGAATGTACAGGCATTAGTCCAATTTCCGTTCCGCTTACTTGGCTTGAGTTCACTGTTTTTGCTCGTTTACTTGTCGGGCGAGTTAGTGCGAGTCTTTGCTTTGCCAAAGCAACAGGCGCTTACGACTTTGGTTGTGTTATTGTTCAGTGCAGGTAGTTACTTGGCGTTTACGGAGAATTTGATTTATACGCGCCAGCACCAGCAACCATTGGTAACGAATCAACGGTTTGAGGCAACCACCGCGTTGTTTGAAACAAGTTTCACGGCGAATGATAAGCAACTAGCAGCTCTGAATAAA
This sequence comes from Weissella cibaria KACC 11862, assembly GCF_000193635.1. Lineage (GTDB taxonomy): Bacteria > Bacillota > Bacilli > Lactobacillales > Lactobacillaceae > Weissella > Weissella cibaria. The sequence continues at coordinate 118,299 of NZ_AEKT01000020.1, read as the reverse complement.
CCGGGTGCGCGTCACGATTATATCGGCATGCTCGACTATGCACCTAAAAATGCGTGGCCAGTCGAGAATTACTATTCGTTCCTCGCACACCAAACTTTTTTGGGCAATCAGTCAATTAAGGCTAAGGCGACGTACCGGTTGACGTCGGCGACATTTAAAGTCGACGCACCACAATCAGGGAATTTGAATGTACCAATTCTGATGTACGGCAATGAACGGGTGATGCTAGATGGCCATCGTGTGACGGCCAAGCAAACGAAACGGGGTTCGATTGGCGTGCACGTGACAGCGGGTGAACATCGTTTGACAGTCAGCTACACAACACCGAAGTGGATTTACCAAGTTTGGTTGTTATCTGCAATTGGTTGGGTGATTCTATTTGTGACTAGTTGGCACAGACGGAAGGCTAAATAAACATTAAAAAGACACCTTTCGCATCGTCGTGAGGTGTCTTTTTCGGTATACTGATTTGTAAGCAATAATTTAAAAGGAGCCGTGTGACATGGCAGATCAACCTGTAACCCCGGTCAAGAAGCGTAGCCGGCGGTTTTACTATATGGATATTCTGAATATCATTGCGACGATTGCAGTGATGTGGTTGCACACCTCAGAATTTGCCTTTCAATATACGCCGGGCTCACCCCGCTGGGTGCTGAGTTTGGTGATTCAAATTGCCTTTATTTGGGCGGTACCGATTTTCTTTATGATTTCGGGCGCCAACTTATTTAATTATCGCGATCGGTACGACACAAAAACATTCTTTAAGAAGCGCTGGGCGAAGGTGCTAATTCCATTTATCTTTTGGACGTTCGTCTGGTATGCTTGGAATCATTTTGTCGGTCACAATCCTGATTGGTCGTTAATTGGCTTTTGGAATGGGTTAGAATATGACACGATTCAACCTATCTTTTGGTTTTTCTATTTCATCATTCCAATTTATTTGGCCGTGCCATTTTTATCATTGATTGCGACAAAGGCAAATCAAAAAGTGGTTGAATATATCATCGCCTTATATGTCATTGGGGTCGGTGTGATTAACTACGCCTACACACTTTTCCACCGGGCACCAGATCAGTTGGTGAACAACATTCCGATGGTCTTGTCGACTGGCATTGGCATTTTCTTTGTTGGCTGGTATCTCCATAACTTCGATATCTCGAAGCGCATGCGTCATTTGCTGTACGGCGCAAGCGTTTTGGGGTTCGTCATTATGTTTAGTTTGACGATTATTTTCTCAGCCTGGCGCCATGAGACTGTGCGCGATGCTTATAGTATTTTCACCATCGGCGGCTTTTTGATGCCGTTGGGGGTCTGGGCTTGGGCAAAAACGCACTTCCCGCTCGATTGGCAACCGGGTCCAAAGACAACGGTTTGGTTGAAGCGTCTTTCTGGTGTGTCGTTGGGTGTTTACGTCATTCACGAATTTGTGATTGCGGTGCTAGAGAAGTTATTGCACCTTGATCAAAGCTCTTATTATCATATGTTGGCGCTGCCGATGGTGGTATGGGTCATCAGTGTGGCGATTGTGCTGGGATTACAAAAAATCCCAGGTGTAAATCGTTTATTGCCATAAAATACTTAAGTTGTTTAAGAGGTGTGTAAGCCGAGGAGGTGTTACACATCTCTTTCTTTTTGTCCACTGCGCTATAATATAGCTTGAGAGAGTTTGTTAAATTTTACAGAGTGTTTAGGAATGGTGGTTAGCGTATGGATAAAACCTTAAAGATTGCGTTGACAACGGGAGTTATGACGTTGGGTATCGTTATAACAGCCACCCCAGTTGATGCAGCGACAATGACGACACAACAACAAGCGTTTGTGAATAAAATGACGCCAGCGATTTTAGCGGATACAAGTAAATATGGGCTATATCCGTCAATTCAAATGGCACAAGCGACCTTGGAAAGTGGTTGGGGACAGAGTACGTTAAGTACGAAAGCCAACAATTATTTCGGTGTTAAAGGTGCTTTCAATGGGCAATCAGTCACGATGTGGACAACTGAGTATTCAGATGGCAAGCCATATTCAGTTCAAGCACAGTTTGCTAAGTATCCTTCGGCGTATGAGTCAGTGGATGCGCAAGGCAAGTTGCTTAAGAACGGTGTGTCGTGGAATCCAGAATATTACGTAGGTGCCTGGCGTTCGCGGGCTAAAAATTATAAAGAAGCGGCTTATGGGCTACAAGGGCGTTATGCAACGGCACCAACGTATGCCCAATCGCTCATTAATTTGATTGAAGAGTACCATTTTGATCAATTAGACAACGATGGCTATAAGAATGGTAGCTACTATTTGAAGGGAAAACCTGCTTCTGGCTACATCAATGATGGTAATGGCTGGTTCTGGTTTGAAAATGGTCGTAAGTTTACGGGGTTCCGTTTCTACATGGGAACGTACTACTGGTTCGAAAATGGTTCACGTATTGATAATAAGTGGCGTTCTGCTTGGAATCTCCAATACTACGTTGATCGTGAAGGCCGAGCGGTGCAGGGAGATGGCTACAAAGTTAACGGGATCTACTACAACTTTGGTCACGACGGCACATTCTTCCTGCGCGGTAAAGCGAATGGTTACGTCAACACAACGGATGGGTGGTTGTGGATTGAAAATGGCCAACGTTACACCGGATTCCGTAAGTACATGGGCGCATACTATTTCTTCATCAATGGGGTTCGCCAACATAATCGATGGGTGTCAGAGTGGGGCTTAAATTACTACGTTGGTAGTGATGGCCGGTCTGTCCAGGGCTCACATGTGAAGATTGGCAATAAGGTATATAACTTTGGGACGAATGGTACATTCTATTTGCGTTAAATTTGCGCTATACTAGACTGATAAGTTTAAAAAACAGTCGGAGAATGACATGCAAGTCGTAAAAAATTATTTGTATAACGTCTTCTATCAATTGCTAACTGTGTTGGCACCGTTGATTACGATGACGTACCTGTCACACGTGCTTGGCGCGGATGGAATGGGTGTCCAGGCTTGGACTAACTCGATTGTGAGTTACTTCTTGCTGTTTGCCACGTTAGGTATCACTTTGTATGGTCAACGTGAAATTGCGTATGTGCGTGATGACCGTGAGTTGCGTGATCGACGGTTTTGGGAAATCCAAGGACTGCACACAATGGTCAGTCTGTTGGCAATTGCGATTTATGTCGTCTTTGTCTACATGATGCGCCATGTACCAGGTGAGTTCTCAGCAAACAACCATCAACTGTATTTGCAGACATGGGTGATTGTTTCAGGGCTGCTCGATATTTCATGGTACTTCATGGGCTTGGAAGACTTTAAGAAGACGGTTGTCCGTAATTCGTTGGTTAAGATTGCCATGGTGGTGTTGATTTTCATCTTGGTTAAATCAGCTGATGATGTCGATAACTACATCCTATTATTGGCACTCACCCAAGTGATTGGTAATATCACGATGTGGTTCTACATTCCAGGTAAGGTGAAGTTGCCGAAGTTGTCGACTTTGAACTTCGGTCACCACTTATTACCAACATTAGGCTTATTTTTGCCAACGATTGCCACGCAAATTTATTTGCAGTTGAATAAGACAATGTTGCCTTTGTTTGCTAGTGGTTCAATTAGTTTGTCAGCCTTTTATGAAAACGCGGATAAGATTGTCAAAGTGTCGTTGGCCCTGGTGACGGCGATGGGAACGGTCATGTTGCCACGTGTGGCGAACCATTATGCGAACGGTAACACGAAAGCGGTCAATGATGCGATTTACAAGTCAATGGACTTTGTTACAGCAATGGCTGCGCCCTTGATGTTCGGGATGATGGCCTTGGGTCCAAAGATGTCGATTTGGTACATGGGACCAAACTTCTTACCAGCGGGTTGGACAATTACGATTTTGTCGCCAATTGTCTTGTTTATCGCTTGGAGTAACGTTATCGGCACGCAATATTTGATGCCGGTTAACCGGACCCGAGATTTCACAATTTCCGTGACGGTCGGTGCGGTTGTTAATGTGTTGCTGAACTTTATCTTTATTCCGCTTTGGAGTTTGTATGGGGCAGCGGTCGCGACGATTATCGCTGAATTCGCTGTAACCCTTTACCAAGTTTATGTCATTCGTCACCAACTTGAATTAGGCGTTTTGTTCCACGGTTTGTGGAAGTATCTCGTAGCGGGTGTCGTTATGTTTGCAGTCATTGCGACGATGGCTTGGCGAATGCCACCGTTCCCAACGAGCACGGTGGTACAGATTGCGGTTGGTGTCGTGGTATACGTGATTATGGTCATCCTGATGCGAGCTAACTTTGTGTTGACTGTGCAAGGGTTTATCAAAGGACGTCTCCACAAGTAAAAGCAGTTATTATAAAATTGTGAAAGCATCCCAATCAGGGGTGCTTTTTTGCTATACTGGAACAGGCTGATTAAATATATGAAAGAGGACAGATATGTCTAAGTTATCAATTATCGTACCGGTTTTTAACGAAGAAGAGACAGTAGCAATCTTCTACGATGCGATTGAACTTGAACGCAAAAATTTTGCTGAATATGATATCGAATATTGGTACATCGATGACGGTTCAACTGATGGGACGGTTGCCGCTGTTGAAGCATTGATTGCGCGCGATGAAAATGTGCACTTGGTGTCATTTTCACGTAATTTTGGTAAAGAAGCTGGCTTGTACGCTGGCTTGGAGCATGCGACTGGTGATTATGTCGCGGTTATGGATGTGGATTTGCAAGATCCACCCGAGTTACTGCCAGAAATGTTGGCGGGCGTCTCATCTGGTGAATGGGATGCCGTTGGCGCACGCCGCACAACGCGCGCTGGTGAACCAAAGATTCGTTCTTGGTTTTCAAGCTTGTTTTATAAGATTATTAACATGGTGTCAGACACCCATATCGTTGAAGGGGCACGCGATTTCCGCGTAATGACCCGTCAAATGGTTGATGCGATTTTGAGTATGCAAGAATATAACCGCTTTTCGAAGGGCATCTTCTCATGGGTTGGTTTTAAGCAAAAGTATTTAGAGTATGAGAATAAGGATCGTGTAGCCGGCACGACATCATGGAATTTCTGGAGCTTGTTCCGTTATTCAATTGATGGTTTTGTGAATTTCTCGAAGGCACCATTGCTCCTCGTATCTGTCCTGGGGACGATTGCCTTTGTGATGGCATTGATTGGTGCGGTTATCGTGTTTGTACGCGCGCTAGTGCATCCAGAAAACTCGGTCTTTGGCTGGCCATCAACGATTGTCATCATGTTAGCGCTTGGTGGCGTGCAACTATTAAGTTTGGGCATTGTTGGTCGTTATATTTCAAGTATTTATCTAGAAGTTAAGAAGCGACCAATTTATATTGCGCGTAAAGTAAAGTAGGGAGAGAGCGATGAGAAGAAGGTTTGCGCAATATCGACAAACTGGCGCTTATCGCGATGGCCAAGCAGTGCTTGGTTTTGTCGTTATTGCATTATTATTCGCATTGCCGATTTTAAATCAGAACCGGATGGTGTTGGGCGTGGACGCGTTTTTCCACTTACATCGGTTCTACGATGCGGCGATGCAACTGAAAACGGGCCAATTCAATTACTTTGTGTCGTTGTTTGGCTTTAATCAATCAGGACGGATTGTAAATGCGGTCTACGGGCCGTGGTTCGCTTATCTAAATGGACTACTGCTATTGCTAGCAGGTAGTTGGGTCCGTTGGCAATTTTGGTCTAATTTCATCATTGCATTTGGCGGCCTGTTGGCTGGTTACCTGGCGTTGCGTTGGGCCCACGTACGCCGCCTGTATAGCGTGGCTGGATCAATGATTATGGTTGGCTCTTTACCGGGCCTAAGTTGGTTTGCCAATCAAGCCTTTATGAGCGTTGGCGCCATGTTTATCGCGCTAGCTGTAGGGATTGGTATTCGGATGCTCCAGCAACCGGATCGGCCGATTAACCCATGGCAGATGGGCGCTGTGATGGCATTGGGCATTCAAGTGCACATGCTCTCAACTTTGTTTATGCTCCTGGTATTGGTGTGGTTCGCAGTGCCAGCGGTCTTTCGGGCGAAGCGACCAGTGTTCATGGTCTTGAATGGGCTATTGGCGGCAGGTTTGGCATTGCTGCTGTCAGTCAATGTTTGGATGCCATTTTTGCATGTGAACATGAGTAACCGCTTGTTGCGACCGTTTATTGAATTGCGTGGTGATATACCGGCCGATACGCTGGGCTTCACTTGGGATGGGAGTCACAATCTATCGTTAATTGCGATGGTTTTGATTGTCGTTGCAGTTGCCGCCTTGGTTTTGCGTAACCAGTGCCAACCACGATTGGATTTCACGACCCAGTGGACGTTGCTGGGTGGCGTGTTACTTGTTGTAGCCGGCTCACAATTACTACCATGGCGCATGATTATGAAAGATGCTGATAACTGGTTGTCGACTTTCCAATTTGCGCTTCGTTTTGGTATTCCGGGCTTGATTTTGATTGTGTTCGGCTTGTTATTGTGGTTGCAACAGCAGCCAATTGCGGCGTCTTCAGGGATGCAGGTGGCGACACTGGCGACGGGCGTCTTAGCGATGGGGATGTTGTTCACGCCGATGACTGATAAGATGGCGACACAGTCGGATCTGAAAACAGTGGTCGGTTTAACGGCGTACACCAGGCCGAAGTTGACGCTAAAACAACTAGTGGCCGACGAGCGACGCACGGACTTAAGTCGTTTGATGTTAGACGGCACGCAAAACTACCCAGATTATTTACCGATTTCAAAGAAAACGGCAACATCATTGACTGGCAAAGATTGGTATACGAAGAATGGGTTAGATCAAGCATATTTGCGTGATATTGTGGGAAATCGCTTGCCGAAAATGAAACGCACGGTTGTTGATGGCCAATTGCACCTGACTTGGCAAGCTAAGCGGGCGACAACCGTTACTTTACCAGTTGTGAAGTATGCGGAGACGACGCTATCATTAAATGGTCAAATGCTAGATAATGTTAAGCTGAGTCGAATCGGGGCTCCCGTTGTTAAACAGCAGGCTGGTCGCAACACGTTGATCCTGGGTTATCAGACGCCAGGTTGGTTGCCAACCACACAGTATGTAGCCGCGATTAGCTGGGGCCTCTTAGCCTTTGGTGCGGTCGTTGCCCAATTACGTAGATTTTATAAAGAGAAAGAATAAGATATATGAAACACTCCTGGATGTGGTAAACTGAAAGGAGTGTTTTTATACAATGAAAAGATATTGAATGAATTTTAGTTTGGAGACTGATTGATATGACTGTTAGCGCTGTCGTCGTTACGTACAACCGTCTGCCAATGTTGAAGGAAGTTATTGCAGCTTTGCAAGCCTCAGAAACGCCGGTGGACAACATTATTGTTGTGGATAACAAGAGTAATGCTGATACCCAGGAGTACTTGACGAGTTTGGGTGATCAAATCCGTTATGTGCGTTTGGAAGAAAATATTGGTGGTGCGGGTGGCTTTAACAAGGGTATTCGTTACTTCATGGAAGAAACTGTCGATGATTACGTTTGGTTGATGGACGATGATACGGTCCCAACGCCAACGGCTTTGACAGAACTTGTTGGCAGTGCCTCTAAGGTTGACAACAAGTTTGGCTTCTTGTCTTCAGATGTCCGTTGGACAGATAATTCACGCGCCAAGATGAACTTGCCATTCCCAATTGACCGCTTTAAGAAGATTCCGTTGGATGCGACTGAAATGGAACAGTTGCGTAATGCGACGTTCGTTTCAGTGATGTTTAGTCGTGAAGTCGTGGATAAGATTGGCCTACCAGTGAAGGAATTCTTCATCTGGGGTGATGATATTGAGTATACGGAGCGTGCTGCGCGTGTTTACCCAGGCTACATGGTGCCAACATCACGTGTTATTCACAAGATGGCGCAAAACGTGGAGTCAAATGTATCGCTTGATTCAATTGATCGTGTACCACGTTACTTCTACGCCTTCCGTAACCGGATGTACTTCAGTCGCAATCGTGGTTTTGTCCGCTTCTTGCGTGCACACATTCGCATTGCCTATGAAGCAGCAATGATTTTCTTTAACGGACAACCAAAGAAGATGCTCCGCTTGAAGATGGTCCTTAAGGGTGTCACGACCGGTTGGTTCTTCAAGCCAAAGGTAGAATTTGCTAAGAACAAGGCGAAGGGATAAGAGATATTATGGCAAAAGTAAGCGCAGTGATTGTGACCTACAACCGCTTGCCAATGTTAAAAGAGGCAATTGCCGCTTTGCAAGCCGTTGAGCCAAAATTGTCACACTTAATTGTGATTGATAATAAATCTGAGCAAGATACACAAGATTACTTAGAATCATTGGGCGACAGCATCACGTATGTGCGGATGTCTGAGAACCTTGGTGGCGCTGGTGGGTTCAACGCCGGAATTCGTTACTTTTATGAACAAACGGATGATGATTATGTTTGGGTAATGGACGATGATACGATGGTGCACCCAGATTCTTTGCAACCGTTGACGGCATTTGCTGAACAAAATCCTAATTTTGGCTTCTTGGCCTCAAAGGTAATGTTCAGTGATGGCAAGCCGTCGGTTCGTAACGTACTACGTCAATACGGGACGTATAAGACGACGTTGAATACAGAATTTAAAGAACCTGTTCGAATTGAAAATGCGACATTCGTGTCATCATTTTTCTCACGGGATATTGTTCGCCAAATTGGTTTGCCAATTACAGAATTCTTTATTTGGATTGACGATTTGGAGTATACGGAACGTGCCGGACGGATTGCGCCAGGTTATCTAGTGCCAGCATCTTCTGTCACGCACAAGATGCGTTCAAATACTGAAGATGATATTACCAACGATATTGAACGTCGTTTACCTTGGTACTTTAACATGTACCGTAATCGTGTTTACACGATGCGCAAGCGTGACTTCTTCCGTCACATGCGTGGAAACGGTAAAATTGCTTGGGACTTCCTCCGGTTGATCTTTGTACGGACAGACCACAAGAAGAAGCGATTTGATACAATGATTAGTGGTATTAAGGCTGGTCGTAAGTTTAAGCCAACCATTGAATTCCCTAAGGATAAGTAATTAAGATATCGCAACGTTTGTTACAAACGTTGCGATTTTTTTATAACTTTCGCAAAAGTGCTACCATTATATTTATATTCAATTGAAGTTCAGGAATTTTTATGCCATCCGGGCAAATGTTTGCTATAGTTAATTGTTGGGAGGAGTGCAAATCAATGAGTAAAACAACAGCACGCCTAATGCTGGCCTCAGCAGTGTTAGGTTTTGGATTATGGGCGACGGCTGGCTCAACACACGCCGCAACTGTGGTACAACAACCAAAAGAATCGGCGCAAACGACGGCTAAGGTTGAAGGGGTAAAGCGCACAGCGACGAACGCAACCACGCAGCCGGTCGAAACGCCAGAACAATCAGAAAACAATTATTTTAATTATCAAAACGTGTGGGTCGTCGGTGACTCACTGGCCGTTGGGTGGGACGGTAACCAAGTGGTTAAACAGAACTACCCAACGCTCTTAGCAAACATCATCAAGCCGGAGTCAATGCATGCGGGTTACGCATCAAGTGGCTCACAAATTTCAGGTAACCAAAACGGACCTGGTGATAAGACTTACGACCTAACCAATAACTTGAAGCGTGTCACGGCTGATCCGCAGTTCAAGAACGCTGAGTCATTGGTATTGGAAATCGGGGTCAATGATTTAAACTATAGCGACAATAGTCTTGGTTACGTCCAACAACGTTTACAAAAGAATATTCGGACGATGCGTGCCGCGAACCCAAAGTTAGTGATTTATGGTGTCTTGCCAATCCCATCATACATGGGTGGTAATAACTTGAACGTCAAGGGTCAAGCAGGCTACACGTTTAATCAGTTGGCCGATGCTTTGAAGCAAGTTTATACAAGCTTTGGTATTCCAGTATTAGACTGGCGTCAAGCAGGTTATCAGGTTGTTACAGATGCTAACCGACAACAAACGCTGGGGGATCACGAAGTTCATCCAACGCAAGATACGTATGCCAAGATGGCAGATTTGATGGCGCAATGGATGATTGAAGTGTCTACGGCTGATAACAGCAACCTTGCTGAAAATGAACACGATTCAAAGACGAATTTCATTAGTAACGGTTGGCAAACGGATGAGTCCGGTAACCGTGAGTATGCGACAAACAGTGTGCTTGCCAGTGGCTTTAAGAACATTAACGGCCAAGGATACTTCTTTAACCCAAGCAACAATGGTTTGTTGAAGGGTAAGAACCAATTGGCAACGGCCGGTGGTAAGACCTACTACGTCGCGACTGATGGTACGACGCAAGAGGGCATTAAGTTGGTCAACGGTAAGTGGTACGACTTTGGGTCAAACAAGACGTACTATGCCCGTAACTTTACGCAGTCTGGTTACTTGAACACGGATCAAGGTTGGCGCTGGTTTGAAAATGGTAAGCCATACACGGGCTTCCGTTTATACTATGGTGCTTACTACTACTTCATTAATGGTGTGCGCCAAGAAAACAAGTGGGTCAGCCAATGGGGTAACAAGTACTACGTTGGCTCAGATGGTCGTTCAGTCCAAGGCTACCACCTAATCGACGGTATCGCGTATGACTTTGGGAACAACGGTACGTTCTTCCTACGTGGCAAGCTTTCAGGCTACCAAGATGCCGGCAATGGCTGGTTGTGGTATGAAAACGGTGAAGTCTTCACTGGCTTCCGCTTCTACATGGGCACATACTACTGGTTCGAAAAGGGTGCACGTATCAATAACCAATGGCGGACAGCCTGGAACTTGAAGTACTATGTTGACAGTGAAGGTCGTGCCGTACAAGGCGACGGTTATAATGTCGACGGGACGTACTATAACTTCAGTCACGACGGCACATTCTTCTTGCGTGGTAAGGCGAGCGGTTATGTGTCAACACCAGACGGCTGGTTGTGGATTGAAAATGGTAAGCGCTACACAGGCTTCCGTATGTACATGGGTGCCTACTACTACTTCATTAACGGTGTGCGCCAACATAATCAATGGGTCTCAGAATGGGGCTTGAAGTATTATGTCGGTAACGACGGCCGCTCTGTTGAAGGTAACAAGGTTAAGATTGATGGCAAGACGTACAACTTTGGTACGAACCATACATTCTTCCTACGTTAATTAAATCTATTTTGAATTGCAAAATCCGCTGGGTAGCTTGCCTGGCGGATTTTTTGGGGTAATCAGGTTGTATACCGCCAACAATTTGCGTAACATGACAGAGGAATAGGAGGAAGGCATGACATTTTATACAATTGATTACTTGACACAGCGTCATTCGTGGTTGGAAACGGCAACGACGGTGGTCATTGCCGTATTGGTAATTATTTTTGCAATTTTTGCGGTGCTGTATTTTCGCAATAATTTAAAATCGAAGTACCGGGATTTGAGTGTGATGATGCTACTATTGGTAGCGTTTGTCATTGGGCTGCAGTATCAAGATATGAACCAAGTGAAAAGCCAGTCGGCTCAAAAAGCACAGGTTGTTAAGTTATTAAAGCACGTGGCACATAATCGGGATGTGAAGCCAGCGCAAGTGGCTGTAAACAGTGTCAATTTGAACAATAATTTAATTGTGAAAGCTGGGAAGACGTTCTATCGGGTGAATTTGAGTGCTGATCAATCGAACTATACCTTGGAAAAGACGAACTTATTAGACGAGCATACAGTAGTTGAGGTGAAGTGATGGACACAAGTTATACAACGATTGCTTTGAAGTTGGCAATTGGGATTATCGGTTTGATTATCCAAATTAATATTTTGGGTAAGGGTAACTTGGCACCAATTTCAGCGATGGACCAAGTTCAAAATTATGTCTTGGGTGGCATTATTGGTGGTGTTATTTATAATGCAGATATTACGGCGCTGCAATTTGTCTTAGTCTTGATTGTTTGGACGTTTTTAGTCTTGCTGCTTAAGTTCTTGAAAGAACACAATTACTGGGTCAAACGGGTGATTGATGGGGCGCCGGTCACGGTCATTAAGAACGGTGAGGTTGATGTGGCCACAACGATGCGGGTGGGCTTGTCAGCTAGTGAGCTAATGTTTAAGCTACGCGCCGCTGGCGTTGATGAGGTGCAGGTAGTACGTCGAGCAATTCTAGAGCAAAATGGCCAACTGACGATTATCAAATATGGCGAGGAAACGATTAAGTATCCACTTATCCAGGATGGGCAAGCCAATTATGATCTATTAGAAGTTTTGGATAAAGACATCGACTGGTTACGCGAAGAAGTTGCGAAGCAAACCAAGGGTGGCGTAGAAGATATTTATTTGGGCGAATTTATTCACGGTAAGGTAGTTTTGCATCCGTTTGCAAAATAATCCATTTAGGCTTGTGAAAAACCAGTGACATTATTCTCGCGAAAATATCCTGGCATCGTCACAAAATCCCACCAAAAAATCCGGAATTCTGTAATGCTCGTTTGGTTTGTAACATACAAGTAATAAAAGGCGCGGATTTGAAACTTTCACTTTAACCGGCTGTCACTATAACTCGATACACTAAGTAAAGTCGAATTAGTAAAAACGAGTCCGACGCAGATATGCGTCGTGAATACAGAACAGTCTGTTTACAAGAATGGGGTTTAAATTCGGATATGATTAGTAATAAAGCGAAATTAGTATTGGCAACAACTGCAGCGATGGCCGGATTGGCAATCGCAAACACAACACAATTTGAGACGACGGCAAGTGCCGCAACGGTGCAAGGTTCAGGGTATTTGAACGATGGTACTGGCTGGTACTGGTTTGAAAATGGCCAACGCTACACAGGTTTCCGTTTCTACATGGGATCTTACTACTGGTTCCAAGATGGCGTGCGTCAAGAAAACTCATGGGAGAGTGCTTGGGGCATGAGCTACTACGTTGGGGCTGATGGACGTGCTGTGCAAGGTGTTAACGAAATTAACGGCGTTAACTACGATTTTGGTAACAATGGTACGTTCTTCTCACGCGGTAAGGCCAATGGTTATGTCGCAACACCATCAGGTTGGTTGTGGATGCAAAACGGTTACCGTTACACAGGTTTCCAATTCTACATGGGCACATATTACTGGTTCCAAAATGGGGCTCGTATCCAAAATTCATGGGAGAATGCCTGGGGCATGACGTATTACGTTGATAACGTTGGTCGTGCTGTGCAAGGCTTGCAAACAATTGGTGGCAAGCAATACTTCTTCGGTAATGATGGGACGTTCTTCTTGCGTAAGAACACGAAGTTCACGGCTAATGGGGCAAACTATTCAGCTGATGCAAACGGTGTTGTAACTAAGCTTTCATCTGGTTCTGTTAAGGATCAAATGATGGGCTTTGCACAAGCTTGGCACGGTTGGGATTCAACGCAACAATACTACCTTGATTTGTTGATTAACTACGAATCAGGTTGGAATGTCAATGCACGCAATGGTCAATATGTGGGCTTGTTCCAAACGACGGGGATTTATGACATGTCAGTTGAAGGGCAAGCCAAGGTTGGTTTGGCATACATTGCTAATCGTTACGGTAACCCACAAGGTGCTTGGAATCACATTCAAGCAATTGGTTGGTACTAATAAATATAAACAGTTAAAAGGACTGAGTCATTTGATGGCTCAGTCCTTTTTGCTAGGTCGTATTTGATGCGTACACAATCGTTTTTAGCACTCTGTAATTAAAAGTGCTAAAAGTGTTGACAAGCGTTTGCATGGTGTGTATTATAATATGTGTTAGCACGAAGTGATAGAGAGTGCTAAGAGAGGTATAGCGTATGTTAACAGAACGGCAGCGGTTAATTCTAGCCGCGATAATTCAAGATTACGCAAAAACCGGTAAAGCTGTTGGATCAAAATCATTGCTTGAACAATTGGGGTTGGCAGTTAGTTCGGCTACTGTCCGAAATGAAATGGCCTCATTGGAAGAGCAAGGATTGCTACAAAAAGAACATACATCTTCTGGCCGGGTGCCATCGCAACGGGGTTATCGTTATTATGTCGATAAACTAATGCGACGACGTCAATTGTCAGAAGCTGTGCACCAATCGTTGGAACGGGTGTTTAGCCGTAACTTCCAACAAATTGATGATCTGGTGCAACAAATGGTTACTGAAATGGCAAACCTAACAGGTTACACGGTGATTGCATTGAAGCCGGAATCAGTTGACACGCGATTGTCGGGATTCCGGTTGGTGCCTGTCGATGGCCAGCAAATTATGGCGATTATCGTGACGAACGATGGACAGGTAACGAGTCAGAGTTTTAGACTACCCGAGGGAATGGATGTACATGGCTTAGATGACATGGTGCGTTACATTAATCAAACATTGGTTAACCAACCAATTGTTGATGTTCTACGAACACTTTCTGGCGATTTACCATTGAAAATGGAGCGAACAATTCGAACGCCGGTTGCTTTTTTGCAACTGTTTGGTGATGTGTTGGCACGCTCCATCCGTGATAAGGTTTTCGTTGGTGGTCGTTTGAATTTGATGGACTTTACGGTTGATACCAATTTGCAAGAAGTTAAGCAATTGTATCAATTACTGGATGCACCGACCGCTATGCGTCACGTCGTTGGCAACGCGAATGATGGTGTGATGGTACAAATTGGGGATGAGAATGGGAATAGCCTGTTGTCACCTTACAGTTTGGTATCAGCAACCTATCGTGTACCGCAACATGGTGTAGGGGCAGTTGCCATTCTAGGTCCAACATCGATGATGTACGCCGATATGGTCGAATTAGTTGATGTATATCGTACCGCGTTATCACAACAATTATTAGAATATTACCGATAGAAAAGAGGTGTTAGCATGGCAGAAGATAAGCAGACTCCTGAAGAAGAAGTTGAAGAAACGGTTGAGACACCGGATGTTGACACCGAAACAACCGAAGCGGTCGAAATCGACCCAATGGTTGCGATGGAAGCTAAGGTTGCAGAAGCGGAAGATAAGTACTTGCGTGCCCACGCCGAGATGCAAAACATGCAAACACGTTTTGCAAAGGAACAAGCACAAGCAGTTAAGTACGCGAGCCAAAAGTTGGCAAAGTCAGTTTTGCCTGCTTTGGATAACTTGGAACGTGCGTTGCAAGTAGAAGCTGACGACGATGCGGCTAAGCAAATTAAGACGGGTGTCGAAATGGTCTATAAGACATTGGCATCTGCCTTGGAAGATAATGACATCAAGGCCGTTGGGGCCGAAGGTGAACCATTTGATCCTAACTTCCACCAAGCAATCCAATCTGTACCGGCTGATGAGGATCACCCGGCAGATACGATTGCCCAGGTTCTTCAAAAGGGTTATGTCTTGGCGGACCGTGTGATTCGTCCAGCGATGGTAGCTGTTTATAACTAAACAACTATTCACTTACTATTAAAAATAAAAATTGATCAATAAGAGGTAAAAACATTATGTCAAAGATCATTGGAATTGATTTGGGAACAACAAACTCAGCTGTTGCCGTTTTGGAAGGTGGCCAACCAAAGGTTATCACTAACCCAAACGGTGGTCGTACGACGCCATCAGCTGTTTCATTTAAGAACGGCGAGACGCAAGTCGGTGATACTGCTAAGCGTCAAGCTATCACAAACCCTGACACGATTTTGTCAATCAAGTCACACATGGGTGAAGCTGGTTACAAGGTAACGGTTGATGGCAAGGACTACACGCCACAAGAAATTTCAGCCATTATCTTGCAATACATCAAGAAGTACGCTGAAGATTACCTTGGTGAGACGGTTGATAAGGCTGTTATCACGGTACCTGCTTACTTTAACGATGCGCAACGTCAAGCAACTAAGGATGCTGGTAAGATTGCCGGCTTGGAAGTTGAGCGTATCATCAACGAGCCAACGGCCGCTGCTTTGGCATACGGTTTGGACAAGTTGGAGAACGACGAAAAGGTCCTTGTTTATGACTTGGGTGGTGGAACGTTTGACGTTTCTATCCTTGAGTTGGGTGATGGTGTTTTCGAAGTTTTGTCAACAAATGGTGACACACACCTTGGTGGTGACGACTTTGACCAAAAGGTTATTGACTGGTTGGCCGATAACTTCAAGGCTGAAAATGGGGTTGATTTGAAGGCTGACAAGTTGGCCTTGCAACGTTTGAAGGATGCTGCAGAGACGGCAAAGAAGACGTTGTCATCAGCAACTGAAGCGCAAATTGATTTGCCATTTATTACGGCAACCGAAGCTGGTCCATTGCACTTGCAAACGACTTTGACGCGTGCCCAATTCAACCAATTGACGGCTGACTTGGTAAAGCGTGCGGAAGAGCCTGTTCGTCAAGCTTTGAAGGATGCTGGTTTGTCAATCAACGACATCGACAAGGTTATCTTGAACGGTGGTTCAACGCGTATTCCTGCTGTGCAAGAGTCTGTTAAGGCTTTGACTGGCAAGGAGCCTGATCACTCAATTAACCCTGACGAAGCGGTTGCTTTGGGAGCCGCTGTGCAAGGTGGTGTGATTACTGGTGACGTTAAGGACGTGGTTTTGCTTGATGTGACGCCATTGTCATTGGGTATCGAAACGATGGGTGGTGTGTTCACGAAGTTGATCGACCGCAACACGACGATTCCTACGTCAAAGTCACAAGTGTTCTCAACGGCCGCTGATAACCAACCCGCTGTTGATATCCACGTTTTGCAAGGTGAGCGTTCAATGGCTGCTGATAACAAGACGTTGGGTCGTTTCCAATTGACTGACATTCCTGCTGCACCACGTGGTGTGCCACAAATCGAAGTTAAGTTCGACATCGACCGTAACGGTATCGTTTCTGTTTCTGCTAAGGATTTGGGAACGAACAAGGAGCAAAAGATTACGATCCAAAGCTCTGGTTCATTGTCAGACGAAGAAATTGAGCGTATGATGAATGACGCGAAGGCTAACGAAGAGGCCGACAAGAAGCGTAAGGAAGAAGTTGACTTGCGTAACGATGTTGACCAATTGATTTTCCAATCAGAAAAGACATTGGAAGAGGTTGGCGACAAGTTGCCTGATACGGACAAGAAGCCAGTTGAAGACGCTGTTGCTGAATTGAAGACTGCTAAGGAAGCCGACAATTTGGACGACATGAAGACGAAGAAGGAAGCTTTGGAAAAGGTTGCGCAAGAATTGGCTGTTAAGTTGTACCAACAAGCTGCTCCTGATCAAGGTGCGCAAGCTACTGACGGTGCTTCATCAAGTGATGACAACACGGTTGATGGTGACTTCGAAGACGTTTCTGACGACAAGAAGTAATCTAAAAAATTAAATTCCTAGTCTGTGCATTTTCCTACCAGTTACAGATTAGACACAAAGCGAGGTGCGAGCCTCGCTTTGTGATACATATTGAGATAAAGATGGAGGTTGGCCTCATGAATAATACGGAGCTATACGAACGTTTGGGCGTGGATAAGAACGCCTCACAAGATGAGATTAAGAAGGCTTACCGCAAGCTATCAAAGAAGTACCACCCTGATTTGAACCACGAAGAGGGTGCTGAGCAGAAATACAAGGATGTACAAGAAGCGTACGAGACCCTTGGTGATGAGCAAAAGCGTGCGATGTATGATCAATACGGTGCGACTGATGGTCAAGCTGGTGGCTTCGGTGGCCAAGGCGGCTTTGGTGGCTTCGGCGGTGGTCAATACGGCGACTTCTCTGATTTGGGTGATATTTTCAGTCAAATGTTTGGTGGTGGCTTCCAAGACCCTAATCGTCCACGCAAGGGGCAAGACTTGCAATACCGCATGAACTTGACGTTTGAAGAGGCTGTTTTTGGTAAAGAGACAACGATTTCATACACGCGTTCAACGGATAACGGTGGTCAAGAAAGCAAGGAGTTGAAGGTGACGGTGCCTGCGGGTGTCGAGAATGGTCAACAAATGCGCTTGTCTGGCCAAGGTGAGGCTGGTTATAACGGGGGCCCATACGGAGATTTGTTTGTGGTCTTCCGCGTTGAAGCGTCAAAGGATGGCTTTGAACGTGATGGTGGCACGATTTACTCACGTGTGCCAATCGATTATGCAACAGCTGTCTTGGGTGGCGAAATTGAAGTGAAGACGGTTAATGGTTTGAAGAAGTTGAAGGTACCCGCCGGTACGCCAACTGAAGCAAACTTCCGTCTTCGTGGCCAAGGAGCGCCATTTATGCGCGGTGGCCAAGGTGATCACATCGTTACGATTTACGTTGATGTGCCTAAGAAGTTGAATAAGGACCAAAAGAAGGCGCTTGAGGCATTCCAAGCAGCAATGACTGGTGAGCACAAGAAGGGCTTCTTCGGTTAAACCGACCATTAATCAGGTGGCTAATCTTAAGGTTAGTCACCTTTTTTGTGTGGTAAGATTAACGGTAAGAAATTACCAATGGAGAGCAAGACATGCTATTAGCAGATTTTAAAGCAGCGACATCTGGCATGCCAACGAATCGTTTGTTGGCGGTGCGACTAGATGACCAGGTGCAACCAGTTCGCTTACTTGGGCGTGATGGGGATTTGCTAGTCATGACAACGGACGTGGCCTATCAAGCAGAATTGGCGGAGGTGATTATGCAGACTCCTGATTCATTGCAGATAGTGGTGCGTGATGATGATTTCACGCTACATCCGGTGTATGGATACCGGATTGTCGACGACGCCCTGGTTCTTGGATGATGGAGAAATGAGAATGCAAAAACGCTTAGGGTGGTTGATCACCGCAATTTTGTTACTGGTATTTGCGAGCGTGGTGATATTTTTTTATCACACCAGCAATGTGACAAAACCAGCGCATACGTTTGCTGAACAAGCGAACACACCTAGTAATCATGATTTGCCAACAGGAAAAAAGAAATCGGCCGGTACGCCAACTGCCAGTGATTTGAAGTCGAAGGAGTTCGTCGCAAATGGCCGTTTGACGCAAGTCGGTCAGTATCGGCTCACGAGTAGTGGGGTTGCAGAAAAGTTGGTTGGAGACAACGCTGTAAATGCAACGTTGCAAAATCACAATTTTATTTATCAGGTTACTCGAATTGCCCGCTACAAAAATACTGCGCGCTCGACAAAAGCCCTGCAAAATGCGCGGCGTGTTCTGAATACACCTAAATTAGCCAATGGGTATGAAACACTGGTCATTGCCTATCGGATTACGAATGATAGTACAACGTTCGGTGTGACGCCAGGTGTGACAACAATTGGGTTTAAGGGTAAGCCAACGATGTCTGAATTAAACGGTTTGGTCAATGACCCTAAGTTGAGCGTGGCTGGCATTCCAGCCGGGGGTTACACTGATGCAACCGTGACGGTTTTCATTCCGAAGGGTGCTACAAACGATATTGATTTGCAATTTGCAACAGTCAAGGATCGTCATGGCAATATCTTGGTCGGGCCATCTGCAAAGCTTCGGGTCACCTTCTGATTTAATGCGTGGGTCTATAAATATGCGGCAAAAAATGATAGACTAATAGTTAGTTTAAACCGTCATTATGGCGGTTTTTTGTTTGAGAGATAGATAAAAGGAGTTCCTAATATCATGCAAATCGAGTTTCTAGGAACTGGTGCAGGTGTGCCAGCTCGTTTTCGTAATGTAACGAGTATCGCGCTTCGCTTGCTAGAAGAAATTAATTCCGTTTGGTTGTTTGATGCCGGTGAAGGCACGCAAATTCAAATGCTACAATCAACGATTCGTCCACGGAAGGTGGATAAGATTTTTGTCACCCACTTGCACGGTGATCACATTTATGGACTACCAGGCTTGTTGTCTTCCCGTTCATTTCAGGGCGGCGAAGAAGAATTGGTGATTTATGGTCCCCATGGGATTAAGCAATTCGTGGAAACGAGTCTTCGCGTGGCACAAACGCATTTAACGTATCCATTGAAGTTTGTCGAACTACCAAATGAAGGTGGTGAGGTACTGCGGACTGACAAATTTACGGTGACAGCTTTACCGTTGGATCACAAAATTTTGTCATTTGGTTATCGCGTTGTTGAACATGATCACGCCGGTGAACTTTTGGTCGAACGCTTAAGGGCGATGCAAGTGCCAGAAGGTCCCTTGTACGGACAATTGAAGCGTGGCAATGATATTACATTGCCTGATGGCCGTGAAATTAAGAGTGCTGATGTCATTGGCCCTGCTAAAAAAGGCCGGACAGTTGTTATTTTAGGTGATACGCGTAAGACACCAAATGCTGGTGAGCTTGCGACAGGGGCTGATGTCCTCGTGCACGAATCAACCTATGGTAAAGGTGAAGGTAAACAAGCGCGTAATCACTACCACTCAACGAGCATTCAGGCGGCTGAAGTCGCTGAAAATGCTGGCGTGGGTCGCTTATTGCTAACGCACATTTCAGCGCGTTATGCCGGTAAGTCAGCGAATGAACTCGCTTATCAAGCGCGGACAATTTTTGAAAATACCCGCGTTGTGAACGATTTTGATGTATTTGAGGTGCCGTTTGGTGAGCAAAGCAATAGCAAACCAGTTAAATTGACGCCGGTAGATGAAGACGAACAGTAAGTAAGGAGGCAAACAGATGATTTCACCACACTATCAATGGGATTTCCCGGCCGTTGCAAACGAGGCGGCAGCCAAAGAAATCGCTGAGACCTTTGGTGTTTCAGAATTGGTTGCCAAAATTTTAGTTAATCGTGGCTATGATACCATTGAAACGGCTAATGCGTTTTTGCGTCCTGGTGTTGAAGGCTTATATGACCCGTTCTTATTACATGATATGGATGTTGCGATTACACGAATCATGACGGCCATTGACAATGGTGAAAAGATTGTCGTGTACGGGGACTATGATGTGGACGGCATTACCAGTACCGCCATCATGACATGGGCCTTGGAGTTGATGGGCGCCGATGTTAGTTATTATGTGCCTAACCGTTTTAAAGATGGTTACGGCCCTAATTTAGCGCAGTATCAACGTTTAGCTGGTGAAGGCATGCAATTATTGATTACAGTCGATAATGGTGTGTCAGGACGGGATGAAGTCGCTTGGTTAATGAATAACGGGGTCGACGTCATTGTGACTGATCACCACGAGATGCCTGCCGAGTTACCAGAGGCGGTTGCGGTGGTTCACCCACGTCACCCAGATGGGGCATATCCATTTGGTGGCTTATCTGGTGCCGGCGTGGCCTTTAAAGTTGCCTCGGCTTTGTTGGAAGAGCCAGCTGATGAAGTGATGGATTTGGCCGCTTTGGGAGCGGTCGCTGATGTGATGGAATTGGTTGACGAAAACCGGGCAATTGTTGCAATGGGCTTGGCTAATCTCAAGGAAGATCCACGCCCTGGTTTAGCAGCCTTACTACAAACTGCTGGCACTAATCAAGCCGATATCGATTCAATGACGATTGGTTTTACCATCGGACCACGTTTAAATGCACTCGGCCGTTTAGCCGATGCAACGGATGGTGTCCGGCTGTTGTTAGCCGATGATCCAGAGGAAGCGAGTGCGTTGGCTGGTCAAATTGAAACGTTGAATCGTGAACGACAGGAATTGGTTGCAACAATTTCTGATGAGGCGTTAGCACAGGCACAAACGTTGGCGGCTGACCCGGTGTTGGTTATCGCTGGCCACGGTTGGCATGAAGGTGTTCTTGGCATTGTTGCCAGCAAGGTAGTCGAGGCTACAGGCAAGCCAGCAATCGTGCTCAATGACGAAGATGGTCAGATGAAAGGCTCGGGCCGTTCTGTGCCGGCATTTGACTTATTCGCCGGTCTGGATGGTCACCGAGATTTGTTAACCGCATTTGGTGGTCACGCCAGTGCTGCGGGAATGACAATTCCAACAGCCAATTTGCAAGCCGTTCGCGACGTTTTACGGACTGAAGCGGATGCACAGGGCCTTGCGGAAGCAGGATTGCCAGAAATTCGCATTGCAGCCGAAGTAACGGCCAAAGAGTTCAATGCGCAGAATTATGAACAGCTGCAAGTCTTAGCACCCTTTGGTGAAGGTAATCCAGAGCCGCTGTTTGCTGTGGCGTTGAACGGGGTGCAAAATGTTAAAACCATGAGTGAAGGCAAGCACCTCCGTTTCACGGCAAGCACACAAGTGGGCTCGTTGCCGGTGATTGCGTTTGGCCGTGGATCGCTTGCCGAAGATTTAGCAGGTCGTTTTGAATCAATCAAAATTGTGGGGACGATGAGCGAGAATCGTTTCCGTGGTGATGTGACCTATCAAATGATGCTAACGGATATTGAAGCTGCGGGGTCATCGCTGCTGGATTGGCGGACAACCCGCTTAACGCGACAAACATTAGCGGAGCCGGCTAGTTATATTTTCTTTAATAAAAAACACTACGAACAGTTAGGTCCGACGATTCAGGCCCCCGGCGAAGCTATTTACTGGGAGGATGCTTTTAATCGAACGAGCGTTGGGACAATGGCCTTTGTTGATATGCCGGAGGAGCTAAGTCAGTTAGCGGATTTGCTGAAATTCGTGCCGGCAGGTCGATTGGCCCCAATATTCTACACGAAGTCACCAAAGTATTTACAAAAGATGCCATCAAAGGCCGATTTCGCGAAAGTTTACAAATTTGCTCGATCATTTTCGGATGTTTCGTTGCGAACGCAGTATGATGCAATTGTTTCGCACTTACAAATCGATAGAAATATGTTAACCTTAATATTGCAGGTGTTTTCAGACGCAAAATTTGTTACAATTATTGATGGCGTCTTAAACGCCGTGCCTGCGCCACAACAAGTGGTCTTGGAAGAAATGCCGTCATATCAGCGTTTCGTGGCACAGCGAGAACTAGAACAACAGTTGATTTACAGTTCGACAAGTGAACTCGAAACATTGTTGACGAACTTAAGTAAGCAGGAGAGCTAAGCAGATGTTGGATTTGCATGATTACGTTGCCTCAATTCCGAACTTCCCAGAAGAAGGAATTACATTCCGTGACATCACGCCTTTGTTGGCGGATGGGGCGGCATACGCAGAAGCAACGCATCAAATTACTGAATTCGCACAAGCGCGCGGGGTAAACGTTATCGTTGGCCCTGAGTCACGTGGATTCTTAGTCGGTGCACCGGTTGCCCACGAAATGGGCATCGGTTTGGTACCAGCACGCAAGCCAGGTAAGTTACCTCGCGAAACCGTTAAGGAAAGTTACAAGCTTGAATACGGTGAGGCAGCTTTGGAATTGCACAAGGATGCCATTAAGCCAGGTGATAAGGTGCTTATCACTGATGATTTGTTGGCAACTGGTGGTACGATTGCCGCAACAATTAAGTTGGTTGAAGCTTTGGGCGGTGAAGTCGTTGGCTTGGCCTTCTTGATTGAACTTGATGCCCTTCATGGTCGTGATCGTCTTGAAGGATACGACATCTTGGCATTGATGAATTACTAACATAACTGGAGAAGCCTTTTGTGCTTCTCCTTTGTTGTAGTTGGAGGAGTTTTATGACCAAAGAACAAAAACTAACGCGATTGGTAACAGCATTTGCAATCATTATGATTGTGGTTGCACAGCTGATTGATCAAACAACCGCAAAGCCACTTTATCAGTGGCTCACAATCGTGAATGTACCCGTTTTATTTATGGTGGCTGGCTACTGGGCGACGGGGTTGCGGTGGCGAGAAGTGTTACTTAAGGGAATTAAACATTATGTTGTGCCGTTCGCTGTTACAGCAGCCATTACTATTTTAGGCAGTAAAGTCATTATTAAATTTAATTGGACTTATTGGATGCAATATCGGTTCGTTGCCATGCGTGACGGCGTGACAACGTTTTTATACGGTAATGGCTGGCCAACCGCGCATGTTGGCGACTGGCAAGTCCTGGGCACGGGGATGATTTGGATTGCTTTGGCCTTGTTTGTTGCCACAATCGTGTTTAAGGTGGTGCAATATCTACCGGGACACGTGGCCTATCAATGGGTGGTAACAATTTTGCTAGCCTGGTTAGGGTATTACCTGAGTTCACAGTTTCAGATGCCTTGGTCGATTGAAGGAGCATTAGTGATGCAACCATTGATGATGCTTGGTAAGCAACTTCGAGTTGCGGGCGACTGGCAGGTTGGGCACGCCACGGCAGCGGCGGGTTTCTTAGTTTGGACGGGTGTGTCAACCTCGGGGCCATTTGATGTTATTATGGCAGCCGCACCACACTGGGTGTTTACCTCACTTGGTGCCGTTCTGGGCAGTTTGACCATTGTGTATCTTGCGCAACGTCTAATCCAATGGACACCCGCATTTGCGACAGGGTTTGCGAAATTAGGGGATGCCGTCATCTTAAAAATTAGTATTTTGACGATTTTGATGAGCCTATTTAAAATGGGCGGGTACATTAGTTTGATTACTACTGACCATACGATAAATGTTTTATTGAATATTGTTGTGACATTAATTGTGATGGGATTACTAACGTGGGGCGCCCGTCGCATTGATTGGGCTCGGCAAATCTATTTTGAAGACTAATCTTAAAGCAGACTGGATGGTCTGCTTTTTGTTTTACCTGTTAACTATTTGTTAAAAATCCGTCTTTTTAATACGGTATACTTATTCATTAGTGATAGAGAGAAATAGTGATCGTGAGATAGTATATGACGAATAAAAGAAGTGGTTGGGCCCCTTTGAAACGGGTGATCCAACCAATATCGCTCAATAATTTTATGCGCCTAATTTTGATTGGCCTGGTACTGAGCATCTTGACGACATTTATGTTGCAGTTTGCGATGTACTTTCAGGAATGGGGCCGTTACAATCAAACAACCGACTTCGGTACGGCGCTTGGCTATACATGGAATTTTATGTGGAAACCACAAGCATGGTTTTCGGTATTTGAAACGTTCTTGCTTTATAGTTTCATCATGGCGTTGCTAAATCGTTTGTTTCTTAGCATTGCTTTGTATGGCATTATTGCCATTGTCGCGTTTGTGGCTGAGTTTATGAAAGTTAAGGCCCGTAACGAACCAATTATGTTCAGTGATATGTCTGAGGCAGGCGCGGCAGGCGGCTTGTCAGGCATGGTTGACCGTGGCTTGTTAATTGGTGCCATTATTGCCGTACTGATTTTACTAGTTGGCGCCATTTGGCTTGAGTTTTGGTTACGTCGACGGCGAGCCGGGCACTTTGCGCAAGGCGTCATGGCAACCCTGTTTCAACAAACATGGTCACGAATCGTTGTTGTGTTAGTAGCCGGTGGTGTGCTTGCCATTCCATTTGTCTCTACTGCAGATGAAAATCAAGAATGGTTACAGCGGTTTAATTATGAACGAGTTGTCTACAGTTCAGGGGATGACGCCTTATGGAACGGGCCACTAATGACTTTTGTTTCGAATGTTTCGACGGTTATCATGCGCGAACCAGCTGGTTATTCAAAGGCCAAGATGGCAGAAATTCAAAAAAAGTATGCCGCTTATGCCACCGAATTGAACAAAAACCGGCAAGCTAATTTGGCTGGTCAAACGGTCATTTATGTATTAAGTGAATCATTGGCAAATCCCAATGATGTACCGTCGTTGACGTATAGTGGCAAAAATGTGTCAAAGAATATGGACAAGGTGAAGGCAACAGCAACGTTCTCAGGTAAAATGTTGTCCTCGGGCTACGGTGGTGGTACAGCTAACATTGAGTATATGACGTTGACGGGAATGCCGTTGGCAACGTATGCGCCCGAGATGTCGGTGCCGTATGTGCAGGTTGTGCCATTCGCTAAGGCGGTGCCAAACGTTACTAACGTGTTCCAGCAAAAAGATGTTTTGCATCCCTTTGTTGGTAGTTTGTATAACCGTACGAATGCGTATAAAAAAATGGGTATCGATGGTTTCTACACGACGGACAACACGCAAACGCCATATCCTGAGAAGTATCAAGGTGCTGCAAAGGATGGTGATTATCCAACCGATGCGAATGCCTATCGTTTTTTGACCTCTAAAATTGATAGTGCGAAGTCAAACCAGTCACAGTTCTTGCAACTCATGACAATGCAAAATCACATGCCTTATACAGCGGGTGAGTATCCTAATAATCACTATAAGGTAAAAACCCCAGCGGTCTCAAAAAGCACGAAAAAGCAAATTGAGAGCTATTTAGAAGGGGTTCATCGCAGTGATGTGGCCTTAGGTAAATTGATTAAGCGGTTAGATGCGTCTGAACGACCAATTACGATGGTCCTGTATGGTGATCACTGGCCAGGTGTCTTTACATTTGTGGATGCGCAAGCGGCTGCCAAGGTAGCTCACGAGACGGATTACTTCGTTTATCAGAATCCAGCGGCTAAAAAATTGGCGGGGCAGACACCGGCGGCAACACGAGCAGTCGCGTCGCCAAGCGATTTTCCAGCGTTGACATTCGAGGCAACGAACACCAAGGTTTCACCATACTTTGCTTTGCAAACGGCGATAACTAAGCAGATGCCAGCTTTTGCCAATTACACACGGAATACGTTTGTAGATGAGCAAGGCAAGACGATTAAGGAAAAACAACTAACAAAGAAGCAACAAGCGTTGTTAACTGACTTGAAATATGTGCAATATGACCTCAGTGCCGGAAAGAACTATCTTGGTAAACAGTTCTTGGCAGTGAAGTAAAAAAACGTTCGACCGCAAATTGCGTGTCGAACGTTTTTATCTTTTGTAGCGTATTAATAAATGGCATCCCGGTACAAGCCGACGACTTTGCCAAGGATGGTTAGGTCGCGGACGATAATGGGGGTCATATTATCATTCTCTGGTTGGAGTCGGTACGCATCGGCCTCACGAAACAGCCGTTTAATATGGGTTTGCCCAACTTCATCACGAGCCACAACAATATCACCATTATCAGCATCGTTTTGCCGGCGGACAATGACAAAGTCACCGTCGAGCATGCCAATGTTTAACATGGCATTGCCACGCAAGCGTAGCATGAATAAATCACCGTCAAAGCGGACGAGATTTTCGGGCACTGGAAAGTAATCAACAATGTAGTCGCTATCTTCATTGCTGGCCGGAATGGCTTCGTGCTCATCTAATACCGGCATCATGTTTTGGTTGCGAGTTGTGACACCGAGGGCTTCAACACCAGCGGGGGTGACTTCTATTGCACGTGGCTTATCAGGATCCTTGTGTAACAACCCTTTTTTCTGCAATCGGTTCAAATGGCCGTGGACAGTTGACGAAGATGATAAGCCAACGCCTTCACCGATTTCGCGGACAGTAGGTGGATAACCTTTTTCAAGTTGCTTTTCGTAGACAAACCGCAAAATTGCGAGTTGCTTGCTCTCAGGTTGTGTCATGTTATCCTCCTTGTAAAATATCTGCTTCTATTCTACAGTAATTCGGCGAGTTGTGAATGTTGGACATTGTTTCATGGTAGAATAGAGTAACGATAAAAAATGAGGTGGTGACTGATATGGCAGAAACAGATCGCATGTTGGCCGTGCGCACACGTATTAATGAATTAGCAGCTAAGGCAAAGACGCCAGAAGGTTTGACAGATGACGAAATTGCAGAACGCGCGGATTTGCGGGCTGAATTCCTTGAGAACTTCCGAGCTGCGTTCCGTTCACAAGTTGAAATGCTCCAAGTATTCGATGATGACGGTAATGAAGTGACGCCAGATAAGGTGAAGGATATCCAACGCGAAAAGGGTTTGCGTGACAACTAATGAAGTTTTCGCGAAGAAACGCGGGATAACCTAGTCAAAACGGCGAATGTTCGCTACAATAATATATGAATTATAATGATGGAGTAATATGATGAATACTAGTATATGGATTTTGATTGTCATCCTTGCTGCTGTTTTGGGTGCAGTTGCTGGATTCTTCTTGGCACGTCGCTCAATGCAAACGTACTTGAAGAACAACCCACCTATCTCAGAAGAGATGATGAAGTCAATGATGACATCAATGGGACAAAAGCCTTCACAAAAGCGTTTGAACCAAATGATGGCACAAATGAAGGCCCAATCTTCTGCAAAGAAGTAAGGCTTGTTAAAAAGGACTGAACAAGATGGTTCGGTCCTTTTTTGTAATTGATGGGGAAAATGATGAGATATAAATGGATCGACATTGCGCGTGGTTTAGCAATGTTAATGGTGATTATTGGCCATGTGTCCGGCTCGGAACCGGCATTTCAAGCGGGTCAGAATTTTTTGTTTTTAGGTAATTTACCGATTTTCTTTTTCTTTAGTGGTCTGTTGTATCGACCCAAGCCACTCGGCGAACGCATCAAAACCAATTTTAATACCTTGATTTTATTGTATATTGTGTTCGCGTTGCTGATTTTAGCCTACGAATGGCCAGCAGTAAAATTTGGTCATGCCAGTTGGTCATTAACGGGCACGCTACTTGGCGCCTTATGGGCAGGTGGTAATAATAGTACGATGCCAGCGGGGATGATGTCACTGGGAGCGGTGTGGTTTTTTGTTGCACTTGGCCTGGCAACGATTGTCTTTAGTTGTGTGCAGGCTCTTGTTGCCAAACTACCAGACCACTGGCGAATAATCACGTTAGTTGTCATCAGCTTGGGGTTGTTTGGTTTAGGTTTGTTAGCACCGGCGGTTACACCGTGGTCATTGAATGCGGTGCTCTTGAGTCAAGTGTTCCTACTTGGCGGATATCTGGCACAACGTTGGATGAAGCAACCGTGGCCATTTTACGGCATGGTCACGATGTTTGTGGCTGGTTTGGCAGTGTGGTACTGGGCATCTCAGGTAGGAACTTTTTATCTCGTATCAGGGACGTTCACAGGGCCGATTTGGCAGATGTTGTTAGGGGCATTTGGTAGCATTTTTGCACTGGCCGGTGTGGCACAGTTAATTGAACGTGGCCTTTGGCAAATGGGTGATGGGATTGCCTGGGTTGGCCAAAATTCGGCGGTGGTATTGTTTCTGCACGCCTTTGCCATTTTGATTCTTGGTAAAATTGTTTATGGCCCGACGGTTGGCCTTTGGGTGCAATGGTACGGCCGACCAATCGCATGGGTATTAATGGTGTTGCTGAACACGGCACCGGTTATTGTGATGGCTTATGTGGCCCTTGGCTTACCGATTGTTCGAAAAATATTCACAGACCGACGCTGGCCAATGCGTTTTTGACTAAAGCGTGAAAATGATGTGCATTATTTCACGTTGTAATAGATTAATAAAATATTAAGAAGCCCGTTGTAATAGAGATGTCATATTGGGTTGTTACTCTAAAAACATCAAAGACAGGGGTAATGTTAAATATGACATTGTTTAAAGGGAAAAAGGCATTGGCGTTTATCGCGTCAGTTATTGCCAGTTTCACGTTTGCGATGGGGATGGAAGCTGATCACTCAGCTTCAGCAGCTGGCCAAACGGGTTACGTTAGTACAAACGAAGGATGGCGTTGGCTTGAAAATGGCCAAAAGTATACGGGATTCCGTTTCTACATGGGTACGTATTACTGGTTCATCGATGGGGTGCGTCAGGATTCTGGTTGGCGTGAAGCTTGGGGCATGAAGTACTACACGGACAATGAGGGTCGTGCAGTACAGGGCAACTACGTTATTGATGGCACGGCCTACAATTTCGGTGATAATGGCACATTCTTCCTGCGTGGTAAGACATCTGGTTACACGGATGCAGGCCAAGGCTGGAAGTGGTACGAAAACGGGCAACAATTTACGGGATTCCGTTTCTATATGGGAACCTACTACTGGTTTGAAAATGGGGTGCGCGAGCAAAACAAGTGGAAGACTGCTTGGGGGATGAAGTACTACGTTGATAACGTTGGTCGTGCAGTAGAAGGCACACGTGTCATTGATGGTAAGTCGTATTACTTTGGTAATGATGGGACGTTCTTCCTGCGTGATAGTGATGCTGGCACGCGAATGATTGAAGAAGCAAACCACTGGTTGGGAATTCCTTACATGTGGGGTGGTGCAACGCAATATGGTGTTGACTGCTCAGGTTTCATTCGATTGGTGCGTCAACACGCGCATTTGACTGATTTGGGTCGCACAACTTACGAACAGGCAGCATACTTGCGTGCACATGGCTCACAACCAAAGCCATTGTCACAAGCGCAACCAGGGGACTTGTTGTTCTGGGGTTCAGTTGGTGGTGAGTACCACGTTGGTATGTACATTGGTAATGGTAAGATGATTGATGCGCCACAACCAGGTATGACAACTGGCGTTCACGATATTTGGGATGCGCCTTTGGCATACCACACAATTTAATAACGACAGATAAACACAACTCACTTTGCTGAGTTGTGTTTTTGTTTTGAGCAGGACTTTTGATTTTAGGTTTGTGAGCGACTACACTTATTGGCATAAGTTAAGGAAGTATTAAGCTTTAAGTGAAGGTTGAACATGCGCAAAAAGATGTATAAAGCAGGTAAAGTTTGGGTCGCTGCAACTTTAGCAATTGTTGGCGTTATGACTGGTGGGGCTGTTGTGTCAGCTGATGACAATGGGGATGAACTAGGTGTGGTCGCTGATGAACCAGTCCCACAACCTGACCAGGTCGTTGTATTGCAAAAAGATGAAACGACTAGTGCCAGCTCGGCGTCGGCATCGGCATCAGCTGACATACCAGCCACGTCGTTATCATCAGTTGATACTACGAGTGTGACAAGTGCGGGATCAGATGCCTCAAGTGGTAGCTTTTCTCAGTTGGCTGACAGTTCAACTGAATCGCTAGGTAGTATGGCATCGGCTGGCCAAGCGCTATCGAGCGAAAGCACCAGTGTTGGAACGAACAATGCCGGTAGCGTTAGTTCGGCCACGACGCCAGAAGTTTCGTCAGCCACCTCACAACAATCCTCGGCAGCAACAGAAATTGTGCCAAGTAGTGTGTCATCAGTGACGTCTGCATCTACAACGGTTAGTCGGCGTGGATTAACTCGGGAAGTGACACCTTCTGCACAAGCTACGCATCAGTCTGCAGCAGTCGTGAAGAAACAAGTGCCAAAATCAACGGCGCAAGTCGTATCTGCTAAGGCAGCGCCACAAGCCACTAAGCATGCGACTGTTTCAACCGCTAAAGTAACCGTTGCGAAGCGTGCTGCTTCGACAACAGCCAAACCAGTTACTAAGAAAGTGGTCAAACCCAAACCATTTACAGGTTATAAAAAAGGCGTTTTCTACCAAAATGGTAAACGAGCAACTGGTTACCTGAGTGATGGTAAACATCGCTATCTATTCCGTAATGGAGTGAAGCAAAAGGGCGTCCAGAAGTTCCAAGGCACGTACTACATGTTCAACTTGCGTGACGGTCGCATGATGCGCAATACCTATACGGCGTCACAATGGGGATTGTGGTATTTGTTTGGGGCTGACGGTCGCATTCTAACTGATGTGCAACCATGGGCGGGTGGTTATTATACGTTTGATGCGCGAACCTACTTGAAGCATACGAATGTGTACGAACCGGCTCGATGGGGCACTTGGTATATGTATGATGAGACCGGACGCTGTGTCTCAGGGTACAAATATTGGCAGAATGGGTTGTACTATTTCCATCCGGGGACTTACCTGAAAGCGACGAATGAGGCCGTTTGGGAAAATGGTAACGAGTATTGGGCGGATGGCGGTGGCGTTGTGCGAACTGGTAATTGGCAAATTGAGCACGCAATTGACACTGGCACATCACTCGTTGGCCACTCGCCATATGTGTGGGGTGGCGGGCGTAATAGCTGGTCAATTGCAGCCCGGCAGTTTGATTGTTCTTCGTTTGTTCGTTGGTGCTTTGCTAATTCAGGTGTCTTCGCTGGTAATGTGGGGGATGCGGTGACTTATTCACAAACTAGCTTAGGTCAAGGTGTGCCATGGTCGAACATTCGACGTGGCGATATATTCTTTATGGATCATATTGGGCACGTCGGGATTTATCTTGGTGGTCAATACTTCCTTCATGATTCACCAAGTTCACCAACAGGTGGGGTTGGCGTCTCACGACTGAGCGATGTCGTTGATCGTGACGATCGCGCTTACGCTGTGCCATGGTATGACATTGTTGACGGCGTAGTACGACGGTTGGTTTAAACAAAAAAATCCTGAGCATTTGCTCAGGATTTTTTGTTAGTTTGATTCAATTTTTTCAGTCTTGGGCTTGGGATCGATGTATACCCAGTTTGGGTCGATTGAGGCGTCAACTTTATCAAATGCCGCCTGCAACGTGTTACCAAACTCAGCCATTGTTTCGTCAGTCAGCTTAATGCGCTTGTCAACGTAGATTGGCTCACCGAACGCCATCTTGACGTTACCACGTTTGAACAAACCAGAAAACTTAACGGGTCCTTGATACACCATTGGTACAAGGGGCTTACCAGACAATTTGGCAATCATCATAGCACCACCCTTCATTTCTTGTGAGTGACGGCTACCAGATGGGAACATGATTACACCCAGGTCAGTTTTCTTAAGGTTGTTGACTGGGATCTTGATCGCCGAAGGACCAGGATTTTCACGATCAACGGAAAAAGCATTGGCGTGAATCAGAATCCAGCGTAAAATAGGATTCTTGAAGAGCTCTTTTTTAGCCATGAAGCTAAATTTATGTGGCCAAGCCGCAAGAGCGTAGAAGATGGGATCCCACCAAGTACGGTGAGGACCAACCAAAATATAATTGCCTTCAGGTAGATTGTCTTGGCCGGTAAGCTTATAACGCCCGTTAATGAGCCAAACGACGCCAGCTGCGACAAAACGTATGAATGTGTAGAACATATTCGTTCCTCCCTAATAATAACGCTTCATTATCCCACAGGAAGCGGGCTGTTGGCAAACATACAGGAGAACTCAAACATGAAAGTTGATCTATTACCCGACGAACGCATCGATATGCTGTACAACGATGATGTCCATATTATTCAAAGCAAAGAGGTTTTTTCGTTTTCGTTAGATGCGGTCTTACTCGCCAATTTTGCACAGCCACGTAAAAATGGCCGTGGCTTGAATGTTGACCTAGGTGCCGGTAACGGGGCGGTGTCTTTGTTTATGGCTCACAAAGTCGCGGGGCAAATTGTTGGGGTCGAAATTCAAGAACGATTGGCAGATATGGCAACCCGTTCTGTCCAAATGAATGATTTGACAGACAAAATTACGATTATTAACAAAGATATGCGCGACATTTTTACGGATATTCGGCCAGGATCTGCCGATATGGTCGTGTCAAACCCGCCCTATTTTACGGTCGATAATGAAAATACGGTCATGCATGAAGATGAGCACTATGCAATTGCACGGCATGAAATTAAAGCAGATTTGGATTTGGTGACTTACACGGCTAAGAAATTATTGAAGAATAAGGCGCATTTTTTCATGGTACACCGGCCAGACCGCTTGTTTGAGATTCTTGAATCATTGCAGAAGAATCATTTGGCACCGAAACGCATCCAGTTTGTGTATCCAAAAGCGGGTGAACCAGCTAATGTCCTCTTGATTGATGCGATTAAAGACGGTGCGTTAACGGGGGCCACAATTTTGCCGCCAATTGTGACGCACAATGATGATGATACTTATACGAAAGCTGTCTGGGATATTTACGAAGGCAAAAGCAATGGATAAGCCTTATTATATGTACGTGCTATTAACGGCAGATAACACGTTTTATGGTGGTTTTACGGATGATGTTGGTAAACGTTTTGCCACACACGAAGCTGGTAAGGGTGCTAAGTACACACGTCCGGCGAGTCGGCATCCATTGAAATTGTTGTATGCTGAAGCATTCGCAACTAAGGGAGAAGCCTTGCATGCTGAGGCAGTCTTTAAGAAGTTAAAACGGGTAGATAAAGTGGCTTTTCTGCGGGAACATGGTGTCACAGATTTTACGCCGGCAAAGCGAGATTAACGCTTGACTGAGGTATAAAAACCCTGTATTATACATAGATGGTCTTTGACCACAATAAAATACTCACTAGTACTCAATAGTTCTACGGGTGCCCTCGGGGTCGCGGAATTACATGCGAGGCTAGGTGGAAAAACATTTGGAGGCAGATACTCATGGCAGTTATCTCAATGAAGCAATTGCTTGAAGCTGGTGTTCACTTCGGACACCAAACTCGTCGTTGGAACCCAAAGATGTCAGAATACATCTTTACGGAGCGTAACGGCATCTACATCATCGACTTGCAAAAGACGGTGAAGTTGGTTGACCAAGCTTACAACTACGTTCGCGACGCAGCAGCTAACGGTGCAACGGTTTTGTTCGTTGGTACTAAGAAGCAAGCTCAAGATGCAATTGCTGAAGAAGCAACTCGCGCAAACATGTTCTACGTAAACCACCGTTGGTTGGGTGGAACGTTGACTAACTGGTCAACGATCCAAAAGCGTGTTGCACGTTTGAAGGAATTGCGTGCTATGGCAGAAGACGGAACTTTCGACCGTTTGCCAAAGAAGGAAGTGGCTTTGTTGAACAAGTCACGCGAAAAGTTGGAGAAGTTCTTGGGTGGTATCGCAGATATGCCTAAGATTCCTGACTTGTTGTTCATCGTTGATCCTCACAAGGAGCAATTGGCTGTGCAAGAAGCACACAAGTTGAACATTCCTATCGTGGCTATGGTTGACACGAACGCCGACCCTGACCAAATTGATGTGAAGATTCCATCAAACGATGACGCTATCCGTGCCGTTCGTTTGATCACTGCTAAGATGGCTGATGCTATCATCGAGGGTAACCAAGGTGAAGATGCTGTTGCTGCAGAAGACTTCGCAGCTGAAGGTGCTGACAAGGCAGCTTCAATCGAAGAATTGACTGAAATCGTTGAAGGTAACAACTAATTCGATCTCGTCGATAGAAAAGACCGCTTAACTTTTGTTAGGCGGTCTTTTTCGTTATAATAGAGTTTGTATGAAATACTAATGCATCTAGCCGTGAATTTTGCGCGATATAATAGATATATTAGAAGATTTCGTGTATACTAATTTAGATAAAGATTTTGCATTAACAAGGAGACCATAACAATGGCTATTACTGCTTCACAAGTTAAGGAATTGCGTGAAAAGACTGGTGTCGGAATGATGGACGCCAAGAAGGCGTTGGTTGAAACTGACGGTGACATGGACAAGGCAATCGACGTATTGCGCGAAAAGGGAATGGCAAAGGCTGCTAAGAAGGCCGATGCTGTTGCTGCCGAAGGTATGACTTACGTTGCCGTTAAGGATAACGCTGCCGCAATCATCGAATTGAACTCACAAACTGACTTCGTTGCCGGAAACGCTGAGTTTAACGACTTGTTGCACGCTGTTGCAAACGCTATCGTTGAATTCAAGCCAGCTGACGTTGAGGCTGCTTTGGAGTTGAAGGTTTCTGAAGACCAAACTTTGAACGAGATGATTATCCACACGACACAAATCACTGGTGAGAAGATCACTTTGCGTCGTTTCCAAGTTGTTGAGAAGGCTGAAGGACAAGAGTTCGGTGCATACTCACACATGGGTGGACGTATTTCTTCAGTTGTATTGTTGGACGGTGCTGATGCAGAAGTTGCCAAGGACGTTGCTATGCACGTTGCCGCAATTGCACCACACTACGTTTCACGTGAAGAAGTGCCTGCTGATGTTTTGGCACACGAGAAGGAAGTTCAAATGAACTCAGAAGACTTGGCTGGTAAGCCTGACAACATCAAGGAAAAGATGGTTGAAGGTCGTTTGAACAAGTTCTTGGCTGACATCTCATTGGTTGACCAACCATTCGTTAAGGGTGACGGTAAGGAAACTGTTGCTAAGTTCGTAGAGTCAAAGGGTGGCAAGGTTGTGTCATTCGTTCGCTACGAAGTTGGTGATGGTATCGAAAAGGCAGAAACTGACTTTGCTGCAGAAGTTGCTGCTCAAATCGGTTAATCAGAACTGAGGCTTATTAAATAATGGCAGACGTAAAGTACAAGCGCGTACTTTTGAAGTTGTCAGGTGAGGCCTTGGCTGGTGAACGCGGCTACGGAATTGATCCTGAAACTGTCAAGAGTATCGCGGCAGAAATTAAGGATGTATACGAACTTGGCGTTGAGATTGCTATCGTTGTCGGCGGTGGTAATTTGTGGCGCGGGGAAGCTGGCGCAAAGTTGGGCATGGAACGTGCCCAAGCTGATTACGTTGGTATGTTGGGAACGACGATGAACGCCTTGGCATTGCAAGATGCTTTGGAATCTGAAGACGTACCAACTCGTGTACAAACTGCGATTGAAATGCGTCAAGTGGCAGAACCATACGTTCGTCGTAAGGCTGTTCGCCACTTGGAAAAGGGTCGCGTTGTGATCTTTGGTGCCGGAACGGGTTCACCATACTTCTCAACTGACACAACGGCTGCATTGCGTGCCGCTGAAATCAACGCTGAGGCTATTTTGATGGCTAAGAACGGTGTTGACGGTGTTTACAACGATGACCCTCGTAAGAACCCTGACGCAGTTATGTTCGAGTCATTGACGCACAAGGACATCATTGCGCAAGGTTTGAAGGTCATGGACTCAACGGCCTCAACGTTGTCAATGGACAATGATATCAATTTGGTAATCTTTAACATGAACACAGCTGGTAATATTAAGCGTGTGGTCTTGGGCGAGAATATCGGAACGACCGTGGAGGTAAACTAATATGGCTAATCCAATTCTTGATTCAGCTAACGAGCGTATGGGTAAGGCTGCTGACGTTTTGCGTCGCGAGCTTGGTAATATCCGTGCCGGTGTGGCAAACCCATCAATTTTGCGTAATGTTACGGCAGAATATTATGGGGCACCAACACCTTTGAACCAATTGGCTTCAATTACTGTGCCTGAAGCACGTGTATTGTTGATTACACCATTTGACAAGTCAATCTTGAAGGATATCGAGCAAGCAATTTTTGCTTCTGATCTTGGATTGACACCAGCTAATGACGGATCAGTGATTCGTTTGGTAATTCCTGCCTTGACTGAGGAAACTCGTAAGTCATTGGCTAAGGAAGTTAAGGGTGAGTCAGAAAAGGCTAAGGTTGCGGTTCGTAACGTTCGTCGTGACGCCATGGACGATGCCAAGAAGGCATTGAAGAACGGTGACATGTCAGAAGACGAAGCACGTAAGCTTGAAGACGACATCCAAAAGGCTACTGATGCCGCTGTTAAGAATATTGACGGTATCGCTGCTGAAAAGGAAAAGGAATTGTTGACGATTTAATTCGACTAATGATTTTTCAAAAAGCACTCAACTTTGATAGTTGGGTGCTTTTTTGTTTAAAGAGTGGCGTCGCTGTTGTGAATCCCGTATAGTGATAAGGTACAAATGAACAGGGGGAGTCACATGATTGATGTACACAGTCATTTATTACCAAATATTGACGACGGGTCAAGCTCGCTAGAAGCATCAATACAATTAGCTCGTGTCGCGGTAATAGAGGGGATTACGCATTCGTTGGTGACACCACACCACATGGACGGTCAATTCATTAATCACGCGACTGATGTTATTAATTTGACGGCTGTTTTTCAAACAGAATTAGATCGATTAGCAATCCCGTTAACGGTTTTTCCAGCGCAAGAAGTGCGATTGACTAGTGAATTATTAACGGCATTGGATGCGGGTGATATTTTAACAACGGACACGCAGGGCAGGTTTCTGTTGGTTGAATTACCGGCCAACGAGGTGCCATTATATACAAGTGAAATATTGTTTCAGCTGCAACAACGAGGGATTACGCCGGTAATTGTGCATCCTGAACGGAATCACAGGTTGATGCAGGAACCGCGTTTGTTATACGACCTGGTTTCACAGGGGGCTTATACGCAGGTTACTGCGAGTTCATACGTTGGTGTCTTTGGGAAAGCGGTGATGGCATTTAGTGAGGATATTATAAGTCACGGCTTAGCTCAGATTATTGCCTCGGATGCCCATCAGTTGCCTGGGCGTCAGTATAATATGGCGAAAGCGTTCGAGAAGTTGGTGGCTACCTATGGCACAGGTTTAGCAACTGAATTCAACGAAAATGCGAAAGCCTTAATTAATGGTACAAGCGTTTCAAGGCAACAAATAGTGCCAATTAAGAAAAAAAGGCTATTTTCAGCTTATTAAAAAGACTGGTCATCAACATGATGATCAGTCTTTTTTGTCGCACAAAACACATTAACGTTTTGTGACAAAACGAAAATTCAGTAATAGTTAACGGGGTTACATGCAACAAAAATGATGGCATTAAGATACGGGACTGAAATATAGTATGACCGTTTGCATAAAACAAATCGATAGGCAAAATACTGGTCTTCAATACAGGAATATGTCAGCTAAAACGACTGATTCAGTGTGAAAAACGCGAAATCAGTCGTTTTTTGCTGTTACATCGCGTTAATATGTCGCTTTTTAATAAATGCTACACTGGCGGTACTTATTTTTGAGATGACATTCTTGGGGAGTATTTAATTATGGACAACATCATTGATGTAGGTAGATTATGGCAAATTATTAAACGCAACGTGTTGTTGATGACGCTGTTGGGGATTGCTGCTGGAGGCATTGCCTATGGGATTGCGACGCATGTCATGCAGCCACAATATCGGGCGACGGTGGCACTGTTAGTTAATCGTAAGACGACTTCAGGACAGCAAGGTGTGCAGTTAGGTGATCAACAAGCAGATGTGCAGCTAATTCAGACGTACAAGGATATCTTGACGCGTCCAATCATCTTGAATGAGGCAATCAAACGCTTGGAGTTACCAACTAAAGTTGAGAAAGTGCCACGCCTGCCTGCTAAACACATGACTGATGCGTTTGGACAAACTGTTGAAATTACCGCGGCTCAGCCAGCGCAATATAAGTGGCGCGCTTCTAAGTACGTTGATAGTCACTTGACGGCGAAACAGCTCGTTAGAATGGTGAATGTTTCTAGTTTGACGAATTCACAAGTGTTCTCAATTAATGTTGATGCCTCAAATCCAACGGCGGCACGCGATATTGCGAACGCCATTGCAGATGCTTTTCAGGCAAAAATTCTAGATATTATGGCTGTCTCAAATGTGTCGATTGTTTCGCGGGCTACGCGTCCAACTGAACCGGCGGCACCTAATAAGCAATTAATGGTGTTGGTTGGTTTGGTGGCCGGTGTTGGGTTGGGATTGGTCATTGGGGTGATTCGAGAATTAACCGATCGAACAATCAAAACAGAGACTTTTATGACGGATGAGTTGGGACTCACTAATTTAGGAACGATCACAGGCATTGGTCGTTTAAAAGAACGACGAGTAATGCTAAATGAACAGGGTGTCTCACGCATCAAACAACGTATTTAATAGGTGAATATAATGAGGTTATTTAACAAACAACGTCAGGATAATAATTTGACGCAAAACTCTGGGGCACAATTAGTGACGTATCACGAACCGAAGAATCCGGTATCAGAACAATTTCGCACACTCCGAACAAATATCGAATTTGTTAGTGCGACTTTGCCACAGTTTAAAACTGTCCTGATAACATCGGCGGAAATATCGGATGGTAAAACCACAGTTGCAAGTAACTTAGCTGTCACATGGGCGCAGTCAGGACAGTCGGTGTTATATGTGGATGCTGATTTGCGACGTTCCACTGCTCAGGCGACATTTAAAGTATTGCCAAACAGAGGGCTAACCACGGTGCTATCAGCAGCAAAAATGCCGATAGATGCGGTGCAAAAAACACAAATCACGGGGTTAGATGTATTGACAGCCGGTCCCGTGCCACCTAATCCGGCTGAATTACTGGGATCGGAAAAGATGACAACAATAATCACCTGGGCTAATGCGCATTATGACAAGGTGGTCATTGATGTACCGCCAGTTTTAGCGGTGACGGATGCCCAAATGTTAATGAAACAGGTTGATGGTGTTGTGTTGGTTGTTGCTTTAGGAAAAACAAAAAAGGCAAATATTAAACGCACGGTCGAAATTATGAAGCTCAGTCAAACACCAATTATTGGTGTGGTACACCGAGATAAAAAGAAGCAACGTTATGCAAGTTATGGTTATGGGGAAACGTTTAAAAAATGATTGGGCAACGGTTATATCAAAAATTGATTAAACGCATGTTAGATTGCATTTTTGCAAGTTTATTACTGGTGATTTTTAGTCTACCAATGATCGTGATTGCAGGTACGATTTGGCTTGTCACACACGAAAATCCAATCTTTAAACAAACTAGATTCGGCCGTCATAGTCAGCCGTTTGAAGTTTATAAATTTCGAACAATGGTTGGGTCAGCACCACTGGTTTCGCATCAGGATTTTCATAATCGGGATGCCTACGTGACGACTGTCGGTAAATTTTTACGCCGTACATCATTGGATGAACTACCACAGTGCTTTAACGTCTTACGTGGTGAGATGAGCTTTGTGGGACCGCGACCGTTAGCAGCATCCGATATGGCAGTTATTGAGAAACGTAAAGCACTGGGCGCAGATCGGGTGTTGCCTGGTATCACCGGTTTAGCACAGGTGAGTGGTAGAAATAACGTTTCAGACTGTCAAAAAGCAAAGTATGACGGTACGTATGCCAAGCAAGTCAGTTTTACGCACGATGCTAGTATTGTTGGGGCGACTTTAATTAAGGTCCTGCAACAGTCTGATATTGATAAGGCGTAGGTTAGTGGGGATTAGGTTTGAAAAAGGTATTAATGGTAGCCGCCAAGGCGAACATGATTCAACAATTTAATATGCGGAATTTAGCGATTTTGACTAACTTAGGAGCTGAAGTCCATGTGGCAGCTGATTTTGAGAACTTTGGGACTGTGGATGACCAGACCAATTGTCAACTGATTATGGATTTGACGGAAATGGGAATTGTCTTACATCAAATTAATTTTGATCGTGGACTTGGGCGTTTGATGGTGAACTACCAAGTGATGACACAATTACGTCGGTTAATTGGGGAAAATCAGTATGACTTGATACATGTCCATTCGCCGATTGGGGCAGCTTTAACGCGGTTGGCATCGTGGGGTACGGGATGTCCAGTCATTTATACGGCGCATGGGTTTCATTTCTTTCGAGGTGGACCACTTAAAAACTGGTTAGTCTTTCCGATTGAGTGGTTCTTGGCTTGGCTGACGCAACATTTGTTAGTCATTAATCACACCGATGAGGCTGTTAGCCGATTCTTACCGGTACAAAGAGTCACGTATTTGCCCAGTATTGGTGCGCCAGTGCAGCGGTCATTAGCCGTTTTGCCAGTGACACGATTATCGATTCGCAAACGGATGCGCGCATGTCTTGACTTAACTAGCGATGATTTTGCAATCATTCAAGTTGGTGAGTTTAGTACTCGCAAAAATCAAGCAACACTCTTGCAAGCAGTGCATGCACTATCAAATCCACAGATAAAGATATTCTTTGCTGGGGTCGGAGCGGCTGAAGCAACAACTAAACGGTTAGTAACTGAGCTTGGCTTGTCGCAGCAAGTAACGTTTTTGGGATATCAGGCGAATTTACAAGATTTACATTACGCTGCAGACATGATTGTCATGCCATCACTACGAGAAGGATTTGGCATGGGTGGCTTTAATGCGCTAATCGATGGGGTATACATGATTGGCGCTAAGGGAACCGGCATGGCAGATTACTTAATTGACGAAAAATTAGGACAATTAATTAACCCGCTAGATGTTATGGCGTTAGCTGATGCGATTAAACGTGTGCGGGACAAACGATTACAGCCAGCATTAAACGAGTATACCGAGTTCTTAATGCAATTTGATGAGTCACGTGTTGATACAATCATGACCGGCATTTACCGTCGGTATCTTAAGGGGGATAAGGTGGGGATGAACCAATGAAACAGTTAACGAAGATGCCAATTGATATCGTCATCCCCTGGGTTGATGGCAGTGATTTAGCTTGGCAACAACGCAGGTCACAACATGTGTCATTACCAGAGTACGAAGCAGCGGACCAACGATATCGTGATTTTGGTACGTTGAAGTATTTGTTGCGTTCAATTGCGCAGTATGCGCCATGGGTAAACAAAATCTATCTTGTCACTGATCAGCAACGGCCTAGCTTTATTAAAGACAGTAAACGGTTGGTTGTCGTAGATCATACTAGCTTTATTCCAAACGAGTATTTGCCAACTTATAATTCAAATGTGATTGAAGTGCACTGCTGGCGTATTCCGGGGTTAAACGAACACTTTATCCTGTTAAATGATGATTTTTTGTTTACAAATCCAGTCTGGCCAAGCGATTTTTTTACGGCAGATGGTGAAAAGGTGGTTGATATGACGAGTCAATTTTTATTAATGCCACGAGATGATTTTGCCCATACGGCGGTTAATAACATGACACTAATAAACCGCGAATTTTCTAAAAGAGAATGGTTGTTCACTAATTGGACTGCGGCCTTTTCCTTGAGAAACGGCGTCAGAATAGGGTTGCTATCGAGTTTGTTATCGATATTGCCATATTTCACACGCTTCTACGATCATCATCTTGCGATACCATTTTTGAAATCTTCTTTTATGAATGGTTATTCACTTTACGAAAGGGAGGTAACGAAGATGGCGTTGACAAATAAGCAACGTCAGGTAACCGACATTTCAGTTTGGCTGATGCGCTATTATCAAATTTTGACTGGATGTGTTAAGCCGCGATCATATAAATTTGGTCGTTATTTAGAGATTCAGGATGTTGATGCCGTGAAGCGTTTATTCCGTAGCCGGGTAAAAATAACAAAGATGGTGGTGCTAAATGATACGGTTACGACACCCGCACAGGAAACTGCTGCTTTAGCAACTATGAAAATTTTGGAGCGACGTTTTGCAAACAAAAGTAACTATGAGAAATAATCGGCAACCAGTACTGTCACTAATTATCGCAGCTTACAATGTGCAGGATGAAATTGCTGCGACGTTGCAATCAGTTTTGACACAAAGACGACAAGAACTGGAGATTATCATTATCGATGATGCTTCCACGGATGCAACGTGGGCTCATTGTCGCCGGTTTGCTGCTCACGAAAACGTTATTCTCCATCGTCATACGTTTAATCGTGGTCTGAGTGAAGTGCGGAATACAGGTATGCGGATGGCGACAGGTGAATGGCTGGCTTTTTTGGATGGCGACGATCAATTGACGCCGGGAGCTATTAATCAAATGGTACAAACATTGGACAGTACGACTGATTTAGTGGTATTTGGTTTCCAAAAAATTCGACAGGGCAACGTTATTCAAGTGTTTAAACCGACCAATAATTTACAGCATATTTACACAGGTGCTTGGAATAAAATTTATCGTCGGCAATTAGTGAGGGACTTGTTATTTCCGCCAGGCCGTTTTTTTGAAGATATGGCTTTTACGGCAATTGCGTTCTTACGGGCTAGTCATGTGAAGGTATTGGAAGCCCCATTAGTTAAGTATTGTGTGCGTGATAGCAGCATTACACAAAGTTCAACCGTTGTGAAGCATGTCGATGTCGTGGCGGTCTTGCAACAGTTAGTTGATTACCGGACGGATGTGGCGCAACCACAAGATGTACCGGCAATTAACATGCTGCTTAATAAGCAACTGTTCAGTCATATGTTTCAGGTTTTACGTTATCGACAGGTGTCCTTAAAGGATAAGGTGGGTGTATTGCGCCAACTATGTCAGGCAAAACGGCGTTGGCAAACAGGTTGGCAATTCGATGACGAATGGCGCCGGCAGTGCAAAGACGTTCTAATTTGGTTAGCTGGCTGCGCGCTAGTCTTGTGCTGGTCCGCTAAAGGTGGTGAGTAAGCAATGGTCGGCGTGTTTTATGGTTTAGTCCTGATTGAATTAATCCTGTTATTGCTTACACCAAGTCGTCAGCAACGGGTGTCGATAGTGTTTTTGGTTCTGTTAGCAATTATATTTGCCTATGTACCGATTACCGTGTCCGACAATTGGGTTTACAACTGGTACTATACACATCCAGAAGTACCAACAAAGTCGAACCGGTTTTTAATCAGGTCATGCAGATGGCAACTAAGGTGGGATTGTCCTATCAACAGTTTAAATTAGTCATTTTTACGATTGAAATGAGTTGTATGGCTTGGGGGTTAAACATCCTTCAAGTCGATAATAAGCGGGTGGTTTTGTTATGTTATACCGCCATTCAGTTCTTTGAATCGGGGGTACAGCTACGAAATTATTTGATGGCCACTGTCGTTTTCGTTGCCATCGCTTATCTCTGGCGGGACAAACGGTTTGATACGATGTATTTTGTGATGTTGGTGGGTCTAGCCGCCGGCATTCAATTAGCGGCAGTATTCTTTTTATTGTTGTTGCCGATGAGACGATTGCGAACGCGAAACGCACAGTTATGGTTCATTGGTGTCATTAGTGCTGGTGCTTTGTTAATTGCTGTGCCGGTGACACGTCATATTTACGTCTTGATCGTTCAGGCAATTGCCACACGGTTACCGGTGATCGGCCCGAAAATGTTGCAGTACGCGCTTCGGTTCGAGCCAGGTATGATTATCATATTAGACGTGGCGATAGCTGTCGTGTTATTACTGCTATTTTGGCGTCTAGAAGCCATTTTCAAGCAGACAGATAATCAACCACTACAGTCGTCAATTAGGTTAGGCCAGCAAATGGCATTGATTTTTTATAGTATGGTGCCGCTTTATTTGGTGGCCTACAATTTTGATCGTATTTTAATCGATGGGCTAATAGTTGTTTTTGCTATTTTCGCGCAGATATTAGGACAACTAACGCAACGGAATAAGTGGCTCTTATTAGCGATAATGGGGCTTTTAGTAGGAACCTATAGCTTTGCGACTTACCACTATGGCACTAAGTATCACAATACGTACGCACCAATGATTCATGAAAACGCCATGTTCCCAGATAAAACCTATGTGATGAAGGAGGAATGGCGATGATAAATCATGCAACGGCAACGGTTAAAAATACAGTAGTAGCCACGGGAGCACAACTTGTGACACTA
Source organism: Weissella cibaria KACC 11862 (assembly GCF_000193635.1). GTDB lineage: Bacteria > Bacillota > Bacilli > Lactobacillales > Lactobacillaceae > Weissella > Weissella cibaria. Next base: position 73,569 of record NZ_AEKT01000020.1, on the reverse strand, counting down.
GCATCGCAATTTACGATGCAAATCGTTTTTGTGCAGACGATGTCAGCTAATTATTTAGGTGCAAACGGTCTTTTTAATAATTTAATGAATATTTTGTCCTTTGCGGAATTAGGTATCGGAGCGGCCATGACATTTTCGTTGTATCGACCATTAGCGAATCGAGACATGGGACTAGTGGATGCGCTGCTGACTTGTTACCGACGTTTGTACGGTGGCATTGGATTTACCATTTTATTACTGGGCCTTTTATTAGCGGCCGGGTTACCGTTCTTTGTAAAGCCGGGTCTAACAATTCCACATATTCAGTTCATGTTTTACTTGTATGTTATTGGCACGGCGTTGAGTTATTTTTTCTCATATGCCCGTTCGTTGTTTATTGCTGATCAACGCGCGTACGTGAATAATATCAATCAGGTAGGATGCCGGTTCATTCAAAACATTGTGCAAATTGTTGTCCTAGTTGTTTGGCAAAACTATGTGGCCTTCTTAATGCTCCACATTGGAGGAACGCTACTTGCTAATTTGTTGATTAATTGGCGGGCTAAGCAACAGTATCCAATGCTGACTTGGCGTTCATCGCAACGCATCCCAGAAACCATCAAACAAAAATTACGAGAGAACGTCCTTGGAAATATTTCAGCGAAGGTTGGTGTTATTGTCGTTAACGGTACCGATAATTTATTGATTGCTAAGTATCTAGGATTAAGTGTTTTGGGTGCCTATACAAATTACGCGTTAATTGTCCAAGGGTTAAGTAGTTTAGTTGGCCAGGTAATGGCAGCGATTGTTGGCGTTTTTGGCCACATTGGCGTAACCGAAAGCGTAGCGCAACAGCAAGTCGCGTACTATCGCAACTTATGTTTAATTGCGTTAGTTAGTACGGTCTTAGCAGGGGGCTGCTTTACTGTGATGCAGGATTTCATTCAGTTAGTATTTGGACCAGCATATGTTCTTGCTGATTTCACGGTCTTTTTAATCGTGATTAATTTGGGATTTACGATGTTGCGACAAGCAAATTTAAGTTTTGCAGCAGCGTTGGGATTGTTTTGGACCATGCGATATAAATCTTTAGTTGAAGCGGGTGTGAATTTGGGAACTAGTTTGTGGCTAATCACGCAAACTGATTTGGGAATCAATGCGGTGTTGCTGGGGAATATTATTAGTAATTTAGTCGTTAATTTCTGGTGGGAGCCGTGGCTGGTTTTCAAACACGGCTTTCAACAAAGTGCCAAATGCCCTTTAGTAAAGTTTGCGGCCTATCATGTTGCGTTAGCGGGTTTGGTTGGTGTGCACTATGTATGTCATGGGTGGCTACCACAAATGGGGTGGCTAGGTTTAATTTTTACGGGGATGGGTAGTGTTGTTGGCTATAGTGTTGTTTTTATCTTGGCGTTCAGTTGCCAAATTGAGACCCGTGATTTATGCAAAATCATGTGGCGTCAAATGACTGGGAGAAAGTATTTACGATGAGTGAATTTAAAGGGCAACCACTACTGAGTATTATCGTGCCAGTGTATAACAATGCCAAAACGTTGCCGGCCCTAATGCAACAGTTGCGGTTAGTCACTGCAGTGGAGGTGATTTTTATTGATGATGGATCCACTGATAGAAGTCTTGACGTAATCCGACATCAGCTAAAATTATTTGAGGATGGTCGACTAATCATCGCACAGCATGGTGGCGCAGCATCGGCCAGAAATCAAGGTATAGCGGTGGCCAAGGGGATGTATCTCGCATTCGTTGACGCTGATGATGAAGTGAATGGCGTCATGCTTAATAAAATTATAAAGACGCACCTGATAGCTCAGCAGGTCCAAATTGATTTGGTGTTGTTTGTTACAAACGGCCAGGTACATGACATGTCGTTAAACGCAACGAGCCGATTTCAATTATTGCAGGCACTGTTAAAATTGCCGGTGTTAACGAGTTATGAAGGCGTGGGGCCAGAGCCGTTCAATAAATTTTATCGCACACAATTAATTAGAGGTGCTAACCTAATGTTCAATGAATCATTGCACATGGGTGAAGATATGTTGTTTAATGTCGCGGTTTGCCAAAAGGCGACCGACGTACGATTTGTACCGGCGAACTATTATCAGTACCTACCAACAGCGCAGTCAACGACACGTCGCTTATCGTTTGATATCGTGGCCAATAGTCAGTGCTTTTTAGAAGCGTTACGACCGATAGTGCCAGTTGCATTAAGTGCTGCGAAGGTTGCGGACACAGTCGTGATGGATAGTCGACGCTTATGCCGTCAACCTGGTGGCTGGCTAAACATGCCACGATTGATACAAATGACCAGACAATATCAGTCAGACGCTAGCTCGTTGCCTTGGCGGAAAAGAGTGCTGTTCTGGGTGCTAAATAAATTATTGTAGTAAAAAGCAGTCACCAATGACATTGTGCCGGTGACTGCTTTTGTGATGATTAATCTTTTTCTGAACGGCGACCAGCGACTAGCATGGCCATGCCAATAACGCCAACTAATCCACCAAGAATAAAAGCTAAAATGATTCCCAGTATATACATATTGTGAACTGCCTCCGAACATAAGTGTAAAATATCTGGCGGTGACGTTCAAGTTTCAAATCGCTGGATAAAAAGTAGAACAACCTTCGTAAATCATTCATAAACGATTAGTAATATGAGGAGATAGAGAAGAAATAGAGGAGGGCAAATCATGATGATGTTAGTGTCATTTTTAGCCGGTGGATTTATTGGTGTGATGGGGATGGCGTTATTAGTCGCAGCTCGTATCAATGAAAACTAGTCGAAATTAAGAGATGGTGATCGATAACAGTTCGGTCACCGTTTTTTTACGCCAGATTTTTCGAACTTTAGGACATGTAACGGCCTTTTTAGGCTGAATTACTGACTACAAGTACGGGAGTGTTTATAAAAAAATAAACATCAACGGGAAATTACGGCAATTCAGTCAGTTTCGTTTTACAATAAATGCACAAGTATGTATTACAGTTGAGAAGGAGTGGCTCATGGATAACGAGCAAACACAACCCGTTTCACGCTCAAGTCGCTTAGCGAATGAACGTGGCGGAAAAAAACAAAAAGCCCCAAAAAATCAGGGTCCAAAGAAATCACATAAAGTCCGTAATTGGATTTTATCAATCTTATTGGTGATTGTCTTGGTAATTGCTGGCTTATTCGGCTATGCATATATGCAGACTAAGAGTGCTATCGATAAGTCATACGTGGCACCGACGATGAAGAAGGCGCGTGATGTGTCGGCTGTCTTGTCAGATGGTAAGCCGGTGTCATTGTTGCTATTGGGTACAGACACGGGTGCTTTGGGACGTGATTACAAAGGTCGAACTGACTCAATCATGATTGTGACCATTAATCCTAAAACAGATAAGACGACGATTATGTCAATTCCACGTGATACGTTGGTCGCGATTGATGGGTATGAGGATACCTTCCCACAAAAAATTAATGCGGCGTATGCTTACGGATCAGCCGAATCAACAATTAAGACGATTCAGGACTGGCTAAATATTCCAATTGACTTCTATGCATTGGTTAACATGGGTGGCATGGAAAAGGTTGTTAACAAAGTTGGCGGCATTACGGTGACGTCACCATTGACGTTTGCGTACAACCCTGAGACGGCTCACGCTGACGCGGGTGATTTGTACAGCTTTACGCAAGGATCAACAACGTGGTCATACAACGGTGTATCACACACCAAGATGACAGGTAAGGCTGCCTTGGCCTTCTCACGGATGCGTTACGATGATCCACAGGGAGACTACGGTCGTCAGGAACGTCAGCGATTGGTGCTGCAAGGAATTGTTGACGCAGCGAAGAGCAATCCAACAAAGTTGTTGAATACAGATTTCTTGAATTCAATTTCTTCATCAATGCAAACTGACTTGAGCTACAACGATATGTTAGCAATTGCGACAAAGTATTCAGGGGCGGCTAACAACGTGAAGAATGATCACATTCAAGGAACGGGTTACAGTTTGACGTCTGGCTCTACTGAAGTCGTTTCAAGCTCTGAACAACAACGTGCAACGAATGTGTTGCGCAAGGCGTTGGGCTTGCCAGCAGCTAATACAGGTAACTTATATGGTGGCAATATTTCCACTGATGTGATGATTGCCAATGGTGTACCAACTGAATAATAACGAAAAGAGTGCTATTTTGGGCACTCTTTTTTTGAGGGTAAAAATGCTTGTTTTTAACCGCAAGATAGCGCATTATAAAAAGTGAAATATGTAACAAGATTGAATTTGGGGAGTTAATGTGATGAATAAGGTAGTAAAAGCTCTTTTAATAGGAGCTGTGGGTGTTTTGGGCGCAACTTCGTTACTAACAACGTCGGCGTCGGCAGATAATCGGACAGGTTATATTTATTCGCCAGAAGTATCTACGGCTAATGGTGGTTGGAATTGGCTTGAAAATGGGAAACCGTATACAGGCTTCCGTTACTATATGGGGACGTATTATTGGTTTGTTAATGGTGTTCGCCAAAATGCCGGCTGGCGTGATGCCTGGGGCATGCGTTATTATACGGATGATAACGGCCGGGCCGTCCAGGGTAACCAAGCGATTAATGGGACGGTGTACAGTTTTGGTGACAATGGGACATTCTTTTTGCGAGGTAAGGTTAAAGATGCCTATGTGCCCGTGAATAATAGTGGTTGGCGTTGGGTGACTAATGGGGCCAACTTTACGGGATTCCGTTTCTACATGGGTGCCTACTATTGGTTCCAGAATGGTGTCCGGCAGAACTCGCAATGGGAAACTGCTTGGGGGATGAATTATTATGTTGGTCGTGATGGACGAGCGGTACAAGGACTCCAGACGATCAATAACAAGAAGTACTACTTTGGTAACGATGGTACTTTTTATTCTCGGGCTGTACCTGGTAAGCCAACTTACTTTTCACAGTGGGATGGCCGTTGGTCAGGTACTTGGTTTAACGGTGGCACGTTTGGGGCAACTGGGTGTGTTCCTTCAAGCATCGCGATGATTATGAATGGGTCATATGGCGTCAATACGACACCACGTGATGTTGCTAATCGTTTGGGCGGCGCAAGCATGTCATATGGTGCGTCAGGTCGTGACTTAGTTCGTATGGTCAATAGTTTCGGTCATACAACACGCAACCTTACAACGCCAACGCAAGTTAAAGATGCCTTGCGTGATGGCTACCCAGTTATTTTTTTAATTAACGTGGGGATTGGTCACGCGGTCGCAGCTTACGGCTATAGTGATGGGAATACAGAAGTTTTTGATCCGTACAACCACCAATTCTACAATGGTTGGAACTCGGTGGATGGGTTAATTGGCCGTTTGTCAGCTGACCCACATGATTGGGATGCTGGCACACCCGTATTTGCGATTGAGTAGGTGGATACATGCAAAAACAAACAGGTAAAGGGATTGGTCTTGTCATTCGCATGCTGATTATCATTGGCGTGTTAATTGGTGCGTATGTCCTGGGGCAAAATCAGCGAATGCATCACACGGCACACCAAACAAGTTCTGCCCGCAAGGTAACCTCAGCTAGTTCAGATCAGACGAGCACCGGTACAGCAAGTGTTACAACGCAAATGAGTCATGAGGCGACTAATGCTAGTGCGTCGGTAGAAACGGCTTCTGAATCACAAAGTAGTGTCGCCGAGGAACAGGCAACGATTGCAAGCAGTTTTAGCACAGCAGTCAGTCAACCGGCGACTTCTTCAACGACAACTTTTGATGCATCAACTGCTCGTATTATGCTTTACAACGCGGGCGTTGATTCTTCATCAATCGATAATCAAACGTTGCAACAATATTGGCAAGCCGCGCAGGATTCGCATACTGATTTTGCGACGTACGTCAAAACGCAACTGAAATAATAGTCAATGCAAAAGCCCCAGCTAGTAGCTTCTTAAACGAGTGCCACTAGCTGGGGCTTTTGCATTGGTCCAGACCAGCCGATGTCATCATTCCTAACACAATTGTGAGTGTGCAATGAGAGAGTGCCTATACTGATTATAAATTAGAAGTCGATGAGAGATATCAGGAGGTAGCGATATGGTGGGGTCGGATATTGCATGGGTACTTGTCAGTGCCGCGTTAGTTTGGTTGATGGTGCCTGGATTGGCATTGTTCTACGGTGGATTCACAGATGTGCGCTCAACAGTGAACACATTAGCCATGGTGCTAATTGCTATTGCTATCGGTGGTACCGTGTGGTTTGCGGTTGGCTATTCGCTAGCTTTTAGTGGACACGGTTTAATCATTGGCGATCTACGGGCAGCCTTCTTTCACGGGGTATCCATGACTAGTAGCTCACGAGGTCTAAGTATCCCGGATGGGGCATTTGCGTTGTTTCAGGGGATGTTTCCGATGATTACCATGGCAATCATCGCTGGTTCGGTAGTCGGGCGAATGAACTTCAAAGCGTTTATCTTGTTTCTACTGGGATGGATGTTATTAGTATATGTGCCATTAGCTCACATGGTTTGGGGCGGTGGTTTGCTGGCTCGGATGGGTGCGTTAGATTTCGCCGGCGGTGATGTGGTGCACATTTCTTCTGGTGTATCAGGACTTACCTTGGCCTTGATCATCGGAAAGCGTAAGCAGGCTACTACGTTAACAGTTCACAATATGCTGTCTGTTGTTATTGGTGGTGGCTTGCTATGGTTTGGTTGGTTCGGTTTTAACGCCGGGTCAGCTTTAGCAGCAAACGGTGTGGCAGTGTTGGCCCTCATTAACACAAGTATTGCGGCCTCGGCCGGTATGCTGACATGGGTCATGTTCGACTTGTTGGTCTTCCAACAGGTTAAGGTTGCTGGAGCCATGTCAGGGGCCATTGCAGGATTGGTAGCGATTACACCAGGCGCTGGCTTCGTTGAGCCGGTGTCGGCAGCGATTATGGGTGTGGTCGTGTCGTTAGTTGTTTACATTGCGACGACGGTGATTAAATACCGCATGGGTTATGATGACACACTGGATGCATTTGGCTTGCACGGTGTCGGTGGTGTATTCGGTGGACTGCTAACAGGTGTGTTTGCTACAAAAACGCTGGCAGGTACAACTGGATTGTTACAAGGGAATTGGCACTTGATGGGTGTGCAATTGGCCGGAATTGTTTTAACAATCGCTGTTTCCGTCGTTATGACCTGGTCAATTGCTAAAATTGTAGGTCTCATCGTACCACTCAGAATCGGTGAAAAGGCTGAGTTAACGGGTGTTGATTTGCTGCAACACGGTGAGTCACTAACGTTCACGAAATAAAGGGTTGACAATACGTATTATTCGCGGTAATGTATTAAAAACCAAATATTACAAGTTTGTAAAGGGTTTCTTTACAATAGCAAAATGAAAAGGGGGATTTCATATGTTTAGTTTGAGCATGTTGAATAAGAAAGTTGATCGCGCTGTTCGTGCCTTCGAAAAGATGAATACGAACACTCACCCCGCTAAGGATGCGAAGAAGCATTAATAAGCGATGATTAATTGTTAAAAGTCAGGTTGCACATTGACGTGTAACCTGGCTTTTTTGGTTCGCTACTTAAGGTGGTGAAAGGCAATTGGGACGCGCTTTCAGCTAACTATTAGCGATAATCAATCGGAATTGGTCTATACGTAAACCTATACCAATTTTTACCAATTAAAATAAAATATACTAGGATTTAGTTGACCGTGCTTTTTTAAACGGTATTATAGGTATTGTATTAAAACGCAATGAAGAAACAAAAGGGTATACCACTTTGTTTATGATAGTGCATTAGGGGGAACAAAATATGTATTGCGGAATCGTTGGATTTACGGGATTAAATTATCAATCAGCACCAATCTTGTTGAAGGGATTGGAAAAGCTTGAATACCGTGGGTATGATTCTGCGGGTTTGTTCGTTGCTGACCAAGCATTGGGAACTGATCAGCTAGTGAAAGAAAAGGGTCGTGTTGCCCAACTTGAGGCCTTGGTTAGTACAAAAAATGTGACTGGAACAAGCGGTATTGCACACACGCGGTGGGCAACTCATGGTGTGCCATCAATTAATAATGCACACCCACATTTGTCAGCCGATGGTCGTTTTTACTTGGTTCACAATGGTGTGATTGAAAATTACTTAGAATTAAAGCAAGAATATTTGGCCGATGTGACTTTCCATTCAGACACTGATACGGAAGTTGCCGTCCAATTAATTGGTAAGTTTGCGGATGAAGGCATGTCAACATTTGACGCCTTGCGTAAGTTGATCAGCTTGTTAGACACGAACTCTGCCTATGGTTTCTTGCTGATGGATCGTAATGAACCAGACCGTATGTACGTTGCTAAGCAAAAGTCACCATTGCTAATCGGTGTTGGAGAAGACTTTAACGTGGTGACGTCGGATGCGGTGGCGATGTTGGATCAAACGCACGATTTTATTGAGTTACATGATGGTGAAATTGCGATTATTGACCCAGATAAGGTGCAACTCTTCGATGCTGATGGTAACGAAACGGCCCGTGAGCCATTCCACTTGGACATTGATGCTTCAGAAACTGATAAGGGTACGTATCCTTTCTACATGTTGAAGGAAATCGATGAACAGCCAATTGTGATTCGCCACTTGATCGAGAAATACCTAGATAATGAAGGTGGCGTGCACGTTGGTCAAGCCATTTTGAACGATCTTAAAGCAGCCGATCGTTTGTACATTGTCGCTGCCGGTACGTCATATCACGCCGGTTTGGTAGGTAAGCGCTTATTTGAACAATGGGCGGGTGTGCCAACTGAGGTTCACTTGTCATCAGAGTTTGCTTACGAGCAACCATTATTGTCAGAGAAGCCATTCTTTATCTTCTTGACGCAATCTGGTGAAACTGCTGACTCACGTGAAGTGCTTCAAAACGTTAACGCACAAGGCTTTAAGTCACTGACGCTAACTAATGTCGAGAAGTCGACGCTATGGCGTGAAGCAACTTATGCATTGCCATTGTTGGCAGGCCCTGAAATTGCGGTTGCCTCAACGAAGGCTTACGTGGCGCAAGTTGCTTTGCAAGCAATTTTGGCTTATGCGATTGCTGACCGTGCAACGCTTGGCTTTGATTTGGAACAAGATTTGTCTAAGATTGCCGTGGGTATTCAAGGAATTGTTGATGACAAGGAAACGTTGCAACAAGTTGCTAACCAATATTTGGTTGAGTCACGGAATGCCTTCTTTATCGGCCGTGGTGTTGACTCAACAGTTTCGCTGGAAGCGGCACTGAAGTTGAAAGAAATTTCATACGTGCAAGCTGAAGGATTTGCGGCTGGTGAATTGAAGCATGGTACGCTGGCCTTGATTGAAGACGGCACACCAGTAATTGCTTTGATTACACAAGCAAAGACAGCTGGCCTAGTTCGTGGTAACTTGGCAGAAACGCAAGCGCGTGGCTCACGTGCTTACACGATTGTGACGCAATCATTGGCTAAAGAAGGTGATGATTTCATCTTGCCTGATGTGAATGAGTTGTTGTCACCATTGTTGTCAGTGGTACCAACACAATTGTTGGCATACTACACATCACTCGGCCGTGGCTTGGATGTCGATCGTCCACGTAACTTGGCCAAGTCGGTTACTGTTCAATAAGAGTTTTAAAAAGGAAGCCCAAGACGTCTGTTTCGTCTTGGGCTTTTTGCTAAAGGAGTTGATGAGCCGTATGGCCAAGCAACTCCTTTTTTGTTGTGAATTTTTAGGCCATTTTATTTTTTGAAAATGGCACGTACTATTTCTTTTCAGATTCAAGTTAAACGTTTAACAAGTTTACAACTGTCAATTTAGCAGTGTGGTTATTTACAGAATACTAGTTTATATTGGGTAATGTTGTTTTGACGTGCGTAAATAAGTGGTGTTGTCTGCAGTAGTAGTAATCGGAATTGGTATAATTTCTAATTATTAGGTGGTGCATTCTGATCGCCATACATATATTGGTATCATGAAAATAAAAAATGGTTAGTTGCGGCTGCATATTGATTTTTGGATTGATTGGGGTAACCCAAGTGATGGAATCGGTACAAGATATTCCGTTTCCTGTATGGCACGCAACTCGAATATCTACAGATACTTCTCTGAAATCTTCAGTTGTATACAAAGTATTAAAAGGTAAGTCAGATAAATTTGACGTCACGCTGTACGTATATTTATAGATAAAAATGTATGTTAGGGCTACTGGCCGTAATGGATGTTGCTTAAAAAATATATACCACATATTTGGGTACATATTTTTTAATTCGAAATCGATTAATAATTTGTTATAAGGTCCGTACAAAGTGGTGATGTTTTTGGAGTGAGAAATAGTTTTAAAAGAGGTAGAAGTTTGTCAGACGCCAATTTGTCAACGATTGTTGGTGGGAGGGAGCTGGTTGGATTGGCTTGCTTCAACCGGCATACGATCTTGTCCGTGGAGTGGCTGCAGGTGTTAAGAACGAAATTCGTAAGCATGGAGCGTAAGAGCAATAATCTGATATAAACGTTAGATTATTGCTCTTAAGGAGATATATGTCAAAAAGCCAGAAAATTATAAAGTCATTAAAGTTAATTGGCTTATTGTCTTTGTTGGAAATAGCAATCTTTTTTATTATCGAACTTAATGTGGGAAGTATTGCATCGTATTTTATGATAGGTGCAATCTATGTTGGAGTGGTCGTACTTTTATTTAGAAGTAATTTAATTATCAAAAAATTAATACCTTGGAGATTCGTGTGTTTAGGTATTTTCGTAGGGGTACTGCTACTGCTGTTTCAATTGCTTGTTTCAAGAATTACGAATTTGCACGGGGAAACGGCATTAAATGATTCTCAGACTACTTTTAATTTGTTTTTGCCAACTGCGGTAATAATTGCGCCTATCATTGAAGAACACATTTTTAGATTATATCTTCCAGCAGTGTTTAATAATAAAATATTAGGATTTGTTGCTTCTTCTGTACTTTTTGCGTTGTTTCATAGTAGTCATGATCTAACTTCGTCAAGTGTATACATGGTAATGGCGCTTGCGTTCAGTTATTTGTATATTAAAAGTAATAATATATGGACATCGATAATAGCCCATTCTTTGTTGAATATTATGATTGTTATTTGGAACGTTTTAGTATAGCTAATACTTATTCAGACATGAATAACTGAATGAGTATCGAGGAAAGGAACAATGTTATGAAAAATATTGGTGGTTTTACACCCTTCTCGGAGATGCTGATGATATCAAAGCCGGGTTCAAAGATGGCATTAATTACGGTATGAAACATTAATTTTATTGAAATGTAAGCATCATTGAACAATGATGCTTACATTTTTTATGAGGACATAGTCATGAAATTCGAATACATATTAAAAAAATAAATACATCAATAAATTATTTTGTGTTATTCATTGGGATAATATTTTTGCAGCAACTGGCGGTATTACCGTTAACTATGACAAGTCACATAAATACTGGATTTCCTAAAATTATTTTAACGATTATTGGTTTTGCAATTCAAATTGCTATTGCTATTTTTTTATATAACAAGTTATTTAAAATTGGCGAATATACAAAGGATGTTAGCGTAAAAACCGTTAGAAAATTAGCTATGATTTTGCTTAGCGTTTTGCTATCTATGGTTATTATTCAAATATGTTCAAACTATTTACAGGATATGAGTGTAGTGACTAATACTGACAATCAAAAGGCGATATTGAAATTATATAAATATAATTCAGTGGGATTGATTATTGAAACTGTCATTATTGCTCCTATTTTAGAAGAACTGATTTTTAGGGGCGTTTTTCTTTCCGGATGGTCTACTGTGTTTGGAATTTCCAAAATAAGTTTGGGATCAGGAATTTTTATTAGCTCCGGGATATTTGCACTGTTGCATACTTCAGACTTCTCAATAAATTTATTACCGTATTTTGTGGTTGGAGTAATTCTTGCAAGTTCATATATAAAAACCAAGAGAATAGAAATCCCTATATTGGGGCACATGTTCCTGAATTTTTTGGCATTTATAATATAAAGCATTATTTGATTGTGAATTATTATCGGAGAGTTTGAGGATTATAAATGATTAAGACGATACTTTTAATAATTGTTGCGATACTAAGCGTTCTGGGATTTATTTCTGTTATTCTCAGATTCTTCAGCGCAAATCCTGGAAATAACAAGATTAATTTAGAATTGTTAATTCTTTTTCTTGGGTTGGTACTAACGTTATGGCAGCTGACGTATTTCACGGTTTTAATAGCTACTTTAGGTGCACTTGGAGTCTTGTTAGAAACCAAAAGTGAAAGTTAATATTTTGAACTTTTCTTAGGCGGCTGATTTTACTTTTTTGAGATCGGCTGCCTTTGCTTATGGGTCATTGAGTAGGGGCTATTAAACACGGTTTACATCTGTAAACTGACCTTGCTTTTATTAGAGAAAAACATGGTACATAATTGTATGAAGGATTAAGGCGTTTGTATGGCTAATCAAAGATTGTAATTAATGACGTAATCGAGGAGGAATAGGCGTGGACGCAATTAAAGATTTTGAAATATTTTCAGCAACAAGCAGGCAATTAGAACGATATGCACATTAATAAAAAGAGGATTGCCCAGATTGTCGCACTATTAATACTAATAATCGTATTTACAATCTTGGCAACAACCATAAAACAAGGAACAGCATTATGGTTTCTTTACCTATTAATGAGTTGGCATATTGCGTTAACGGTAATAAACAAACATTTTAAATAAATATAAAAGCACGCCTAAATGGGAAAGGAACAAATCAATGCACGCTATTAAAAATCAGTTGATATTATTAATCATCATTGACTTGCTGATTGTCTTACTATTTGCACTACGCATACTTAATATTATAGGAGCTGGATTAAATTACGGCGTATCAGGAATAATTTTAGACATGCTGGTCGTTATACTATCAGCCTATATTATTAAAAGTAATGGTTCATATTTACAATTAAGTGGGAAAAACGTCTATAAGTATTTTGTATACGGATCTGCCTTTTTAATATTCTTACCTTAACGAAAAGGCTAGCTGTTCTTAATGTGAGCAGCTAGCCTTTTCGATTTTAATTGCGTCATAACCGTGATTTGAACCTTGTTTAGTTTACGGTACGCCAAATTAACAACAAATTCCTGGTATACTTAAAGAACGAGTAAGTCCAAGGAGGACCTTTGAAATGAAGTTAGAGAATATGCCAGCAGAGTTCGTTGCGGCATTGCCAATTTTAGAAACGATTGAGGCGGCTGGCTTTGAAGCGTATTTCGTCGGCGGATCAGTCCGCGATACGTTGTTGGGTAAGCCAATTCACGATGTGGATATTGCCACATCGGCGTATCCAGAGGAAGTGAAGGCTTTGTTTGAGCGAACAGTGGATACGGGGATCGAACATGGCACAGTCATGATTCTGGATCACGGTCAAGGATATGAAACAACGACTTTCCGAACGGAGTCGACCTATACAGATTTTCGTCGTCCGGATGAGGTGACGTTTGTTCGTTCCTTAGCAGAAGATTTAAAGCGCCGTGATTTCACGGTTAACGCCTTTGCGTTGACCAAGGACGGCGAAATTATTGATATGTTTGATGGTTTGTCAGACATGGACAATCATATTTTACGCGCCGTTGGCGAAGCGGAAGAGCGTTTTCATGAAGATGCGCTACGTATGATGCGGGCAGTTCGTTTCGCAGCACAGTTAGACTTCAAAATTGAAGCAGCCACATTGCAAGCTATCAAGGACAATGCGCCATTATTAGCTAACATTGCAATCGAACGAACAAACGTAGAGTTCACCAAGTTGCTACAAGGTAAGGCGGCTCGCTACGGTCTGTTGGAAATGATTGCAACGAATTTAAATCAGTATATGCCCGGCCTTGAGGTGGTTGATATTGATTTGATTGGTTATGCGGAACTATTAGCAGATGCGCAACCTCAAAATGACGTGGCAGCGTGGACACTATTAGTATTTGAGCTTGGCCTAACACCAGAAGATGCGGTTGTTTTCTTGAAAAAGTGGAAGCAATCTAATGATATGGTTAAGACAATCAAGGCTTCAATTAAGTTGCTCAATAAGCTCCGATTAGGTGATGTCGCGGCCTGGGATTTGTACGAAGCTGGTAACGCCATCGACAACGTGTTAGCGGTTGCTAAGTTGAGTGAACTGGTTGTTGATGTCGCGGGGCTTAAGTCACGCTATGAAGATTTGAAGATAAAAAATAAGGGTGAGTTAGCCTTTAACGGTGGTAACCTAACCAAGGAATTGGGGATGCAGCCAGGGCCGTTATTTGGTAAGATTCTGGCAACGCTTGAGCAAAAAGTGGTTGCGGGTGACCTGAACAATAGTCATGATGTGCTTTTGGCAGAGGCACAAACAATGGCAGAGAAAGCGAAGAAGTAAACGATGAAGCAATTACGTGCGACTGATTTAAAGAGTGTTTATGGTGAGAAGACCTTGCTTGACCAAGTTTCTTTCCTAATCGAAACGGGTGACCGTGTCGGAATTGTCGGGGTAAACGGAACTGGCAAGACGACGTTATTGAACGCCATTTCGGGCTTGAATCCTGCCGACAGTGGATCAATTAATACACCAAACGACTATACGATTGGTTATTTGCAACAAGAGCCACCACTTGATGGCGACAAGAAAGTGATGGAAGCTATTTTCGCTGGTGCACAACCAGTGTTCCAATTGATTCGAGACTACGAGGCAGCTTTGGAGGCGTATTCAGCTAATCCAACTGATGAGAAGTTGTTGAACCGTTACACGAAGTTGGAACAACAAATGACGCAAGAAGATGCTTGGGTAGCGGAGTCTGAGGTTAAGACGATTTTAACGCAATTGCATTTGCCTAATTTGGATTTGCCTGTGTCGGCTTTGTCTGGTGGACAACGTAAGCGTGTTGGATTGGCACAAGTGTTGATTCAAGCGCCTGACTTGTTGCTGTTGGACGAGCCAACTAACCACTTGGACTTTGATTCTATTGAGTGGTTGGAGAAGTACTTGTCTGATTACAAGGGTGCTGTGATGACGGTTACCCACGATCGTTACTTCTTGGATATCGTGACGAACCGCATTTTCGAAATGTCATTTGGTAAGTTGTACGAATACATTGGTAACTACGAGAAGTATGTGACCTCTAAGGCTGAACGTGTTGAGGCCGAAGCGGTTGCTGAACACAAGTCTGCCCAACTTTACAAGAAGGAATTGGCTTGGATGCGTACAGGTGCGAAGGCCCGTTCTACGAAGCAAAAGGCTCGCGAAAATGCCTTTGCTGACTTGGCAGCACAACAAGGTACCCGTCAAGTTGAAGGCGATGTTGAAGTGAACATGGGACAGCAACGCTTAGGTAAGAAGGTTATCAACATTGAACATGCCAGTTTGGCCTTTGATGGCCGTGTGATTTTGGATGATTTCAATGAATTGATTCAAGCGAACCAACGTATTGGGATTACGGGGCCAAACGGGACTGGAAAGTCAACGTTGTTGAATGCAATTGCGGGTGTTCAGCAACTAGATTCTGGTGTGATTGAAATCGGTGAGACGGTTAAGATGGCTTACTACACACAAGTGACGGAACCAATTCCTGAGGACAAGCGTATGTTGGCGTACCTATCCGAAGTTGCTGAAGAAGTGACTGACCGTAACGGTAACGTTGTATCGGCTGCTGAACTCTTGGAGCAATTCTTGTTCCCAAGCTTCATGCACGGCACGTTGATTCGCCAATTGTCAGGTGGTGAGAAGCGTCGTTTGTACCTATTGAAGTTGTTGATTCAACAACCAAACGTGTTGCTTTTGGACGAACCAACTAACGACCTGGACATTGGTACGTTGACGGTTCTGGAGGATTACTTGCGTTCGTTTGCAGGCACGGTCATTACCGTTTCCCACGACCGTTACTTCTTGGACAAGGTAGCCGACCAATTGATTATCTTCCAAGGCGCCGGCCGCATTACGCGTTACCGGGGCATGTTTAGCGATTACCTAGCTGAATTTGGGGCGCCGACGACGGATGCACCAAAGCCAGTTAAGCCCACTGCAGAAAAGAAACCGGTTGTCGAGGTACCTAAGAAAAAGAAGTTGACCTGGTCTGAGCAAAAAGAGTGGGAAACGATTGAGGATGACATTGCTGAACTTGAGGGTAAGATTAGTCAAATTGAGGCTGACATGGTCGAAAATGGGGCTGATTTTGGTAAGTTGAGTGAGTTACAGGCACAATTAGATGAGACAAACCAAGCGCTCGAAGATAAGATGATGCGTTGGGAAGAATTGTCAGAACGCGTAGAGGGGTAAGCGATAGTGGCTGAAAAGATTTTGATTTGGGCACAGACTAATAATGGCACAATTGCATTAAATGGCTCGATTCCATGGCGACAGAAAGCTGATATGAATTTTTTTAAGGAACAAACGATTCATCAAGTTGCTTTGATGGGGCGCAACACCATGCTGAGCTTTGGCGGGCGTGCCTTGCCAGAGCGAATCAACATGGTGTTAACGCATGATGAAATGTTGGATGTGCCTGCCGGTTTTGAAAAAGTCTATACAATGGCCGAAGCGGAGCAGATTGCCGATGAAAAAGGCATGAAACTGGCGGTTATTGGCGGTAAAGCAATTTATGATAGCTACTTACCAGTGGCAGATATCTTGTACGTCACCTATTTAGATACTGATTTTATGGGGGATGTTCTCATGCCACCGGTGGATCAAACGGTATGGATTGCCGAAGAGATTGCCTCTGGACGCGCTGATGCGGATAATGATTATGATTGGCGGATTGTGAAATACACGCGCCGATAAATGTTAGCCATTTGGAACAGTTTAAAAAGTGACAAATGGTTAGAATAGGCGTAAACTGTGACAGTAAAATCATTTTGGCCAGAAAAGGCTAAGAGGTAGAAAAAATGAAGTACGTCGTAACTTTCTTTTGGACGTTCATCCTTGGCGAAATTATCGGTTACATCGGTAGCGCCTTGGAAGGAACTTCATACAACGCAACTGCAACGTCTCTATTTGCGATGGTGATTGGTGCAATCGGTGCGATTGCATTTGCTGCTATTTCAAAGTCTGCTGCGCCTAAGGATGCAGCTCACGCTGAAGACTAACAGTTGATTACACGACTCTAAAGACCACTCACGTTCTGCGGGTGGTCTTTTGTTATGCAAATCGCTATAATGAAATTAAGTTAAAACGAATTTGAACGAACATGTTCGGAAAGGAGCCCACAATGGTACCGTTACAGACAAAGACAGCCTTTAGTTTGTTACAAAGTCCAATGATGCCGGCCCAATTAGTTAAATCTGCCAAGGCAAAGGGCTACACCGCTGTGGCAATTACGGATAACAATGTCTTGTATGGCATGGATAATTTTTATCGCGCAGCGAAGGAAGCCGATATTAAGCCGATTTTGGGCTTAACAGCCACGTTACACGGCCTTGTGACATCACAACCTTATCCGATTGTCTTTTTAGTTGAAAACCAAACGGGGTATCACCACCTTTTGGTGATTAGCAGCTATATACAAACCCATGACACCACCTCGTTTGCGGATATTGCACAATTTTTATCAGGCTTATATGTGATTTTGCCTGCCGTTGGTGAATTGTCGGTTGTACTAGGGGCAGAACCGGAACGGGCATTGACAATGATTCAAACGTTGATTACCGCTTCAACAGCTGACCATGTATTTCTGGGTGTAACACCAACAATGCGCCCAGAATTGTTAACTGCTATGAAACAATTGGCTGACACCACGGGAGCCCGTTTATTAGCGATGGCGGAAGTAACTTATGCTGACGCAAGTGATCAATTTGCTGCGCAGGTGATTCAAAAATTGGGGCAAGGTGAGGTCATTACGAATGTTGGCCAGGCACAGAGAGAACCGGCCACAGCGTATTTGCCGACTGTCAGTGAATGGCAAGCATCGTTTGAAACGGCTGGTCTAGCCGAAGCAGTTGCGAATACCGATTGGATTGCTGAACACTCTGATTTTGAGTTGGTGAAGTCGGCTGTGACGTTGCCTGCTTTTACGACACCGAATGGTGAGACGTCCGCTGATTATTTACGAACTTTAGCCCAAACGGGATTGAAAAATCGATTGCATGGGCTTGATGTTGATGCGTCTGTTTATCGGCAACGGTTGGATGAAGAGTTAGCGGTTATTATTGACTTAGGGTTCGCGGATTATTTCTTAATCGTTTGGGACGTGATTAATTTTGCACATAAGCAAGCGATTCGGACGGGACCTGGTCGTGGATCAGCCGCGGGTTCATTGGTTGCTTATACGCTATGGATTACGGATGTTGATCCAATTGCGTATGATTTATTGTTTGAGCGATTTTTAAATCCTGAACGTGCACAAATGCCAGATATCGATATTGATATTCCAGATAACCGCCGTGAAGAGGTGCTTGCCTATCTGCATGAAAAGTATGGACATGAGCGGGTAGCGCAAATTATTACGTTCTCGACTATGGCCCAACGTGCAGTTATTCGTGACGTCGCCCGTGTGTTTGGACTAAATCCTAGTCAAATTGACACACTATCAAAGGCGATGCCACGGGATGCTGCTGATTTAACGGCAGCCTATGAACAATCACAGCCGTTCCGCAATGCCCTCATTGATGTGCCAGTGGACGGTGAGTTACTTTACGAGACAGCCCGTAAGCTAGAAGGGCTGCCACGTAATTCATCTTTGCACGCAGCAGGTGTTGTGCTGTCAGCCGATCCATTGGTTGATACAATGCCAGTGCAACTGGGTGAAGATGGTCGGTTGGTGACCCAATTGCCAAAGGGACCGGTAGAAGCGCTTGGTCTTTTGAAAATGGATTTCTTGGCATTGTCGAATTTAAATATTTTGGACATTGCGCTACGTGAAATCCAGAAACAAGAAGACAGTGCTAATTTCAATATTGCGACGATTGATTTAAATGACGACGCGACGTTAAGATTATTCCGGCACGGAATGACAAATGGGGTCTTCCAATTTGAATCGGCCGGGATGAAGAATATTTTGCGGCAACTACAGCCCGATCGCTTTGAGGACATTGTCGCCGCGAATGCGCTTTTCAGACCTGGACCAATGCAGAATATTCCGCATTTCGTGGCCCGTAAACATGGTCAAGAAGCTCAAGACGTACCTGACCAAAGTATGGCTGATATTTTAGCGCCAACCTATGGCATCATTGTGTACCAAGAGCAGGTTATGCGTGTTGCCGAACAATTTGCGGGCTTCTCACTAGGCGGTGCCGATTTGTTGCGTCGTGCGATGTCTAAGAAGGATGGCGCAAAAATTGCGGCCATGAAGGCAGATTTCGTTAATGGGGCTGTTGCAAAAGGACATGATAGTCAGGTCGCTGAGCAGGTGTTCGGTTATATCGAGACGTTTGCACAGTACGGGTTTAATCGCTCCCACGCGGTTGCTTATTCGAAGTTAGCCTTTCAACTTGCTTATATTAAGGCGCATTATCCAGCAGCTTTCTATAAAGCGGTTTTGAATGATGCCATTGCGGATAAGAAAAAGGTCAGTACATACATTGCAGAGGCAAAAGCTTCGGGAGTGACTTTACTAGGCCCAAGTATTAATCACTCTTGGCAAGGTTACTCGATGAATAAAGCGGGTGCCTTACAAATGGGTTTGGCTTCGATTAGTGGTATGCGCCGAGATTTTCGTGAATCAATTCTGCGTGAGCGTCAGGAAAATGGGGCGTTTAAAGATTTGGGTAACTTAATTGGTCGTTTAGAGAGCAAATATCGAAAAGCTGAACAATTGGAACCGTTAGTGTATGCGGGTGCCTTGGATGAGTTTGGTTACAACCGTGCCTCAATTCTGGCATCATTGCGCGGGTTCATCGACGCGGTTGGTTTAGCCGGTGAATCGATGTCGCTCTTTGCGTCGCTGACGCCGAAAGTACGGGAAGTTGATGAATTGCCATCGGCAGAAAAATTAGGTTATGAACGTGAGTATTTGGGCGTTTATCTTAGTGGACACCCAATCGAACCGTACTTAAACGCGATACCTGAGAATAAGCGTTTGGATATTGCCTCGCTGGCAGTAGGAATGAACCAGGCAACGATTATTGTGTATGTCGAAAATGTCAAAAAGATTCGCACTAAAAAAGGGGATCAAATGGCATTTGTTGATGGGATGGACCTAACAGGTTCGATTTCTATTACGTTATTCCCACAATTGTTTATGCGATCAGCAGCATTATTGGAACCGGAAAAAGTACTCGTTGTGACGGGTAAAGTCGAACAGCAACGCGGGCGTGACGACATCCAAATCGTGGCAAATACGGTGATGGATGCGGGAAAAGCCATTAAACGCTTTGGCAGTGCCAATAGTCAAGGACAACCGGAAGCACTAACTAGTCGGGCAACCGGGCGGTGGTATTTGAAAATAACAGCCGCCGCTGAGGCAGCAGGCGCGCTTGACGCGTTAAATGTTGTGATTCAGTCACATCATGGCAAGAATCCAGTTTTGGCGGTCTATGAGGCGACGGGTAAAAAGTTAGCACTTGGCCAACAAAATTGGTTAACCGATGGGGATGACACCTTAAATGCCTTACAACAGATTTTAGGGGCTAATAATGTTGTATTTCAGTTAGACTAAGAACAATTCGGACGACTTATCAGACGATAGGTCGTTTTTTTGGCTAAAAACGAACACTGTCGTCAAGCTGTAATACAAAGGGCTATCAAAAGCCGGATAAAGTGCGTTACAATAGACAATAACTATCCAGGTGGATAAATACGGATTAGATGCTGCGGGTATGAATCCCAATCGGTGTTGGTCTGGAAAACAGAGGATAAATCTATGGCAGAAGCAAAAGTGTTAACCGCACAAGAAGTGCACGACTTGGTTGCCGGCTATATGAATGAGGAGCATGTTAAAAAGGTTGATAAAGCCTATGATTTTGCGTGCAATCTCCATCAAGAACAAAAGCGTAAGTCTGGTGAACCTTACATCATTCATCCTATCCAAGTAGCAGGTATTTTGGCTGACTTACATATGGATCCGGATACAGTAGTGGCGGGATATTTGCATGACGTTGTTGAAGATACAGATGCAACTTTAGAAGATGTCGAGCGTGAGTTTGGTCATGATGTTGCTGTTATTGTTGATGGGGTGTCAAAACTTTCAAAGATTGAATACAAATCATCACGGGAGCAACTAGCTGAAAATCACCGTAAATTACTGTTGGCGATGTCACATGACATTCGTGTCATCATTGTGAAATTGGCGGACCGTCTGCACAATATGCGCACATTGAGTGCGTTGCGTGAGGAAAAGCAGAAGCGGATTGCATCGGAAACGTTGGAAATTTACGCACCACTTGCTGATCGTTTGGGAATTATGACGATTAAGTGGGAGCTGGAAGATATGTCGTTGCGCTATCTAGAACCAGAAGCCTATCACGACATTGCTAAGTCAATGCAATTACGACGCCAAGAACGGTTAGAGATTGTTGACCAAGCAGTTGATGACATTGAACACGCAATTACTGAATTACATTTGAAGCATGCTGAAGTGTATGGTCGGCCAAAACACATTTACTCAATCTATCGGAAGATGGTTGACAAGAAGAAAAAGTTCGACGAAATTTACGACTTGTTGGCGATTCGTGTGCTGGTAGATACGATTCCGGAGACATACGCTGTTTTGGGAGCTATCCACGCCCGTTGGACGCCGATGCCAGGTCGCTTTAAGGATTATATCGCGTTGCCAAAGGCCAATGGTTATCAATCGCTACACACATCAGTGATTGGACCAGGTGGTCGTCCACTTGAAGTTCAAATTCGTACGTACCAGATGCATGAAGTTGCTGAATTTGGTGTTGCTGCACACTGGGCGTATAAAGAAGGTAATTTTGCGGGTGCCGATGTTCAAAATGCCGATCAGCAAAAGCTGAATGTGATTCAAGGAATTTTGGAATTACAAGAAGACGCTCGCGATGCGGACGATTTCATGGAGTCTGTAAAGGGTGATTTGTTTACTGACCGAGTGTTCGCCTTTACGCCAAAGGGCGATGTTATTGAACTTGCCAAGGGGGCAGGACCATTAGACATGGCGTACAGTATCCACACAAATGTTGGTAATCACACAACAGGAGCTAAGGTTAACGACCGCATGGTACCGCTTGATTACCCAATTAAGACGGGTGATATTGTTGAGATTGTGACCTCACAAAATGCTAAGCCAAACCGTGACTGGATGAATTTGGTTTCAACACGTCGCGCTCGTAATAAAATCAAGCAGTATTTCCGCAAGCAAGATAAAGCGGAGAACATTGCAGCCGGCAAGAAGATGGTGGCTGATTGGCTCAACGAGGAAGGTTTTGATGTTGATGAATTAATGTCAGCTGAAAACGAAGTGAAGTCGGCCGAAAAGTTACATTTCTTGAGTGTTGATGATATGTATGCATCACTTGGTTTTGGTGATTTGAAGCCGCAAGGTGTCGCAAACAAGTTTACTGAAGAGAAACGTGCAGAACTGGAAGAAGCACGTCAGGTTGCTGAACAACGGGCTATTTTGGAAGAGCATCAGACGATTGAGAACGATTCAAAACGAGCCAAGGAAAAGCCACAGCACGGCGAAGATCGGATTGTTATTCAAGGTGTTGATAATTTGCTGGTTCGGTTAGGCCGTTGCTGCACACCTGTACCTGGTGATGAAGTAATTGGTTATGTAACCAAGGGCCGCGGTGTATCAGTTCACCGGCTAGGTTGCCCTAATTTACGCGCTGCTGAGACAGAAGGTCAACGCTTGGTTGACGTCGCTTGGGAAAAGCCAGACGGCGACACTAAGAACGAATATGAGGCGGACTTGGCAGTGACTGCAACCAACCGTAACAAGTTGTTGAATGACGTGATTCGGACGGTCAACAACACGACAAAGTCATTAAACTTTGTTAATGGGCGCATCGATCACAACAACAACGTTAATATTTCAATGAGTGTTGGTGTCCGAAACTTGGATCAATTGGAACACATTATGGATTCGATTAAGAATGTCAAAGATGTCTACGAAGTAAAGCGAGCATTCAAATAATGAAGGTTATTCTACAACGCGTGTCAGAAGCCAGTGTTACCGTAGCCGGTAATCAGCTAGGCGCTATCGAGCAAGGTTTTATGCTACTGGTTGGTGTTCAAGATGCTGATACAGACGCTGAATTGGATTATTTGGTACGAAAGATAACTAATTTAAGAGTGTTTGAAGATCAAGCTGGTAAAATGAACCTTAGCTTAACGGATGTTGATGGTGCGATTTTATCGATTTCACAATTCACCCTTTATGCTGATACACGTAAGGGGAATCGACCCAGTTTTACAGCGGCGGGTGCCCCGGATTTTGCTAAGAAGATGTATGACCGATTTAATACAAAATTAGCAGCGACCGGTGTTCGCGTTGAAACTGGTGAATTCGGGGCTGATATGAAAGTCAGCCTCGTGAATGACGGACCCGTAACAATTGTGTTTGATACGGATAATAAATAGCTGATTTTAGGCTATGTCAAATAAAAATCATAGATTAGCCGTACAATCCCCTAGTAATATGCAATGATATTGATAGTATTGTAAGTCCGATATATGCTACAATATGTTTATACAAATTAAGCATTTGCGAAGGGATGTAATGTTATGGCAGAGAAGTTGATTCAATTGCGCGTTGAGGACAACGTCAAGGACAAGGCTGATGAGATTTTCAAGTCACAAGGTTTGACAACTCAAACGGCCATTAAGATTTTCTTGACGCAAGTTGCGAACACTGGTGAGTCACCATTTAGTAACTTGTTCTCTCGCAATCAGTAATTTGTTTAAAGTGAATAGAGATATCGGTTGGGCGTGTGCTTCAAGTTTCCTGGGTGGGTAACCAGGGGGATGAGAAGTGCGCGCTTTTTTGTGATTTGGAGGTAGGTTTTATGGAGATTATATTGATGGTGGTGTTGCTGGCGATTACTTTGGCGTTTGGCTGGGCAGCAACCAAATTAGGGATGGCAAAGGTTGTTGGCCAATTAATAGCAGGTGTGGTTGTGGGGCCGGCATTGCTACATTGGGTTGAACCTTCGCATTTGATGCACATTGTGTCAGAGTTTGGCGTACTGTTGTTAATGGTTAACGCCGGTCTTGAAACGGATGCTCGTCAGTTACGTGATAATTTCAAAGCAGCGAATTTTACAGCGTTGATGGGTGTTATTGCACCGTTGGTCGTTTTCCCAGTCATTGCGTTGGTATTTGGTTATGAATGGCAAATTGCGTTGTTTTGGGGTGTCGTGTTTGCGGCGACATCAATCTCAATTACCATTTCGGTGCTCGGTGAACAAGGTAAACTTGGGACACAAATGGGCGCGGTTATCTTAGGTGCTGCGGTGCTAGATGACATTATGGCGTTGTTACTGGTCACAGCATATTCATTATTTATTGGGGGTTCAGGGCTTGGTTTAAACACCATTATGCCAATTATTGCGTTTGCATTTGGTGTATTGCTACGTCAATCTTCTCGATCAGATAAAATCTTACATGCTAGCGAAATCTTTGGACAATGGACGGTCTTTCCAATCTTTTTTGGTTCAATCGGACTTAATGTGGTCTTTCATGATCTGTCAAAGACGTGGATAGCGATGGTGGTGCTGACGGTATTTGCTGTGGCGACCAAATATTACGGTGCTGGTATCGGCGCGCGAATGGCGGGACTTGATAAGCACACTGGAAATGCAATTGGCGCCGGTATGGTGTCACGTGGTGAAATGGCGTTGGTGATTGCTCAAATCGGGGCAACTGGTGGTATTTTATCTGGTAAAGTTTTTGGTGAAATTGTTGTCGTAATCATTGCATCAACTTTGATTGCGCCATTGATGATGCGCCCACTTATCAAAAAAGTACGGTGAATATAAAAAGCTGCCTGGAATCTTTGCGATTCAGGCAGCTTTTTAAATGTGCTTACAATGGGTCAACATCGTAGCGCTTTGTACGTAATTCTTGCTTTTGCGCCTTCAATGGCTTAAACAAGAAGTTGAAGTAGGCTTCACGCCATTCATCGAATGAGATCGCCAACGCGGCGATTTCTTCAGGAATTTCGGCGCGAGGAATACGATCGATATCAGGGTGGGCAGCCACGTAGCTATCCATCCAGTCAGCGATCTTGGCGTGACCTTCGTTTTCCTTTTCGACGTTGAACCAGTTTGTTGGTTCAGCGTGAATCAAGTCATCATCGACATCGAACAATTCCATTGTACCGTGGACCTTAAAAGGACGAATCAACGTCACATCTGGGTTGAACTTCCAGACGAAGTTACCAGGTGCCGTTTCTTCAACGTCTTCTAATTGCACAACAGCACCGGCCATACTTGATGGTAGACCAGCTTGCTTAAGTGCGTATGATGTAACAACTAAATCACCGCGGTGATCAGTTCCAAAGGGGTAAACAACACCAATCTTGGCACCGACAAGAATGTCGATCAAGACTTGGGGTTCCATTCCAACTGCCTTCATGAGGGGAAATCTCGCTTTCAAAAATTAATGTCTACTTATTTTAACAAAACTTGCGCAAAAATGCAGAATTAGTTTACATATTATCACTGGCATCTGGTAAACTAGAGTTTAGACAGAAAATAGGTTTACTGACGGCATGTCAGTGAAAACGGCTTTGCCAGCGCTGTGGCATCGGACGACCTGTGAGTGGTTGATGCAGCTGATGTAAAGAGATATATGGAGAAAATAAATATGACACACAAAATTGGCGATATCATCTCAGCTAAGGTGACAGATGAAAATGACAAGTACTATTTCGCACAAATTGATGGGTTAACGTATGAAATCGACAAGGCGGAATTGTTGAAGCCACTCAAGGTTGGTGGCGTTGTTTCAGGGTTTGCTTACGAAAATGAAAAGCATAATTTGCAAATCACAAAAAATATTCCAGACGTTCGCTTGGGTCATTTTGCTTGGGGAACTGTGACGGATATCCGACGTGATTTGGGCGTGTTTGTCAATATTGGGTTACCAAATAAGGATGTTGTTGTGTCATTGGACGAGTTGCCAACAATTAAAGAATTGTGGCCCCAACGTGGTGACAAGCTGATGATTACATTGCGTATTGATAAGAAGGATCGTTTGTGGGGTGAACTTGCTTCGGCAGACATCTTGCAAGCAGTACGTATTCCAGCTAAGGCAGATATGAAGAACAAGCAAGTTAAAGCGACGGTTTACCGTTTGAAGATGGTTGGTACGCTGGTCATTACACCGGACTATAACTTTGGCTTTATTCACCCGGATGAACGGCAACGCGAACCTCGTCTTGGTGAGGAAGTTGATGCGCGTGTTATCGGTGTCCGTGATGATGGTGTCTTGAACTTGTCGTTACGACCACGTGCGTATGAGGCGATTTCTGATGATGCAGCGATGTTGTTGACGCTATTACAGCGTTCATCAACAAAGAGCCTGCCATTTACAGACAAGTCAGATCCAAAGCAAATTAAGAAGTATTTTGGTATGTCAAAGTCACAGTTCAAGCGGGCGGTTGGAAACTTGTACAAGCAACGCAAGATTACCCAAAACGAAAATGGGCTGTTCTTGGTCGAAGAGAGTGACGGCGAGTAAGATGCCAAAACAGGTAGGTCCATACGAAGATAATATGGTTGACTACCTGCACTATTTGACGGTAGAGCGGGGGTTGTCAGCCAACACGCGTACATCATACCGGCAAGATTTGACGCATTTTTTTACCTATTTAATCGACAAGGAAAAATCATTGCCACTCACCCAAGTTGATCGTTTTACGATTATGGCGTTTCTAGGTGAAATGGAGACACAGGGGAAATCACGGAACTCCGTCATTCACATGGTGTCGACCTTAAGGAAGTTTTTCCAATTTGCAACTGATAGTGGCTGGACAACAACGGATCCGATGACCCAGGTTGATCCACCCAAAAAGGCACAGCATTTACCAGCTGTTTTAACATTGAGCGAAGTGGAAGCGTTGTTGGCGGTCCCAGATACCAATACAACGTTAGGCTTGCGCAATCGAACGATGCTAGAAGTGATGTATGCCACAGGCTTACGCGTGAGTGAATTGGTGAATTTACGTTTAGATAATTTGCATCTTGACTTAGGGTTGATTCAAACGATTGGAAAAGGTGATAAGGAACGTATTATTCCGATCGGTGATGTTGCGACGCACTGGCTACAACGTTATTTAGCGGATGGGCGTCCTTTTCTTGGCCGACAACAGGATGAACAGGTGATTTTTCTAAACGATCATGGTCACCAATTAACGCGACAGGGTGTGTGGAAACTCATTAAACAGTGGGTGATAGCGGCGGGCATTACTAAAGACGTGTCACCACACACCTTGCGTCACTCTTTTGCCACGCATATTTTGGAAAATGGGGCAGATTTACGCATTGTGCAAGAATTGCTGGGGCATGCTGACATATCAACGACCCAAATTTATACACATATTTCAAATAAGCGTTTGACTGAGGTGTATCAAAAGAGTCACCCACGCGCTTGATTAAGGAGGCAACATGTTAGTCGTTGTTCGAAAAGATCAACCCAAAATTGCAATGGGCTTGCTTTCATATTTGCCACGCCTACACGATGTTGCATCGGTGCAACGTGAGATTGAATGGTATCAAGCTGACGATTGCCGAGACATTTTGTTGTGGCAGTCTCCGATAACCCAACATTACGTGGCAGTGGTCGGTATCGAGAAAATTTTTGACTCTGCAGTATTACGGTTAGTGGTTTTTGGCCCCGAAGTTGCCGAAAATGAACGTAATCAGGTTGGTGCCGAAATCTATGAAGCGCTGCAAATGCGGTATGCAGACAAAGTGCTAGTGGGCACCATTGCAACCCAACCGATTTTAACGGAATGGCGGAAATTAGCGAATGGCTGAAGAAGTAACCTATCATTTGGATGAGTTCGATGGCCCACTTGATTTATTACTCCATCTAATTAAAGTAAATGAAATGGATATTTTAGATATCCCAATCGTGGCCATCACAGAGCAATATTTAGATTTTTTGCATCAAGCTGAAGAACGCAATTTAGATATTGCAGGTGAGTTTTTGGTAATGGCTGCAACTTTGATGTCGATTAAATCTACGTATTTGATTCCTAAGAATGAAGAATTGACATACGACCAGGATCTGGCGGAGTTTGTGTATGAAGAGGATCCACGTGAAGCGTTGATGGCCCAATTATTGGAATATCAGCGTTATCAACAGGCAGCTGACGATTTGCGTGAACGTGAAGAGGGCCGACAATTACAATTTTCGCGGGCACCGATGGCTATTCCAGAAGATATTGAGGTGGCACCGCTCCCTGAAGGCTTGGGCCTCTTTGATTTGCAGCTGGCGTTCAATCAGATGGTTGCTAATCGGACGAAAAAGCAAGTGCGGCCAAGAACGTTACGTGGCGAGACTTGGTCAATTCGCGAGCAGATGTCACGCATGATGGCAGATATGATGCCTAGCGAACAGCGTACGTTCACGTCGTTTTTTGGTGAAGATGATAGTCGTGATAAACTTGTAACCACTTTTTTGGCGATGCTCGAACTTGTGCGTCATCAAAATTTGGTCGTTACACAGGAAAATGAATTCGGCACCATCCGGTTGCAACTGGGTGACGTGCCATATGATGAGAATGAGGAACTGGACGATGAAGAATAGTCTACAGCAAATTGAAGGATTGCTCTTCGTGGCTGGGGATGAAGGTATCACCGTAGCAGAAATGGCGGCAGCTACTGGTTTTGCAAAACCGGCTGTGATTGGGTTGCTTGAGGATTTGGCAGCGAAGTATGCGACTGATGAAAGTAGCGCGTTAGATGTGCTGAAAACTGACGAACGGTATCAACTAGTCACGAAGACGGTGCTAGCTGATACGATCCATCGTTATTTTACGGCACCGTTAACGACGGCGCTTTCACAGGCTTCATTAGAAGTGCTTGCAATTATCGCTTATAAACAACCGATTACGCGAGTCGAAGTAGACGAGATTCGCGGTGTGCAATCACAAGCAACGATTCAAAAATTAGCGCTGCGTAACCTAGTTGAAGGTCGTGGACGTGCTAATGAACCGGGCCGGCCAATTCTGTATGGTACAACGGAGTACTTCTTAAATTACTTCGGTCTGGGCGATTTAGAAGAATTGCCACCCCTTGTTACCGCAGAAGCACTAGATGCATTACGGGCAAAGCAAGATGTTGCGCTGCCATTAATGACTGAAGAAAGTGGACAATCAGCGTTTGACGTTGATTTGTCTGAGTTAGCTGAAACAGCAGAAAGAGATAATTAATACCTATGGCAGAACGATTGCAAAAAGTAATGGCTCAAGCGGGTGTTGCCTCACGTCGTGCGTCTGAACAATTAATTTTAGACGGTAAAGTGACAGTGAACGGTAAGACAGTTCGTGAGTTAGGTACCAAGGTAGAACCATCAGATAAAATCGAAGTAAGTGGTGAACCAATCGACTCACGAGAAAAGTTGGTTTATTTCTTATTGAATAAGCCACGTGGGGTCGTTACGACGACAAATGATGATAAGGGCCGTCAAACGGTAATGGATATTGTGGATGAACCAGAGCGTGTCTATCCAGTAGGCCGTTTAGATTACGACACGACTGGGGTTTTGCTGTTGACTAATGACGGTGAGCTCGCAAACCGCTTGATGCACCCAAGTTACCGCATCGATAAGGTCTACGTTGCAAAGGTGAAGGGCATCCCAACGAACGAACAACTTGAACAATTACGTCATGGGGTGACGGTGCGAACAAAGCAAAATGGCCGTTATACAACATTTAAGGCTGCGCCAGCTCGTGCTGAAATCACGTCGACGAATACTAAGAATCATACAGCAATTGTCAAGTTGACGATTCATGAGGGTAAGTACCACCAAGTCAAGGAAATGATGAAGGCGGTTGGCCACGAAGTATTGAAGCTGACCCGTGAACGTTACGGTATGCTTGATTTAGCGGGGTTGACACCTGGTGAATACCGCCCATTACGTTATGAAGAAGTGCAAGCCTTGAAGGCCGGCAAGCAATACCGAAAGTCTGCAGGACGTTGGTAAGCTAAAAAAGACGGTTTTGGCCGTCTTTTTTTGTAGGAGTTGAGGATGATGGAAAAAGGACGATTAGAAGCATTTAGTGATGGGGTTTTCGCAATTATCATTACGATTATGGTATTGGACTTAAAGATACCATCGGATGGTAATTGGACGGCGATTATGAATGATGCCTGGATGAGCACCTTTTTAGCTTATTTGGTGAGCTTTATTATTACTGCGAGTTTTTGGGTTAGTCACCATCTGATTATCAGCAATTTAAAGAAAGTTGATAGTGGGTTGCTCTGGATTAATGTATTGACACTGTTACCAATGTCATTGGTACCGATAACGACTGCCTGGTTTGGTGAATTTCCAAATAGTGTTGCGCCAAGCGTAACGTATGGTTTAGTTTATGTCTTATCGGTGGGCGCGTTGTTCAACTTGAGCCACATTGTGTCGAAGCACCTGGCAAATCCAGTTGTTCAAAAGCGGATGCGACGAGTGAATCGTAGTCGAATTGGCTTGATTGCAATTGGATTAGTCGGCACCGGGCTGGCTTTTATTTGGCCACCGGTCACTGGTGGGATGGTCTTAGTGGTTTCGGGTGGGTGGCTGTTCTTACGGGCGGTCGTTCACGTCAGAGCTTTGGAAGATTTGTGATGGTAAAAGTCTGATAGAATATAACAAACTGGTCATTTCGATTTGATCAATAATGCTGATATGCACGAAAGACGGAGGTATAAACCATGGCAACACCGGATACAAGAACGGGTCGTAATTTTATGAAGACTGGCGAAGGTATGTATGATTTCGCAAAAAGCCACAAGGTTGCTGGCTGGCCATTACTATGGAAGCCAATGGGCTGGCTAGGACGTAAGCATTTCAAGAATATTGAGAGTTCGTTGGCTGATGATGAAACGGTTGTGGTAGCCTTTTTAACTAAAATGGCTGGCTTGACGGATGCTGGTGAACCAACCGGCCGTTATAAGTGGTA
The DNA here is from genome assembly GCF_000193635.1 of Weissella cibaria KACC 11862. Classification (GTDB taxonomy): domain Bacteria; phylum Bacillota; class Bacilli; order Lactobacillales; family Lactobacillaceae; genus Weissella; species Weissella cibaria. Next base: position 42,560 of record NZ_AEKT01000020.1, on the reverse strand, counting down.
TGCTTTTGCGCTCGGTGATTCAGGAACTTTGTATTTTGCACATTGGCGACCATTCCATTTGGATTCATTACGAATGACCTTGGATCAAGTGAATACGATTAACCCGGATACAGGATTGATTCGAGGACGCCTACAAATTCAAACATTGCAGGGGACGCAAGATTTGACGCTAAAGTGGTTTGCACCGCAAATTCGGCGGATTTATGATTTGTTGAATAATGAAAAGCACACATACGACAAGCTCCGTCACAAGGTTGACTTAGATGGTTAATGCGTGGTAAGGTTACACCAATAATTTAATATCTTCAGGGCAGGGTGAAATTCCCGACCGGCGGTAAGCTGCAACGCAGTAAGTCCGCGACCCGCGAATGCGGTTGACATGGTGTGATTCCATGACCGACAGTAAAGTCTGGTATGCAGAAGAACTTATAAATTGACTGGTAATGGTCGGTTTTTTTACGTCGCCCTGGCGTGAAGAAACCGGCCTTTTAATATGCCAGGTGGAGGATTTGTTTCATGAACAAGACGCGTCGGTTAACGGTTATCGCCTTATTGGCGGCCATTTCGTTTGTATTAATGGTATTTCCACAATTCCCATTAATACCTGGTGCAACTTTTTTAAAGATTGATTTTTCGTTTGTGCCGGTTTTGATTGGTGCACTCATGCTTGATCTAAAGAGTGGTTACGCAATTTTAATTTTACGCTCACTATTGAAGGTGCTCTTAAATAATTCGGGTGTGAATGACTACATTGGGCTACCAATGAACATTGTCGCGATGGGCGTTTTATTGACGGTCATTATGTTGATGGTGGGACATCGTGAGCTGACCGTTAAACGCTTTATCGCGGGATCAATCTTGGGAACAGTTGGATTGACGTTGGCGATGGTCATCTTGAATTATGTTTATGCGGTACCGTTGTATGCGATGTTTGCTAATTTCGATATTAAGGCAACGATTGGTCTAGGGACATATTTGCTTTGGATGGTAATACCGTTTAACTTGATTGAAGGCATCATCCTAACGGCAGTGGCTGGTCTGGTCTTTGTTGCTTTGCGACGTGTCATCACGAACACGCATTCTCAATTAAATTAATTTCAATGATGGTTGGTCATGTTGTTGGGTAGAACCTGCGCTATGACCGTCCGCTTTATCCTAAATTGCTTGCACGACTGATATTTCTTCTTTAAACTGAGTAGAAAATAGTGAGAGGTGGTCAAGCAGTTGACAAATGATTTCTTGATCACCCTGTTTTCGGCAGATGAACCTCGCCGGCACAGGGTGATTTTTGGTTTATTGAAGCGTCAAGCAACGGTGTCAACGGAGTATTGGGGTCTGCGTTATGATTTATTGCAAATCTCAGGTTTGATGCCTCGATTGGACAAGGCAACTTTTGATCAGCGCATTGCAACGTTGGTAACAGAGGGGTTGTTGTCCGAAGTGACAGAAGGCCAGTACGTGTTGACCGCAGCTGGTCAGGAAGCGCAAATGGCCTACCAAACTGCGCATTATGTACCCGAGCACTTAGCTGTTTTGCTCAAGTATGACGTGCTGACATTCATGCAAGCTTTTTGGCTAGCGAACCAAGTCGTTTCTGAGGTCGCTTACGAAAATAAAAAGTATTATCCTTTGCAAATCGATCCGCGCACAATGCTGGCGGTGAAGCAATGGTACGCAAATATGAATTCGCCACGCTTGGCTGCCACTTGGGCCTTAACAATTCAGCGCTTCTTACAGCGTCGGCCACAGGCAGATGCCGATCGTTTGGTTGCCACATGGGTCGGTCACAACACACCGGGTTTCAATTTTGAACAACTTGGTTTCCCAGCAACCTGGACGGATGAAGATTTTTATTTCTGGCAATTAGATCAGTATGCTATTTGGTCTGAGGAACTACAACGTGGGGCAAATACGCCCTTGAAGTTGTTGTGGGATTCAGTTGCCCACCGGCCTTTGTTGCCAAACAGCGTGCAAGCGTCATACAACGGTGTGATCGCAGGACGTCCAATGGACGAAATGGTGAAGAGTCGTCGTTTGAAAGTTGGGACAATCCGTGAGCATTTATTAACGGCGGCTATTTGGCTACCAATTCGTGATTTTCCTTATAAAAACTACTTAACGCCAGATGTTGTGAGTTACTTTGAAGAAAAATTGGTTGGCCCAATTGATGGATGGGAATTTACAACGGTGCGGACCTCAGATGATCCACGTGAGTTCTTCTTGTTCCGTTTATATGAAATTTACTTAACCAAAATGGAGGTGGCTGCTCGTGGATAAGGAAGCATTGACCGCCGTATTGACGGACAAGTTTGGTTTTACCAGCTTTAAGACAGGTCAAGCAGAGGTGTTGGAAGCGTTAACTGCTGGTAAAAATACATTGGCGATGTTGCCAACGGGTGGTGGTAAGTCACTTATTTATCAAATGATGGGTAATCTGCGCGAAGGATTAGTTGTCATCGTGACGCCATTGCTGTCTTTGATGCAAGACCAAGTGGCCCGTTTGAATTATGCGGGTGAGTCTAAGGTGGTTGCGTTAAATTCAACACTGCCACAAGATGCCCGCCGTACGATTTTGCGTGGTTTGAACCAATATAAGTTTTTGTTTGTGTCTCCTGAAATGCTTGGTCAAACGGTGGTCCAATCAGCTTTACGAAAAGTAAAGATTAATTTGTTGGTTGTTGATGAAGCACACACGATTGTGAGTTGGGGGCCTGATTTTCGGCCCGACTATCTGGCCTTGCCACAAGTCCATCAGAAGCTTGGCCAACCACAACTTTTGTTATTAACGGCGACAGCAACTCCTCAAATGATGTCAAATATCACATCACCATTTGGGTTAGTACCAGAAGATTGGTTTATTTACCGGCAATCAGTGGATCGTCCAAATATTTATTTGCACACTGAGCAGCTAGATAACGAAGGCCGAAAGCGTGAACGTTTGGCTGAATTAGTGCGGCAGTTGAAAGAGCCCGGGATTGTCTACTTTTCAAGTCGCAAGCTAGCGACTTCAATGGCCGAATGGTTGCGTGAGACAACCGGCCAACGTGTGGCTGCTTACCATGCGGGATTGGATACAATGTCGCGTTACCGGATTCAACAACAGTTTATGATGGGACAAATTGACGTGATTACGGCAACATCAGCCTTCGGTATGGGAATTGATAAAGACGATGTTCGCTATGTCATTCACTATCATTTGAGTAATGATTTAGCAAATTATTTACAAGAAATCGGACGTGCCGGGCGTGACGGCGAGCAATCAGCGGCTGTTTTGTTGTATGTGCCCGGTGATGAAACGATGCAATTGCATATGATCGATAGTACAATTCCAACGCGTGAAGTGATTTTTGGCTATCTTGAAAAGCGTTTTGGAACTGATGAAATTGGTAAAGATAAGGCTAATTTGTTAGACTTTTATACCAAGCAAGGCCTAACAGCAGATCAAATTGCAGACATGTTTGAACAACGTCGGCAACAACGGCAGGCTGATTTAGCGCGTTTGGTTGGGTATGCTAAGTCACCGTCTGGTCTCCGCGCGACGTTACTAACGCACTTTGGGGATGAGACGACCGGTGCACCAAATACTGAGTCGGTCGGTGCACATGATTGGCACCCTGAAGAACTTGCGTTAGTTGCGACGACACAGGATGAACAACCAGTTGGTGTGACGGATTGGCGTACGCAAGTGGCAAAACTTTTTAATTTAGGTTAAGGAATGGGTGTGACACTAAATTTTGATGAGCCGTTAGTGTAGACTAAGGTGTAATCAAAAGAGAAGTAAGGAGACCAATCATGACCGAGAAAAATAATGAACAACAGCCATGGGAAGCGTCTTTTAAAGAAGACACGCCTGAGCAATACTCACGTACACAAAATCGACGTAAGTCACAACGTGTCAGCATGGTTGTTGGAATTTTGGTATTGATTGTGATTGCTCTGTCATTTGTGCCCGTTTACAAGTATTTGCAAGCGTTGAATAAGCCGGTAGATGCGACCACTAACACGGAATTGCCAGCTGCATCATCAACTAAGACCACGACGACTACAAGCAAAGTAACGGAAACGGCTAAGTCAGAGTCACGGGCAAAGCAGGCAGCCACACAGGCATCGAAAAAGGCAGCAAAGGCAGCCAGCGAAAAAGCAGCGAAAGAAGCCGCAGCATCGTCTAAGGCAGTCGCTGAGTCAGAAAGCGTTGCGAATGCCGCGACAAGTAGCATAAGTTCCGAGGCGGCATCCTCGTCATCAGCTAGTTCGTCATCAGCATCATCTTCTTCATCAGAAGCTGACGAGGCAGGAAGTGTAAAATTCGAATCAGGTACTTTGTACAGCTTTGCCGTTGCGAATGGGACAACCCCTGAAGCACTTTACTCGTTGAATCCAGGTTTAACGGCGGCAAATTATTCGAGTTACTACGGACAATCGCTAAAAGTGAAGTAAAAATAAGGAGACACAATGATCGTGTGTCTCTTTTATTTTGTTCTGAAATAGCGTACAATTAATTGTTAAATTAACGAGTGAGGAACTTACTGAAATGAATCCGATTCAAATTGCGATTGACGGGCCTGCATCAGCAGGTAAGTCAACGATTGCCAAAATTTTGGCATCAGATTTAAACTTTGTGTATGTTGATACTGGTGCGATGTATCGCGCAATTACACTAGCTGCTTTTCAAGCCGGCGTTAAGCCGGAAGATGAAGCAGGGGTCACGGCATTATTGCCAGACCTAACGATTACTTTTGAACCGGGTGAACCTGTGCAACGGGTTTTCTTGAATGGCACAGAAGTGACCGAAGCTATTCGTTCTGTTGAAGTAACAGCCAATGTTTCAGCGGTCTCTGCGTATGCGGCTGTTCGTGAAGCAATGACCGCTTTACAACGTGACATTGCAGCCAAGGGTGGCGTTGTGATGGATGGTCGTGATATTGGTACAACTGTCTTACCAAATGCGGAAGTTAAGATTTTCTTGATTGCATCAGTTGCTGAACGTGCGCAACGTCGTTTTAAGGAAAACCAAGCTAAGGGCATGAACACAACGTTGGCTGAGTTGGAAGTTGCGATTGAAAAACGTGATTATCTTGACTCGCACCGCGAAATTTCACCACTCAAGAAGGCTGACGATGCAGTTGAATTAGATACAACCGGTTTGTCAATTGATGGTGTTGTGGCAGCAGTCAAAGATATCATCGCGACAAAAACCAACAAATAATATAAATTAGTAAAGAAAGTTGGCCGTGACTACTAGTATTTTATAAAAGGATTAGGTATAATAACTACTAGAGTCGTGTGACCAGGAGGATATATTGTAATGAACGAAGAGAACAACGAGCTATTGGCAGCTCTTGACAGCGTAGCCGAAGTTAAAGTTGGCGATGTAGTTAAGGGTGAAGTCTTGGCAATTGACGATGCTCGTCAAGTTATCGTAGGTATCGAAGGTGCCGGTGTTGAGGGTGTTATCCCAATGCGCGAATTGACGGCTGACCGTGATGCTAACGTTAATGACCTTGTCAAGGTAGGAGACGTTTTGGATTTGGTAGTGGTTTCAACTATCGGTTCTGACAAGGAAGGTGGATCATACCTATTGTCAAAGCGTCGTTTGGAAGCTCGTCGTGCTTGGGAAGAAATCGCAAGCAAGCACAATGTTGATGACATTGTGGAAGCACCTGTAACGCAAGTCGTTAAGGGTGGATTGGTTGTTGACGTTGAAGGTGTACGTGGATTCGTGCCTGCTTCAATGATCGAGAACCGTTTCGTGCAAGATTTGAACCAATACAAGGGTCAAACTATTCGCGCGAAGATTATTGAGATCAACGCTGCTGACAGCCGCTTGATCTTGTCACGTCGTGATGTTTTGAACGAAGAGCGTTCAGCAGCATTGGCACGTGTATTCAACGAATTGTCAGTTGGTGACGTCGTTGAAGGTAAGGTTGCCCGTATGACTAACTTCGGTGCATTCATCGACCTTGGTGGTGTAGACGGATTGGTACACGTATCTGAAATCTCACACGAGCGCGTTTCACAACCTTCAGACGTTTTGTCAGTTGGTGAAGATGTTAAGGTTAAGGTTTTGGGATTGGATCCTGAAAAGGAACGTATCTCATTGTCAATCAAGGCTACGCAACCTGGTCCTTGGGAAGCTGCTGCTTCAGAAGCTCCAGAAGGAACTGTTTTGGAAGGTACTGTTAAGCGCGTTGTTGACTTTGGTGCCTTTGTTGAAGTATTCCCTGGTGTTGAAGGTTTGGTTCACGTTTCACAAATCTCACACAAGCACATCGCTAACCCAAGTGATGTTTTGAAGGCCGGTGACAAGGTTAAGGTTAAGGTTTTGGAAGTAAACCCTGACAAGCAACGTTTGTCATTGTCAATCAAGGCTTTGGAAGAGGCTCCTGCTCGCGAAGAAGGTCAATCAAACAACGATCGTCCTCGTCGCCAACGTCGTCCTCGCCAAGAACAAGCTCCAACTAACTACTCAACTTCAGAAGAAGAGGGTTCAGCTACGTTGGGTGATGCCTTTGGAGATATCTTCAAGGACTTCAACTAATCAGCTTTTAATAGCTTAAAAAATTAAGCGTGTGTTGGGTTGTCCTAACGCACGCTTAATTTCGTAAATGGGCTATTTTTTGTGCTGGTCACACGATAACAGACACATACTGTATTAAACAGTATAATCGAAAATAGTAATGAACACGTCGGCCGCCTCGGTGCGCTGACAGAAAAGAGGGTAACATGGGATTTCCTGTTGTGGCCGTTGTCGGCCGCCCAAACGTCGGTAAGTCAACTATTTTTAACCGTATTGCTGGTGATCGTATCTCAATTGTTGAGGACACACCAGGCGTTACGCGTGATCGTATTTATACGCGCGCAGAATGGTTGACCCGCGAATTCCGTCTAATTGATACTGGTGGAATTGACATGGCTGATGAGCCATTTATGACGCAAATTGTCCAACAAGCTGAGATTGCGATTGACGAAGCTGATGTGATTGTTTTCATGGTTTCTGCGCAAGAAGGTTTAACGGAAGCTGACGAACGCGTTGCAAAAATTTTGTACCGTTCAAAAAAGCCAGTCGTATTGGCCGTTAATAAGGTCGATAACATTGAAATGCGTTCAGAAATCTATGAGTTCTATGCGTTGGGATTTGGTGATCCATTCCCAATCTCAGGTTCTCACGGAACTGGGTTGGGAGACTTGTTAGATCAAGTTGTCTCACACTTCCCAGAAACGGACAACGAAGCAGATGATGATTCAATCCGCTTCTCATTCATTGGTCGTCCAAATGTTGGTAAGTCATCACTTGTGAATGCCATCCTAGGTGAAGAACGTGTTATTGTTTCTGACATCTCAGGAACGACACGTGATGCCATTGACACGCGCTTCACGTCTGCTGACGGTGATGAGTTTGTCATGGTTGACACTGCTGGTATTCGTAAGCGTGGTAAGGTCTACGAGTCGACTGAAAAGTATTCAGTGATGCGTGCGATGCGTGCGATTGATGACTCTAACGTTGTTTTGATGGTATTGAACGCTGAAGAAGGTATTCGTGAGCAAGACAAGCACGTGGCAGGTTATGCGCACGAAGCAGGTCGGGCTATTATCATCGTGGTTAACAAGTGGGATACCCTGGAAAAGGATAATCACACGATGTCTGACTTCGAAAACCAGATTCGTGATGAGTTCCAATACTTATCATACGCACCAATTATTTTCGTTTCAGCCAAGACGAAGCAACGTTTGAATAAGTTGCCTGAGTTGATTAAGCAGGTTAACGAAAACCACCAAAAGCGTGTGCAATCTGCAACACTGAATGAGGTGATTATGGACGCGTTGGCTTTGAACCCAACGCCGACGGTAAATGGTAAGCGTTTGCGTGTTTACTATGCAACACAGGTTGCCATTCAACCACCAACTTTTGTGGTGTTTGTTAACGATCCAGAGTTGATGCACTTCTCTTACGCGCGATTCCTCGAGAATCAAATTCGTAAGTCATTCGACTTTACAGGAACACCAATTCACTTGATTAAGCGTGCTCGTACGTAAGCAAGTGAATAAAAAGCACCGGTCCGTTCGGATTTGGTGCTTTTTCGTTTTTTGTACGAAAAATGATGGCAAAACATGAATTTTTGTTGAAAAAGGCTGAAAAGCGCGCTATATCAACGTTTTAAGCAAACAATCGCTTGTTAAGGTCAAGTAACTATGCTATTCTAAATATCGAAATAAGGGAACAACGAGTTTCATTTCGTACATTGGGAATCCCAATCAGCTATTAAGCAGGAGGATATTAACATGGCTAACAAGCAAGAATTGGTAAACGACGTTGCAACGACAACTGGTTTGACTAAGAAGGACGCAACGGCAGCAGTTGATGCTGTCTTTGCATCAATCCAAGATACTTTGGCAAAGGGTGACAAGGTACAATTGATTGGTTTTGGTAACTTCGAAGTTCGTACACGTGCAGCTCGTAAGGGTCGCAACCCACAAACAGGTGAGGAAATTGAGATCGCTGCATCAAAGATTCCTGCCTTTAAGCCTGGTAAGGCCTTGAAGGACGCCATCAAGTAATTTAAAGCCTGTAATACTGGCATTCACGGTAATTCGTGGGGCCAAAAAGGTTGATATATGGAAAGAGTGAATGATGATATTCACTCTTTTTATTTTTTCATACATTCTCATAAAATTCTGTGCTAAACTTAATCTTATTGATATCGATGTGGAGGTATGGCAGATTGAAACCAACAAAAATGTTAACGATTGCAGGTTCGGACGTTTTGGCTGGTGGGGGCATTCAGGCCGATTTGGCAACGTTTAATGAATATGGTTACTTTGGGCTTAGTGCCATCACCAGTATTGTGACTGTCACGCCAGATGATTTCACCATTCATCCTGTGCCGATTGCTATTTTAGCGGCCCAGCTTGATGCAATTTTTGCGATTGACGATATTGCTGGTGTGAAGGTTGGCTTACTACCGACTGTTGCACACGTTGAACTGGTGGCGAAGTATTTAAAAGAGTATGCCAGTCACCTACCAGTCATAATTGATCCGGTGATGGCTTTTAAAGAGACAAGCACGGCGAACGTCAATGAACTGGTGAAAGCCATTCAAACTGAATTATTGCCGTTGGCAACTATTACCACACCGAATTTAGTGGAAGCAGAATTGTTAAGCGGTCGAACGATTAAAACAGCCGCTGATATGACTGAGGCAGCGCGTATCATGCAACAAATGGGCGCCCAATCGGTCGTGGTGAAAGGCGGTAAGCGTTTAGCTGGTCAGGAAGCAGTTGATGTTTTAGTGGCGGCTGATGGTCTGAAGACCTTTAAGACAGAAAAGGTGGCCAATGCCTACAATAATGGAGCTGGTTGCACGTTTTCTTCCGCGATAGCTAGTCAGTTAGCTGCTGGGGCAACAACGGCGCATGCAGTCTCAGATGCAAAAGCATTTGTGTACGAAGGTATTAAACATGGGGTACCGTTAAACGAGGCGTTGCCGGTTGGTAATGTTTGGCAGGCAGCACGACGTTTAAGTGAGGAACAATAAAATGAAAACGAAACAATTAACCATCGCGGCCGTGATTGTCGCTATCAATATTGTCTTGAGTTATGTCGCCAAGATACCGACGCCAACAGGCTTTGTATCATTGGTGGAAACTGGTATTTTTATCGCAGCTTGGCACTATGGGTCAAGAACCGGCGCAATGGTCGGTGGGTTAACAGGTTTATTGCTTGATTTACTTGCTGGTTATCCCCAATGGATGATCTTTTCATTACTTATTCATGGTGGTGAAGGTTGGGTGATTGGTAAGTATGGGTTAAATCCTTCGATTGGGAAGCGCGTCTTTGGCAATTTCTTAGGCGGTTTGGTGATGGTTGTTGGGTACTGGTTAGCCGGTTCATTCTTAATCTGGTTGAACGGTGGTGCAAAAATGCAGCTTGGTCCAGCCTTTTTGGCGGGACTAGCCGATGTACCAGCTAACATTATGCAAGTATTGGCCGGGTTTATCTTGGCCTTGTTGCTGAGCGTACCGTTGCGCAAGATTTTGATGCCTAAAAGTCACTAACTTTGCAAAGTAACAAAAAAGTCACCAGATTGAGACGTCTGGTGGCTTTTTTCATATCTGAAACAATGGTATGCTGGATATCTTGATTTAAAAGGTTTAGGAGCGGGTACATGAGTAAGAAACAAGTTTTACCGACGGGCATTGCATTAGCAGCAAGTGTCATGTTGATCGGATTAATTATGCGGTCGCCAATTACGACATTGCCATTGATGTTGTCACAAATATCGCAGGAGTTAGGTGTTCCTAGCGGTCAGTTAGGCATATTAACAACGATTCCATTGGTGATGTTTTTGTTAATCTCAAACTTTGCATCCAAAACAATGGCTGTGTTTGGCCTTAAAAAAGCATTATTTTTGTCAATTGCAAGTATTTTTCTGGGGACGGCACTGCGACTGGTTGTGACGATGCCAACGATGCTGTTGGGCACGGTGTTTGTGGGAATTGGTATTGCCCATTTAAATGTCTTTATGCCTTCGTTTGTGGCTGCTTATTTTTCACATAAAGTCGGGGTCTATACATCACTCTATTCACTCACGATTATGGTGGGTTCAGCCGCATTTAGTTTGTTAACTGCACCGGTTGTTGCGACGTTCGGTTGGCATGCAGTGATGTGGTTATTGGTGCTATTGCCAGCAATTGTTTTGGGCTTTTGGTTCTATACGGCACGGTTGGTGCCAGAAAAAGTGAAAACAACCGCGACTGAAAAACAAGTCATAGCGCCTAAGAAGCGTATTTGGACCAATGTACGGGCCTGGCCTTTCTTGATTGTGTTCGGGGTTCAGGCCACGATTAATTACACGGGAGTTGCTTGGTTACCAACGATGATGGCTCATCATCACGTGTCAGCAGGGGCAATTTCAGTTATTATGTCATTTTACTCATTTATCGGTATGCCAATTTCGATTATTGTACCAAACATTCTTGTTCACATGCGTCGTCGTGGGACGATGATGGCAATTGCTATTGCGGGTGTGCTGTCGCTGGCTGGGGCAATCATGTTGTTTAATCAGGATACGTCATCGCTGGCATATTGGTGGACATTAACCGTCTTGATTGGTTTTGCGACATCGTTCTTCTTCCTTTACACGATGACCATGTTTGCTGCAAAGACGGATTCACCAGTTGAAACTGCGCGACTATCCGGAATGGCTCAGGCCGGTGGCTACTTCATGTCTGCGTTTGGACCGATGCTTTACGGGATGGCCTTTACGGCAAATCCAGCTGGCGAAATTCAGAATATTGTTTATCTAATTTTGGTGGTTTTGATGATTGCAGCCGCATTGTTGATGGCGGCAACGAAACATTTATTTAAAGCATAAAGGTAACGGCTGTTGTTCGGTGGAGAACAATGGCCGTTTTCGGTATAATGAAATTATTAAAACTTTGGAGGATGATATGGCACGTAAAGTCGGAATTATCGGGTTGGGGAACGTCGGTAGTGCAGTGGCACACGCGTTAATTGCACAAGGGGTTGCAGATGATTACGTATTTATCGACGCTAACGAGCGTAAGGTAACGGCGGATCAACTGGACTTCCAAGATGCGATGGCTAATTTAGAAATGCATGGTAATATCACAATTAATGATTGGTCAGCGTTGGAAGACGCGGATGTTGTGATTTCGACGTTAGGGAACATTAAGTTACAGCAGGACAATCCAAGCGGTGATCGATTTGCGGAACTAAAGTTTACGAGTAGTATGGTGCAATCGGTGGGGACCAATTTAAAAGAATCGGGCTTTACCGGGGTTCTGATTGTGATTTCAAACCCGGTCGACGTTATTACCGCATTATTCCAGCAAGTTACTGGATTTCCAACACATAAGGTGATTGGTACGGGAACCTTGCTAGACACGGCACGTATGCAACGTGCGGTGGGTGAGGCGTTTGACTTGGACCCTCGTTCAGTATCCGGGTATAACTTAGGTGAACACGGTAATTCGCAATTTGTCGCGTGGTCAACGGTGCAAGTACTTGGTCAGCCAATTGCTAAGCTGGCTGATGCTGGTGATATTGATTTGGCCGGTATCGAAGCCGAAGCGCGTAAGGGAGGCTTTACCGTGTTAAACGGCAAAGGTTATACGAGTTACGGTGTCGCAACGGCTGCAGTTCGGATTGCAAAAGCTGTGATGGCTGATGCGCACGCAGAATTAGTGGTTTCGAACCGACGTGATGATATGGGCATTTATTTGTCATACCCGGCGGTGATTGGCCGTGACGGCGTGTTAGCAGAAGCTAATCTAGACTTAACAACTGATGAGCAAGAAAAGCTATTAGCATCACGTGACTTTATCCAAGAAAAGTTTGACGAGATTGTCGACACATTGTAAGACACTGAAAGGTGACCCAAACAAGCGGTGCGTGTTTGGTCGCCTTTTTCATTTGAGAAATGAGAGACACATGAAATTATTACATACAGCTGATTGGCACATCGGTAAAGAATTAGGTGGCTTCAGTTTGTTATCAGAGCAGGAAGCTGCTTTTAAAAAGATGTTAGACATTGCGATTGCTGAAAAAGTCGACGGGGTCATTATTGCTGGCGACCTTTATGATCGCGCGATTGCATCAACACAGGCAGTGACGGCCTTGGAGCGGATGCTGAAAGAAATGAACCTGACCCATCATTTACCGATTTACGCAGTCTCTGGGAATCACGACGGTGCGACACGTCTGGGAGCGGGCCATGAGTGGCGTGAGCAAACCGGGTTATTCCTTAATACAACGCTAGCGGGTGCATTTAAACCAGTGGAAACGCCAGAAGCGCAAATTTATTTACTACCATTTATCGAACCAACAACCGCGCGTGTTTATTATCAAATCCCAGAAGACGAATTGGCGGCGTACCAAAGTATTGAACAGGTTATGAACCGAATTGTGCAAGATATGGTGGCAACATTTGATCCACACAAGCAACATATTTTGGTCACCCATTATTATGTGACAGGCGCAGGTAATGAAGACTATGAATTTACTAGTGAAACGAATTCACGCGTCGGTGGATTGAAGGGGATCACTGCTGACCAATTTTCAGCATTTGACTACGTGGCGTTAGGCCACCTGCATTTACGCCAAGCTAGTCCAACTAAAACAATTCAGTATGCTGGATCGCCTGTTAAATTCAATACCAAGGAAGCACAAACGGAGAAAGGGGTCTTTATTGTTGATATCACACCCGACGCGGTCCACACGACTTGGCACCCAATTACACCGACTAAAGATTTGATTGTCCTATCAGCACCGTTTGAGACTTTGATAAGTCCTGAATTTTATCAACAGTATGCTAGAAATCATGCCAACTTTTTTAGTATTCGCATTCAGGGCGTTGCACACACAACGAATGCACGCGCAACGTTGGTTGACATTTATGGGGATGTCGTCGAAGTGCAGTATGACTTACCGGCACTCACGATGGTTGATCAGGTTATTCCAGAAGTCGTTGCCGATGATGTGTCCGATGATGATTTGATTGCGACCTTCTACCAAGAAGTCACACAAGAATCACTAACCGCAGCGCAAGAACGTGTTATCGCAGATACACTAGTACAGTTACGCCAACAGGAAGAGGGATAAAGATGCGTCCAATTAAATTAGCGTTACAATATTTTGGGCCCTACGAACAAACGACGGTTGATTTTGAGCGATTTACAGAATCAAAATTGTTTTTGATCACTGGCGATACCGGTGCCGGTAAAACAACAATGTTTGATGGCATGACCTACGCCTTGTTTGGTGAAGGAACCAGTGAACGTAAGCCAGAGGAAATGCGCAGTGAATTTGCGCCCACAACAGCGGAGACGGTTGTGACTTTTTGGTTTGAGCATAACGGACGGTACTATCGAATTAGTCGCAAACCGACGCAACAATTAAAGAAAAAGCGTGGTGCGAAATCCGACGATGATACCACTGAACGTAAAGCCGAAGTGTCATTGACTGAGGTTGACGAAACTTTACAAGTGCCTATCGCGGCGATGGGCGAGAAAATTCCGGTTGTGCGGGATGCGATTCAAGAATTATTGCATCTAAATGCAGACCAATTCCGCAAAATCATTTTGTTACCACAGAATCAGTTCCGTGAATTTTTGGCCGCTCAGAGCGATGATAAGATGACCATTTTGCGGAGTCTATTTGGGACGGAAGTTTTTAATCAGTTCACGGAGTCGTTGAAGGAACAACAAAAAGACACGTTAAAACAAGTCACGAATCTTGAGACCCAGCGGGATGTGGCGTTGTCACAAATTTCGTGGGATGATCCAGCAATTGCAGATAGCGCACCGACGGCCGTTGAGAAAATCACAGCTTTAACTGCTTATATTGCGCGTTTAACAGACCTGGTGACGGCGCGTGAAACTGAAAAGGCGACGGCAACAACGGCCGTGGCGCAATCGCAGGAACGGGTGAAAGCGGCCGAACAATTAAATCGTCAATTTGAGTTGTTGGCTGAAAATACGGCAAAGCAACAACTACTTGATGAACAAGCCGATCAAATTAATGAGCAACGGCAGCAAGCGACGCTATTGCAGTGGGGAAACCAACAGCAAAGTATCGTGAATGATGTGACGCGATATGAAGAACAACTAGCGCGGGTGGCAACTGAATTAACACAGCTGGCGACACGCGAAGCGGCCACAACCCATAGCCTGTCAGAGGCGACGGCTACGAAAGCGGAACTTTTAACACAAGCAGCTGATATTAAGATTGCTGAAGCACGGTTGACGACAATTACACGGACTTTGTTGCCTAATGCGCAACGTCTGGCAATGCTGATTACGCAAGCGACTCAGTTGGCCCAGCAACGGCAAACACGACAAACTAACGAAGCCCAGTTAAAGACGCAATTGGCTGAATTAACTGCCAAAGAAGTTGAGCTACAAACGTCTTTGGCGACAGTAGCGTCTGTTTCATCATCGCGTGAGCAATTGTTGGTTTTTGCTACCCAAGCTGATGAGCTACAACGGACTGATGAACGTCTGCAACAAACTGAAAAAAAGGTCGCACAACAGGCTGAGAATTTGATGCGGGTGACACGTAAGCTAGATACGGCTAAAGCTAATCTGCAGGATGTCATCGCGATGCGTGAAGCGAAGGCGACATTGCGCCGGGAACTCATGATTAAACAACTTCATAGTGAGCTGAAAATTGGTGAGGCTTGCATGGTTTGTGGCCAGATTTATACGGGCGAGGGAGCTGACCCGCACGTTGGTAGCACCTCGTATGCTGAAATTAACGTGGCTATGGCGGCTGTTGATGAGGCTGAGACTGCAGAGCAACAGGCAATCGCGACTGAAGCAAGTTTGACGACGGACGCTACACAAACCAAACAACAGTATGATACATTGGCAAAGCAACTTACGTCAGAACGAGACGGATTTGCGAGTGAGTATAATCAGTTTTTCACAGCATGGGCAACCGTGTTTCCAAACAACTTGTTGCCAGACACGTATGATACGTCAACCGTACAGACTGTCATCGCACAAGTTCGCCAGCACCTATCAGATCAGGTTACTAAACAAGAACAACTGACAGCGACATTAGCGACTGTGACGGAGGAGATTGCATCTGTTAAAACGAATCTAGCACGGACGCAAACGCAATTAGCGGGCATTACGACGCAGCTGGCTGAAAATGACAGTGAACAACACGAATTGAATTCGGACGGACCGCTTTCAACAGTCAGTGATTATGAGGTTGAACAACAGGCATTGACTGAAAAAATTGCGACCTATCAACAAGTTGTTCAGAGCGCTGATGAGAAAATTCGTTCCGCCGAACAAACGCAGCAAGAGCTTTCGCAACGACGTTTGGTATTAAATCAAGAACAAAATACGTACCAGACGGCATTAGATGAAGCGAAGGGCCGCCTGGGAATTGCGATTACTGATGGCCCCGTTGCGGATGAACAGGCGCTACAGGCGTTATTAGATCGCATTCAGAATCAACCGGATGAATTAATTCAATTAGAACGGCAATTGGCTGCTTATGACACACAACGTCAGACGGTCGCGACAGCCATTGCGCAGAGCCGAGCGTTGACTGCTGGTCAAGAACGGCCAGATTTGTCACAGTTACAAGCTGAATTGACACAAAAACAAACGGCTTTAGATGAAGCAACTGAACGTTTAAACAAAGCGGAATGGCTCTTAGAGTCTTTGCAACAGCAACAGACTACAATTTTGAAATTGCAAACAGACATTGATGCCATCACGGCAAAGTCAGCTGATTTGATTAAATTGACTCAGGCGGTCGACGGTAACAATTTGTTACACTTACGCCTGGAGCCATATGTCTTGCGCAGTTTCCTGTATGAGGTCCTAACCTATGCGAATGAACACTATATTGGTACCTTATCAAGTGGTCGGTACCAATTTGTGCTCTCAAGTCGGCAGGCAGGACGGGCGAACCAGAATGGACTAGATATTGATATTTATGATCAAGATGGTGGTAAAGTCCGGTCGACAAGCACGTTGTCAGGTGGGGAATCATTTATTGCGGCGCTGTCGATTGCGTTGTCGATGGCAGAGATTGTGCAACGTCGAGCTGGTGGTGCCAAAATTGATGCGCTATTTATCGATGAAGGATTTGGTTCACTCGACAGTAACACATTGAATCAGGCCTTGGAGGCGCTCTCGATGGTCGAGCAAAGTGGTCGCTTGATTGGTGTGATTTCGCACGTGGAGTCAATGAAACGCCAAATTCAGCAACAGATGGTGGTTACGAAACTCGGGGATGGACGTAGTCGTCTGACATATAGAATGGTCTAAACCAATGAAACCGCTTTACCGGAATTTCTAGAACAAACGCATTGCTTTTGTTAGTGAATAGGGGAATAATGGTCCCTCGGAGAGAAATTTAACGGCTTAGTGATGGAGGTGTGTGCGATGTTTTTTGTTGTACAACCATTGGCAGACGAGATAATCGTATTTGCTCAAAATGAAGATGGTATTTATGCTGAAAAATTAAATGCAACGGATTTGTACGCGATGCTACCTAAGCGCCGCGCACGTTTCTTGGCGCCACGTGCTGCAGGTGATAGCGTGATGGCTGCTATTTTGATCAAGCAAGCTTTACCGATTGCGGTACAGGACCAGGTACAGATTTTGACGGCAACTGGGTTGCATGAGTTAACTCACGATTTGTACGTGGCGGCCGACAAAGCGCGGACCCAACACGAAAATGATTTAATGATGACCTTAACCCTGGTGATTGCGAGTCCAATAATTTTTATGTTACTGGATTATTTTGTTTTCCCTAATATGGGCATTAGTGGTGTGTGGTCAGTAATGTTTACAGTTGGTTTGATGGCATTGGTGCTCGGCGTTTGGTATGCGGTGACCTTTTCAACGGCAGCAGCTGATGTTGAACACTGGGTGATGACGTGCTTTGCAAAGTTGCATCGAACAAATGAAAATTAAGAGTATGCTTCTTCGTGTATAATAAGGGTATTAAATGAAAAGAGGCCGTCTCATGAAGAAGTCTGAGAAGTTAGCAAAGAAGCAAGCAACCCGATTGACGAAGGAAACCGAGTTACAATTGAAGCGTGGTTTAATTCACGTTGAGTTGGTTGATTCACCAGCAGAAATCGATGCCTTTTTGGCAGAAGATAAGTAAACAATAAAGCAGACTGGGAATGTCGGTGGGTTTTAGACTACTGACGTGCCCACTAACTGCTGTGATAAAAGGTGTCTGGCTGATTTTAAGCCAGACACCTTTTATTTTGTCGGACTAATCACAAAATGAAAAGGTTTTCACAATTAAAAACCGCTTTGTAAGCGCGTTCAATTGATGTTTGTTGTAATTATTGTTCTTTATTTCACAAACTTGTGGTAAGATAAATTCAGAAAGATTTTGATTTAGAGGTAATGATAAATGGCATTAATTGCGACAAGTATTCTGAATGTGAACAACCGATTTAATAATGTTTTACGGAAGATGCGAGCAGGACAAACGATGTCTTCGATTGTCCGCGAAGAAGGATGGGCAACTGGTGTCTTGTTGCAGATGCAGACGTGGTATGAGTTTGATCACGAAGACTATATGACCGACATCCGTACGTTAGAAGCGGGTGGCGAGTTGCGTCCAATGGACTCGTTAACTGACGCCTGCAACTTATTAATGGTTTACGCAGCAACGCGCCGTGGTGATTTTGATTATAAGGATGCCTATTACAAGATGCGTCAATTAAATGCGACGTCAACAGATTACCGGGCTAATGTATTGGCAACGATTGGTCAGGTAATAGATTAACTATCAATGAAAAGGCCAGCTCAGAATTTTCTGGGCTGGCCTTTTGTTGATGTGCTAAAAATAGTGGCAGTTGATTATAGTTATTAGAAGAACCAACCATAAGGTGCCTGACGCTGTAATTGTTCGATGACTAGTTGGTGTTGGACGTTATACATTTTGGGATTATCAGCTAGCGGGACGAACGCGAGTGATAAGGTCTCATCCCCATCCGCGCGCAGTTCACCACCGGTCTGTTTAACTTCGTACAAGGTCATTGGTATTTGGGCTTGATCACCGCTTGGAAAAGTGTGGTGAAAATTTGAGTCAACGCCGATTAAGGCTGTTACCGCCACATCGATGCCGGCTTCTTCCTTAAATTCCCGAATAATCGTGGTCACCGAAGATTCGCCCAAGTTTTGCATGCCGGCAACCAAACTCCAGCCAACTTCACCATCACCACGTTTTTCCAGCAAAACTTTTGTACGTGTGGCATCGAATAGAACACCGGCGACACCTGGCATAATAATTTCATCATGGCCGATTTTTTCACGCAGTGCTTTAAAATAATTTTCCATCACCATCATAGGACCCCCGAGGTTTTAACTAAAGCTCATTGTATCATAGTGGCTGTGGCGCTTCGATTAACGTTTTTACTAGTTTGGCTGACTAACTTACTTCTGTGAATATGTTACAATAAGGGCCACAGCAACGTACAGGAGGTTGATATGACGTTTGATGAATTTGATATAGAGCTAGGGACGGTTTTGTACCTAGACGAAGTGACTGAGCGTGAAACGGCAGAAGTTGCCAAAGCCCAACGCCCGGAAGAAGACATCCACGCTGAATATGAATCAGAGCGCCGTAAGATTATGCAATCATTTTTAGTGTTTGCTGAATTACCAGCCACCGATGACATGGTGAGCCGTGCCTTGGAGAATCTGCATACGGGGTTATCAGATGGTGAACGCACCACCTTGTTGACGATTCGTAATTTGCATAATCGCGAAGCTGTTGGCAATTTTACTGAAGATGATGCTGAGGAATTAGAAGATGCCGTAGAAGCGGCGGAAGCCTACCTAATGAACCGCTTGGCGGAACTTTTTGAAGATTAAAACTGAAACAGATTGAGGAATGAGTAATGAAAGCTCTTGTTGTGCCACAACCAATTGCCAACGATGTCATGCTAGGTCAGCAAGCGTTGTTAGCTTTTCCATACGAACCAGCCGCTGATGTGGCCGAATTTTTAATGGTGTCTGGCGACGAACCATTACCGGATGAGTATACCTTAGGACTTGCGCTGGGCTACCAGTTAGGGGTTGTGACCATCAACCGCGTGACACCATCAACAGACGTGCCAGGTTTCTTTGAGTGGGAAGTTGCACCAAAAATGTTGGTTGCGCCAAAAGCGATGCACCTTGAACCAGATACATTCACGCCGGTCGCTGAAACGGATTATACCCCGTTGGAAATTGAAACAATTGGCCTGTTTGCTTGGTTGGCTGAACCACACGCAGCATTTAGTCCAGCATTACAAGCGCATGCAGATGCCCTGGTGGCCATTGGCGCGCAACAAATGCCAGCTAAATATCGTGAGATTTTGGCACAAACGGGGTCATGGCAGGAAGTTGATGCGGCGTGGGAAGATGCGCAGTTTGAACACCGAAATGCCCATATGCTGGCGCACGGTATTCCAGAGTTGGATTTCGGCCATCAACATGCAGAATTGCCTAAACTAAACCTGAAGTCGCAACACGATTCGGAATAAGGAACCAAAGAAAAACGCTGACAAATAGTCGGCGTTTTTCTGTCTAGGCACCACGTCTGAACTACGGTAGTATTAAGGTATTACATGGATTAGGGGTAGGATATGTTAACATCATTTCTGGTGCTCGAGCTAACGGCGTTGGTTACGTTAGTCTGGGCAATTAAGTTCAAGATTTCTAAACTAACAATTTGGACGTTTATTGCGGTGACGGTTCTAAATGCGATTTATGTGTATTGGCTCATGCCGGTACCAACACTCTCGCAGTTAGTGAGTCCAGTGGCTATTGAAACAACGGCTCTTGTGCTATGGACACTGTTTGCAGGTGCTTCAGCACAAGTTGTTGAACGGGTAACTAAGCGCGGCAGCCGTATTAGTTTTGCAGGATTAACCATCTGGCCGTTTGTGATTCCAATTGTCGCGTTTGTGATTTCATTAGCGGCCGGTATTTCGCAGGCAGTCACTGTGCGGCCAATGTATGATTCTGTTAAAGCAACAGTGAAAAAAGAAGCACCTTTGACGAAAGATGATCAGCCAATTGCGCTCTCAGCGCAAGCGTCACAGAACATGATGAAGAAGGCTTTTTCACAAGTGCCAGATTCATCCATGTATCGTTTGGGGGATTTGTCAGCCCAGTACATTAATGGCAAGCCTTATTACGTGGCACCAGTCGAATTCGCTGGGTTTATGTCATGGTTTATGAATCGCACATTGCCAGGATATTTCATTATTTCAGCGACTGACATTAACGATACAGCTCACTTTGTCAAAGAAAAGTTGGATTATTCTGAAACCAGCTGGTTCTCACATAATATTGCTCGCAAAATTTATATGCGCAATCCGAAGTTTGAACAAGTTGGTGAACCAATTTTGGAAATTGATAACAATGGGCAACCATATTGGGTACAAACCCTGCTGAATGTTCGTTGGGCGGGTCAGTTGGTGTTTAATGACATTCACGTGTCGTTGACCAATGCGGACACGGGTAAGACGACGGTTTATGCAACTAAAGACCTACCAAAATGGGTGGACGCTGGGGTTTCCCCAGAGGCAGCCACACGGATGAACCGTACGTATGGTAATCCATACGCCTTCAATTTCCGCCACAAGAACCAAATCAAGCCCACTGAAAACGGGTCAGAAAGTGGTGTGACACCGGTCTTTAATAACGATCGTTCAATCTCATATTTCGATGACTTTACGACGGTAACCTCGAACGCTGATTCGGATAAGGGGTACTCGTTGATTAATACGCGGACTGGTGATCTGACGTTCTACGTTGGTAAGAACGTCGGTATTATGGATTCGGATGGGGCGATGAAGGTTGCTAAGCAATTGCATCCCCAGAACAAATGGCACGGCTCAAACCCAGTGATTATGAACATTGATGGCACGCCAACTTGGGTCGTGTCGATGATGGATCAAAATGAACGTTTCCGCGAGTATGCGTACATTAAGGGGGCGGACCAAAATGTCATTGGTGAAGGGGCGAATGCTGCCGATGCCTTGGCTTCTTACCGAAATGCGCTAGCGGGTAGTGTCCAAACGGCCAGCGCCAACGATGATAGCATTAAGACGGAAACAATCACTGGAAAGGTGGCACGTGTCAATGCAAATGCGACGCTTGATGATAAACAAGTCGTTATTTTCAAGTTAGTTGATGATGACACACTCTTTACGCTGGATCCATCAAAGGCGCAGACAGCATTGTTGCTACAAGCTGGGGATGACGTTCAGATTAAGGCCAAGACAGTGAAGGGCGCCTCAGTTGCGAATGTTATTGCTTTGACGAACAAATCTTTGAAGTAAGCACGTTGGACTTGTATAATGGAAGTAACGTGTTATACAAGAGAGGTATGTCAGAATGGGCAAGGGAACCATTAAGTCAAATGACTTCGCGCGTGGGGCAGCATCTAAGGGTGCTGTAACGCGTGATCAAAAGCAGTCGGCACGTCAAGCGTTGCTAGAAAAAGCACGTGCTAAGGCGAAAGCGACGGCAACAGAAACAAAGTAGCCAAAGTGCGTCAGGATACCCTTTTTATTGGCAATCCTGGCGCGTTTTCTGTATGATAAATTGTTGACTTTAAACAAGAAGGAAGAGTGGTACTTATGGCAACATTTGCAGAACGCATGCTTGATGAATTGTCTGGTGGACAATTGGAGGATGCAAAGAAGTCATTTGCGTCATCATTGCGTTATGATGACGATGACACAGTTTACTCACTGGCCGAGGAGCTATATGGTTTGGGATTCTCAAGCCAAGCGAAGCGTGCTTACCAGAAGTTGTTGGAGAAGTATCCGGATGAAGATCAATTGCGTACGGCGTTGGCCGATATTGCGATTGACGAGGATAAGACAGATGAAGCGATTGCTTATTTGGCTGAAATTTCTCCAGAGTCAAATGCTTACATTGAATCATTGTTGGTACTAGCCGACTTGTATCAGTCTGAAGGATTGAATGAAGCGGCTGAAGCGAAGTTGCGTGAAGCTTATGATTTGGCACCAGAAGAGTCAATCATTAAGTTTGCCTTGGCCGAGTTCTACTTTGCGACTGGGCAATACAACACAGCCATTCCGTTCTACCGTGAGTTGCTACAAGCCGGTGAGCGTCGCTTCTCTGGTTTGGACATTGCGTCACGAATTGGTGTGGCTTACGCACTGGTAGGTAACTTCAAGAACGCTTTGGGTTACCTTGAGCAAATCAAGACGACTGATTTGACGCCAGATGTTCGTTTCCAATTGGGAATGACATACGCGGCAGACCCTGAAACGGCCGACAAGGCGATCGACGCCCTGGAGGAATTGCAAGAAATCGATCCATCATACGCGGGGTTGTATGAACCACTTGGCCAATTGTATGAAGATACAAATGATCAAGAACAAGCGTTGATTACGTACCAGGCTGGTATCGCGGTCGACGCCTTTAACACCACGCTTTACCAACGAGCAGCAGCCGTTGCGCAAATCCAAGGAGAAGATGAAGAAGCTGATCGTATTTATCGTGAAGCACTTGAGAATAATCCAGAAGATTTGACGTTGACGATTGGTTATTCAAACTTGTTGGTTGCCATGGGTGATCACGTTGGGAACATTAACTTATTGAACGCGTTCTTGGGTGAAGACGATTCTGAAACTGATCCACAATTGTACTGGAACTTGGCACAAAGCTATACGGCTTTGGAGGACTTCGAGATGGCTACGAAGTACTGGAACGCCGCTTTGCCATTCTTCTTGGATAACATTAACTTCTTGAAGCCAGCCTACTACTACTTCCGTGAAGAAGGTGAGACGGCATTGGCTGAAGAGGCGTTGTTCAACTACACACAATTGGCACCAAACGACTACGAGATGGCCGAACTTTACGACCAACTCAAGGAAGACAAGGGCCTATAAATTTTTAGCTCATACTTTGCGGTATGGGCTTTTTTATTCACACAAACACCATGGCTACGTCACGAAGTTAAACAGTTTGTGAAGCCGAGTCTTATCGCTATTGTCTGAGTTAACTGACGTGTTAAAAATGAAGGGTAAACATGTTAGAAAAATGGAGGACTAAAGGCATGGCACATGAATTGTTACGTCGACGACATGAAACGCTAGGGGAATTGCTTGATAAAATGGATGCGTCATTGGTACGCTCACAAACGTTTGGTACCGATATGAAGTCGGACGTTGTTGAGAAGGATGATTGCTTTGAAGTCACTGCCGATATTCCTGGTGCTGATAAGGCAGACGTGAAGGTGGATTACGAAGCGGATACGTTACACATTGCGGCCACACGTCATGAAATTAAAGATCACTCAGACAAAGATGGCAATATTTTGCAATCTGAGCGTAGTTTCGGGTCAGTTGGCCGATCATACTACTTACCAAATGTGGACCGGGAAGGTATCACTGCCAAGTATAAGAATGGTGTACTCCACGTGGTGTTGCCGAAGACCGAAGTTACAAAAACATCGGGCATCAAAATTGAAGATTAAACAAAAATGATGAGAAACGCCGACCTGTTAGCAGGCCGGCGTTATTTGTGCTAATATATTTGTAATAAACTTAATGGAAACGAGGACATGCGAATGGATGCATTGCAATTGTCACGACGGTTGGCGACGGTTGCGTCGTATGTACCCGATGGTGCCCGCCTGGCTGATATTGGTTCAGATCACGCTTATTTGCCGGCAAATCTCTTGTTGAATAAGCGGATTTCATTTGCGATTGCAGGTGAAGTCGCGCAGGGACCGTTAGATAATGTGCAACATGAAATTAATCGGCATCGGTTAGGGGATGTGTTGGTGCCCCGTTTGGCTGATGGCCTAGCGGCAGTTCAACCCGAAGACTTGATTGACACGGTCACAATCGCTGGAATGGGTGGTCGCTTAATTGCCCAGATTCTAACGGCTGGCCATGCCGATGTCCAACGTTACCAGCGGCTCATCCTGCAACCTAATATTGATATTGATGTGGTACGGACATGGTTGATGGATAACGGTTACCAGCTAACCGACGAAACGGTTGTGGCTGATGATGGTCACTTCTACGAAATTTTGGTTGCGGTGCCGGGTCATGTAACTTACGATAAGCAAGCGCTACAATTTGGTCCTTATAACTTGGTTAATCGACCAGAGGCGTGGCTAGCGAAGTGGCAACGTGAATATGAACGCATTGGTGTGATTATGGCGAAGTTAGCTGATGCTAATAAGCAGGACACCCCGGCTTATCAAGAGTATCAAGCGATGCAACGTGATATTGGGGAGGTCTTGGGAGAATGAAGGCAAAAGAATTAATTGCACGAATTGAAGCTTATGCTCCCCGCGAATTAGCTTGGGAACGCGATCCAATCGGGTTGCAACTCGGCGATCCAGAGCAAGAAATTCAGACGGTGATGACCGCATTGGACGTCCGACCAGAAGTCGTGCAAGAAGCGATTGAAAAGCACGTTGATTTCATTTTTGCCCATCACCCAATGATTTTCCGCCCGGCGAAGAATTTAGATTTGTCAGTACCGCAGAATCGGATGTATGCTGATTTGATTAAGCATGACATTGTCGTTTATGCGGCGCATACAAATTTAGATGCAGCGGCAGGTGGTATGAATGATTGGCTGGCCAGTGCCTTGCAACTGGAACAGGTTAAGCCCCTCATTCCAAATCCAGATGGCCAAACGGGTCTCGGACGAATTGGTGAGCTGGCAACACCACAAACGGTCGCAGATTATGCAACCTTTGTGCGTGACTTATTCCAAGTAGCCCATGTTCGCGTTATCGCCAATGATATGAACCGCCAGTTGAAGCGTATTGCTGTCCTTGGTGGCGATGGGGGTAGCGAATATCCGGCAGCATTGGCAGCGGGGGCTGATGCCTATGTGACAGCAGATTTTTACTACCATACCGCTCACGATGTATTGGCTGATGATTTTGTCGTGATTGATCCAGATCATCACATGGAGGCCATTGCCAAGGACAGGTTAGTCGACCTAGTGAAAACTTGGCAAACAGAAAATGGTTGGCAACTGACCGATGTCTTTGCCTCAGCGCAGAACACCGATCCTTACACATATATTTAATATAGATAAGAGGTAATAGACATGACAGAAACAGTATATCCAAACTTAATTGACCGTTTTGTGCGTTACGCAAAGGTCAACACGCGTTCAAACGAAGAGTCGACGACGGTGCCATCAGATCCAAAGGAAGTTGCTTTTTTGGCTGATTTGGCAACAGAACTAAAGGACTTGGGACTAGAAAACGTTCGTACTATGGCTGACGGTTATGTATTTGCTGAATTAGCAGCGAACACAGATGCTGATGTGCCAACGATTGGGTTTATTTCTCACGTTGATACGGCTGACTTCAACTCAGAAAACGTTAACCCACAATTCGTTGAAAACTATGATGGTCAATCAGATATCAAGTTGAACGAAGAGTACACGTTGTCACCAGCTGATTTCCCATCATTGAAGAAGTATGCGGGTCACACGTTGATTACGTCTGATGGGACGACTTTGTTGGGTGCGGACGATAAGTCTGGGGTTGCTGAAATTGTGTCAGCAGCCGAATACTTGATTGCTAACCCTGATATCAAGCATGGTAAGGTTGTGTTCGGCTTTGGCCCAGACGAGGAAATTGGTATTGGTGCCGATAACTTCCACGTGGCTGAATTCGGTGCTGATTTTGCTTACACGGTCGATGGTGGTCCATTGGGCGAGTTGGAATGGGAAACTTTCTCAGCTGCTGCAGCAACAATCAAGATTCAAGGTCGTAACGTACACCCTGGTTCAGCCAAGGACACGATGGTCAATGCGTTGCAAGTTGCCATGGATTTGCACGCAGCTTTGCCAGTCGGAGACCGTCCTGAATTGACAGAAGGTCGTCAAGGGTTCTTCCACATCTTGAAGTTGACTGGTACGCCAGAAGAAGCTGAAATGGCTTACATCATTCGTGATCACGATCGCGTTATTTTTGAGCAACGTAAGCAAATTTTGCGTGATATCGTCGAAAAGATGAATGGTGAGTTCGGTCTTGAGCGTATTAAGCTTGAGATGAATGACCAATACTACAATATGGGTGAGATTCTTAAGGATGATATGACGCCGGTAGATTTGGCTGAAGCCGCCATGAAGGCATTGGATATTAAGCCAGTTATTGAGCCAGTTCGTGGTGGTACGGATGGTTCAAAGATTACGTTCTTGGGCTTGCCTACACCAAACTTGTTTGCTGGTGGTGAGAACATGCACGGTCGTTATGAATATGTGTCAACAAAGGTGATGAACCAAGCGGTTGACACAATTTTGAAGATTATTGAATTGAATAACAAGTAATCAATGTTGATTAAAAGTCGGGTATGCCTATTAATGGCCTGCCTGGCTTTTTTTGATTGTCAATCCTTCAGCATCTTCTGGAATGGACTAGTCATGATAACGCTTACATGTTATAATTAGTCCAATAAATTGGATGATATCCATTGCAAACAGGGAGCACATGAAATATGGCAAAAACATTGGCAATTAACGCGGGATCTTCTTCATTGAAGTTTCAACTACTAGATATGCCGGCCGAAACGGTCATCGCGAAGGGACAAGTTGAACGAATTGGCTTGCCTGAGAGTGTCTTTACAATGAAGTTTAATGGGGAAAAAACTGAAATTGTGCGCGATATTGCCGATCACAAAGCAGCTATTGAAGAGATGCTGGAACAGTTCCGCACACAAAATGTCGCAGATAAGAGCGAAATCACCGGTGTCGGTCACCGTGTTGTGGCAGGTGGTGAATGGTTCAACAAATCAGTGATTGTTGACGATGAGGTACTCCATAAGATTCATCGTTTGGCTGATTATGCACCGTTGCATAATCCAGCGAATGCGACGGGAATTGAAGTGTTCCAAGAACTCTTGCCCGACGCGGTTTCAGTCGCGGTGTTTGATACGGCATTCCACCAGACGTTGCCTCGTGAAAACTATTTGTACCCATTGCCATACGAGTACTACACGAAGTATGGGGCACGTAAGTACGGGGCGCACGGAACTTCACATCGCTATGTCGCTGAACGCGCAGCTGATATGATGGGCAAGCCATTGTCAGAGTTAAAGCTGATTACGTTGCACTTAGGTGCTGGGGCATCGATTACGGCAATTAAAGATGGTAAGTCATTTGATACCTCAATGGGCTTCACGCCATTGGCTGGTTTGATGATGGCGACGCGTTCAGGTGACGTTGACCCATCTTTGATTTACTACATTCAAGAGCGTGAGGGTCTTTCAAACGCTGAAATGTTGCGTATTTTGAACAATAAGTCAGGGTTGCTTGGCGTTTCGACGTTGTCGTCAGACATGCGTGACTTAGAAGAAGTGGCTGATACAAATGAACACGCAAAGTTGGCACTTGATATGTTCTTGAATCGTGTGGTGCGCTACCTTGGCCAGTACACATTTGAAATGGGTGGTGTTGATGGTATTGTCTTCACAGCTGGTATCGGTGAGAATGCCGCTAATGTGCGTGAGGATATTATTGCGCGTCTAAAGTTCCTTGGCATTGAAATGGATAAGGAAGCAAACAATGTTCGTGGTGTAGAGCGTATTATCTCAACACCCGAATCAAGTGCAACTGTGTTGTTAGTCCCAACCAATGAAGAACTAGAAATTGCCCGTGATGTTGAACGTCTTAAGGCACAAGCAGGCAAGTAAAATTTAAGGTTCGCCAGGTATACTTTGTATATGAATAAGGGGGACATTAAATGCTAACAATTTTGATAATTGCAGCAATCGGCTTTTGGTTTTACGGTAAGCACCGTTTGAAGCGCGTTGTTGTTAAAGCGGATCATGTGACGCCATTTGATAAAATGAGGGCCTCAGCCAATCGAACAAACGTCTTTGACGGCCAGTTTGAAGAAATCCGGACAACTAAAATGAAGTAAACCTTAATGAGACGACAAGAAAACGTTCAGGTGCTAGGCGCATCTGAACGTTTTTTGTACAATGGAACTATTGATTTAAACGAGGTGATAGCATGCAACAATGGTGGCAACGAAAATTTGTTTTAGGCGCTGGGTTAATTGGCGCGATTATTTTAATGTTAGAGAGTGTTATCGCAACATTTGTTTGGCCCACGTATAAATTAGCGAAATACCCATTAGCGGTGCTGACTGCCCCGGATGCGATGTATGCAAGTGGCTTTCACGGGTTAGAGTTAGTGGCGGGGCTATTAATATTATTAACTTTGGTTGCTGTGTGGCGTTTTGCCCGATATGAGCAAGACAAAACGTTGTCTGCAGCAATGCAACAATTATTGATTGTCTGGTTAGCAGCCGTGATTTTACAGTTAGTTTGGCCGTTGAATTCGATCACAGAGGCAGTGTTAGCACGTGGCGTAATTGTCCGTGATGTTGTGTTTGGTGGCTTGGTGATTGTACTTATTTGGTCGCTCTGGCGCGTTGCGATTGCTAGTGTGCGCCGCGAAATGGATTCTTTAGCTAATGGGTTGAAGTTGCTAACAATTCTTTTCGGTTTGTTTCATGTCTTGCAATTTGTTGTGCCACTATTAGGCTGGCCATTGGCAGGGTTCTTTGATGTCTTAGCACTTGATGTCTTAGCAGCTGGTTTTGGCCTAATGAGTTGGTATTTTATGCGCTTGGCGGACTGATGATCTCTGGTAATCAGGTATCGTGACAGAAGTGTGCCTTTTTTCAACCGCTCAAAATTCAGGGTGCTATACTTTAATTGTTGAAAGAGATGAAACAATTAAATTGAATGAATTCAGACAAAATCTGAAGGAGGAAGAAATCATGTATTTGACAATTACTGATGCTGCATTGGAGAAGATTAACCCTATTTTGAAGGCCGAGCCTGGTCGCCGTTTGGTGATGATGTATGAAGATGGTGTGTCACCATATTCACACCACGGTGAGGTTGCCATGCAAGTTTCATTCGTGTTTGCCATTATTCGTGAGGACCAACCTTTGTTACCATGGTTCGACGAAACAATCGATTCAAACATCGGACCATTGCCAATCAAGGGTTACTCAAAGGACTACATGATTCCTAACATGGTTTTGGATGTTAAGAAGTTTGGCGGGGTTGTGTTGCGCGGAGATTCAGGTGTCATTGATGATACGCCTGAGATTCGTGACGAAACAGCTACTGTGACAGATTAATTAAACTCATAAAAGCCACCAATCCTGATTCAAGAGCTGAGGATTGGTGGCTTTTTAAGTATCCTGTGGATTTATTTAACGTTTGTTGGGCGACTAAAAATGCGTCAAGTAAAATTACTTGTCACTTTTTTGGTCAAAACACTTGATATTTGCGAACAAACTGTGTAATATAATTATTTGTAATTTACTAGCTATATTGTAACGGCGCAAGCTTGGGGATTAGCCCAATGCAGCTAATCCTGTCGTTCAAATTAGTGGTGAGGGGCACCTCACAAATTAAATTCAAGGAGTTATGTTAATGCGCATTAACATTTTGTTAGAAGCCGCCGAAACTGGTGAGCGTATCTACCTAACTTCTAAGAACCGTCGTAACACACCAGACCGCTTGGAGTTGAAGAAGTACTCTCCAAAGTTGCGTCGTGTTACTGTGTTCAAGGAGGTTAAGTAATCATGGCTAAGAAGTCAAAGATCGCTAAGGCTAAGAAGATTGAAGCAACTGTCGAGAAGTACGCTGAGAAGCGTGCTGCCTTGAAGGCTGCTGGTGACTACGTAGGTTTGTCAAAGTTGCCTCGCAACGCCTCACCTGTACGTATGCACAACCGTGATAAGATTGATGGACGTCCTCACGCTTACATGCGCGAGTTCGGAATGTCACGTTTGAACTTCCGTCAATTGGCACACAAGGGCTTGATCCCTGGTGTTAAGAAGGCTTCTTGGTAATCTGCATTTTACCTTAAGTCTTAAAGAAAGCATCTACGTTTGACGTAGATGCTTTTTTTTACGCCATTATGGTATGATTTAGAAAAATCGGAATGGTAGGCTAAAGAGATGAATAATGATGTTGAAGTGATGCTATATGTGACGGATGTGGACCGGGAGGCGAAATTCTGGCAATCGGTGGGTTTTGTCGAGCGTGATCGCCAAGATATGGGAGCGACAGAAATGGTGCAAATGGCGCCTAGTGAAGATGGCGCTTTTGCGTTTAACATTTTTGATTTGACGTTTATTAAAGAAAATTCCCCTGAGGTAGCAGATAATGTGCCATCAGTGATGTTGCATTCCGACGATATTGAGACTTTGTACGAAAAAATGCAAAGTCTAGGGATTGAGACAGGGGAACTAGTTGAGATGGGACTGCAAAAAGTCTTTAATTTCGCCAATCCAGACGGCTTGTACTTTGGAGTGTCGGGCATCTAATATAAGTTATGCCCTTAACTATTAATGCCAAATAAGTAAAATTTAATACATTATTAATACGTTTTCCGAAATAAAAGAGTAGAATGACGTTAGTATCTAATTTTAGTTGAGGTGTATTGCAGAGATGTTAGAAAAAACTGTTTTAAGTAAGCTTTTAGCAAATGCCTTTGACATGCCAGTTATGGTGACATACTGGGATGGCAAGACTGAAAACTATGGCGAGGGCCTTCCAAAGGTCCACATTAAGTTAAATAAAAAATTGGATATGAAGACGCTGGCTAAAATGCCAACGTTGACTTTGTCTGAGGCTTATATGAGTCGTGACATTGAAATTGAAGGTAGTATTCAAGAATTGATTGCGTCGGCTTATCGTAAGTCAGGTAGTTTTCTAACGAACCAAAGTGGGTTTAAGGGAACTTTGACGAAGATGATGCACGGCCACGATAAGCAATCATCTAAGGAAGATATTCATAGTCACTATGATATCGGAAATGATTTCTACAATAAGTGGCTAGACAAGACGATGACCTATTCAGCTGCTTATTGGGCGCGTGATGATATGACGCTTGAAGAAGCGCAAGTTGCCAAGGTGCACCACATCTTGGATAAGTTGCATGCTGAACCTGGTAAGAAGTTATTGGATATCGGTTCAGGGTGGGGAACGTTGATTATTACGGCCGCCCAAGAGTATGGCTTAGATGCCTATGGTGTGACTTTGTCTGAAGAGCAATATGCCCTAACGCAAGAGCGTGTTAAGGAATTGGGTCTTGAAGATAAGGTGCACGTCATGTTGATGGATTACCGTGATATCAAGGATATGCAATTTGACTACATTACATCAGTCGGTATGTTTGAGCACGTTGGAAAAGAGAACCTTGGTGAGTACTTTAAGAAGGTTGCTGAGTACCTAGTGCCTAATGGACGTGCATTGATTCACGGTATCACAGGACAACACTATGGTGCTGGTGTCGATCCGTTTATCCAAAAGTATATCTTCCCAGGTGGTTATATTCCAAACATTGCTGAAAATGTGACACACATTATGGAAGCTGGTTTGCAAATGGATGATATTGAGCCATTGCGACGCCACTAC
This sequence comes from Weissella cibaria KACC 11862, assembly GCF_000193635.1. Lineage (GTDB taxonomy): Bacteria > Bacillota > Bacilli > Lactobacillales > Lactobacillaceae > Weissella > Weissella cibaria. Next base: position 10,596 of record NZ_AEKT01000020.1, on the reverse strand, counting down.
CAAAAGACGTTGGAAGCGTGGACGGCAAATTACCACAACGTGTATGACGAGACGATTGCTGAGCATGGTGAGCCATTTGCTCGGGCATGGGACTTGTATTTGCAAGGTAGTGCGGCGTCATTTGAAGCGGGTAACATTGACGTTATTCAATTCTTGATGACAAAGGGACCTGCAGGGCAAGGGTTGCCAATGACGCGTGCATTCATGACAGCGCGAGAAGCTTAATAATATGATTTAACAAGAGACACTTAGCTTTAGGTTAAGTGTCTTTTTTGTGACAAAATTACACTTATATATCGTAAGCGATTACATAAAACGATTCGCTTTCTCCTTACAAAACAAAAGTAATATGATAGATGCTGAGTTTTCAAGGAGAGAAAAACAATGCGATTCATTAAAGTTGTACTTGCAACGTCACTGACAGTGGCTTCACTGCCGTTTGGGCAGTCTGTGCACGCTGTGACTTGGGAGTACAGTAATTTAGATTCACAAGGCGAAGTAGTGGCCTATTCTGCCGATTACCCCGCGCAAACAGCTCAAGCGGCTGCCTATTGGAATAGTTTAGCTGGCGCAACTGTTGTTCAGGTTACAAGCGATCCAGCTGCGGCGACTGTTAAAGTTGAAAAACAAGAGACGGCAACAGGGGATTCCGATCCAAACGTTGCGTTAACATATGCGCCTGATGGGATTACAGATGTTTATCCAGCTCGAATTGCGACGCAAGGGGTTGATTTACAAACGGTTATTACCCATGAAATGGGGCATTCGTTAGGGTTGAATCATGATTCAAATTCAACCTTGATGGCCCCAGCGGGCGGCCAGTTGGGTGGTCAAGCGCATGATTATGAAGCCTTAAAGGCAGATTTGGCATCACACGGATGTGAAATTGATAATGCAGCATTTGATGCACCGCAGTCTACATCCGTCGCAGAAAGTTCGGCGGTAACAGAATCAGCGTCGGTTAGTGCACCCGTATCATCGGCAATAACAAGTGACCGGGCGATGTCATCGACTAAGAACCGTGCGTCATCTGCAATGACCGTCGCTACTGAGTCAACGGCAACAAGTAAGGCGGTAGTGTCCGCTGCGGCAACGTCATTGAGTCGTGCGACAAGCGTCTCTGAGGCAAGTTCAAGTCAAAGTAGTCAATCATCTGTCTCGACACCAGAACGCATTACAGCGAAGACATTGGCTTCTGAGAGCAAGACAACAACATTGCGTCAAACGGTAGCAGATACAACAGCTGTCGTAAAACAAACGGTAGTTGAAGTGGTCGCAGTAATGGTTGCGGCTGTTGCGGGTGTGACAGCCGCTATTGCGCGCTTTCAACGGCAACATATTGATCGTTAAAGATTGATACATCGATCAGGTTGATAAAAAGAAATAAAAACGGCATGTCAGTTTTTTAAGGCATGCCGTTTTTGCGCGTTTGATAGTATCGCAAGTGGCAACTCATTGATATGATAGCGCTATCAATCATAGGAGGTGCTCCAATGTTCTTAGCTTGGCGTGAAATTAAAAAAGAGAAAATGCGATACGGGCTAGTTATCACGGTCGTCATGTTAATTAGTTACCTCGTCTTTGTGCTCTGTGCATTGGCGATGGGACTAGCACGTGAAAATACAGTGGCAATCGAGAGCTGGCAAATTAAATCAGCCGTAATGACACGGGATGCAAATGGTAATGCTGGTCAATCCTTGTTAACTGAGCAAGAAGCGCGGTCATTACAGCAAAAGCGTGGCGCAGCAATTTTAGGAATTACGCCGACAACGATGAAACGTGCCGGACATCGTGAGTCAGTCCAGTTTATTGGGTTGCATGCAAATGAATTTGTGAAGGACCGGTTGCAAGTTGTTAGTGGTCGGCTGCCACAGCATGCGGACGAAATTGCTGTTGATACGACGTTAAATCATGCACGGTACCCCCGCCACGAGACGGTGACATTAGGCTTATCAGCAACGCGTTATAAGATCGTTGGCTATGTCGCCCAAGCGCAGTACAATATGGCACCGGTTGTTTACGGTGATTTAGAAGCTTGGTCTTCAATCAAGGGTGTTTCAAATGATTATGCAGGAAGTTTAGCCGTTTATCGCGAGGATGCGCCGAATGTACCGCGTGAATTAGTGAACTATTCAACGAAGCAACTCATTGATAAACTACCTGGGTATGTGGCACAAAAAGCCACGTTTGGCTTGATGATCGGCTTTTTGGTTATCATTTCGATGATTATTATGACAATCTTCCTATATATTTTGACGATTCAAAAATTGCCTAATTTGGCGGTCTTACGTGCGCAAGGCATACCAAACCGTTTTTTGACTCGCAATACACTCTTCGAAACAGGAGTAATTGTGATGTCGGCGGTGGTCATTGGGGGTGGATTGGCCGTGATGACCTTAACCCTATTACCAGATACTGTGCCGGTGTATATCAGTTGGCCTGTTACGGGACTAATTGCGCTAGGGCTGTTGCTGACGGGGCTGTTAGGAACCATCGTACCAATTCGGTTGATTAGTAAAATTGACCCAGCAAGTGTGATTGGAGGGTAATCATGACAAAGGAAGTGTTAGCAGTTCGCCATGTAACAAAACGGTTTGGCCAGGGAGAAAATCAAGTCGTGGCGTTACAAGATGCGTCGATGTCAGTCCGTGCGAGTGAAGTTGTGTTGATTATCGGTCCTTCGGGATCTGGTAAGAGCACGCTCTTGACGATTTTAGGAGGGTTGCAAACACCGACTGAAGGTGAGGTGCGCTTGATGAACGAAGATTTACAAGCATTAACGCAACGCGATTTAGAGAAACTACGACTTGATAAAATTGGCTTCGTTTTACAAGCATACAATTTGGTGCCTTATTTGACGGTTGCCGATCAATTTAAGTTGGTTGATCAGGTAAAGAAAACGCCTAATGTAGCTGAAAAAACGTTTGAGCGTATTTTAAGACGTCTGGGTATCGTGGCCATGACGCACCGATATCCAGACGAATTGTCAGGTGGTCAAAAGCAACGGGTGGCGTTGGCACGGGCGCTATATGCGGATCCAACAATTATTTTGGCTGATGAACCGACAGCTGCGTTAGATAGTGAGCGGGTAAACGAGGTCGGTCAACTGCTGGCTGAAATTGCACACCAACAGCATAAAGCAGTTGTTGTGGTGACGCACGATATCCGATTACAGGAGTTTGCAGATCGGACGTATGAAATTGTCGACGGTCGCTTATCAGAAAAGAGTTGAGGCACTTACTTTTGCCCACTTGACGGCGCCAAGAGAAGCTTAGTAACATATGAGCATGAGAAAATTACAAGGAACCACCATTTGGTATGGCATCGCCTTTTTGATCATGGCGGTGCTTTTTTATTCGAGTAGTCAAACCTATGCCCAACAGAGTCAAATTGGTACGTTGCACCATGTGTTGGCAAACGAACCCTTAAAGGATGTTTTCGCTCAGTTCCCGATTCATTACGGTGGGGATGTGACGGACGCATCGCAAAATTATTTTAAATATGTTGAGTTTTTTTATGCGTAAGTTTGCGCATTTTAGCACTTACTTTATTCTTGGAATGGCTTGGTACATGGCTATTCATAAACAACTCGGTAATTGGTTCATTGCTGCTTTCATTGCGTGGCAGGCTGCAACGGGGTATGCTGGCCTGGATGAATTCCATCAGTCTTTGACGGGTGGTCGGTCACCAATGTTTGCGGATGTGATGCTTGATAGCGCTGGCGCGTTAACGGCGGTTATTTTGACTGTTGTCATACAAGCGATTTGGCGTCGAATTCACGCTTGAACGGAAAGGGAAACTCCCTTAATATAAGAGTATGAGAACAAGAGACAGTAATAAAATAAAAGCATTAGAAGATGCGACATATGACCTCGTTGAAGAAGCGGGTATTGCGAATTTTAGTATTAATAAATTGGCTAAGCGAGCAGGTGTTTCGGTTGCCACAGCTTACATCTATTACGCAAATAAAGCAGATTTACTGGGGCAGCTATTTGAAAAAGTTCAGACATTGTTAGTGGGGAGTATTGCGGTGCCTGACGATGACCAGACACCACAAGAACAATTCGAAGTCGTGATGCGAGCGTACGCACAAACATTTGAGCAGCATCCCAAGCAAGTTGCCTTTATGGCAACGTTGGTAGCGAATCCAGAATTCCTGCCAACGGAGATTCAGGGGGAAGGATCTTTGCTGGGACCGGCAATGTTAACTGTTATTAAGCGCGCATACCAGCAACAACTATTGATGACGGCTAATGTGGATATTATTGTTGCGCAGTCATTGCAACCGATGCAGTGGTTATTGCAATCGCGTTTGCGTAATGGGTTAACAGTTTCTAATGATGAATTAACTGAGTTGATTGCGTTAGCATCGCGGGCACTATTTAAATAATAAACCTTAAGAAAGCCGACTTTGATTGTCATCAATCAAGGTCGACTTTTTGTATCAGGTTAAATATTATGAATTCGCTTACTTTTCCGATATACTAGATAATGTAATTGATTTTGAGAGCTCAATTATATCTAAACAATCGCATATTTCCACGGGAGGAAAGATTTTATGACAACGTATGATTATGATGTGTTGTATATCGGTAGTGGCCACGGTACATTTGACGGGGCAATTCCGTTGGGAGCGAAAGGGAAGAAGGTTGGTGTTGTTGAACAGGATTTGGTCGGTGGAACCTGCCCAAATCGTGGCTGCAACGCAAAAATTGTATTAGATTCACCAGTGGCTTTCCAACGCCATATGGAAGATGTTCACGGCGTTGTGACAGGTGACGTTAAGATTGATTGGCCTGCTAATCAAGCGCACAAGCACGATGTTATTGATGGTTTGCCAGCATTCATCCAAGGTTTGTTGGATTCAACTGATGTTGATGTGTTGTTTGGTCGTGGAACGTTGGCAGATGCCCACACAGTGATGGTTAATGGTGAGGCTAAGACGGCAGACAAGATTGTCATTGCGACAGGATTGCGTCCAAACCGTCTGACAATCCCAGGTGCAGATTTAGCGCATGATTCTTCAGATTTCTTGAATTTGAGTGACATGCCAAACCGAGTGACAATTATTGGTGCGGGTTATATTGCAATGGAATTTGCAACAATGGCAAATGCTGCTGGTGCAGAAGTCACTGTTTTGATGCGCGGCACACAGGCACTCCGCGCTTACCACCAACCGTTCGTAGAACAAATCATTGCTGATTTGACATCACGTGGCGTTGTATTCGATCGTGACACACAAGTTGATGCTATTGTGCAGGGCGCAGATGGCCTAGTTGTGCGTGGTGCTGATTTGGCGGTTGAAACAGATTGGGTCTTAGACGCAACTGGCCGTATTCCGAATGTCGAAGAGCTTGGCTTGGAAACAGTTGGCGTTAGTTATAATGCAAAGGGAATTGTCGTTGACGATTACTTGCGGACGACGGTACCAAATATTTATGCGTCAGGTGACGTGATTGATAAGGTACAACCTAAATTAACGCCAACGGCCATTTTTGAGTCACTTTACCTGATGCATACGTTTGCCGGTGAAACGACAGATCCAATCGTGTATCCAGTAATTCCGTCTGTTGTCTTTACGTCACCACGTTTGGCACAGGTTGGGGTAACGGTGGCTGAAGCTGAGGCTAATCCTGAATTGTACACGATGGTCCAAAATCACATTCCAGATGATTGGTACCGCCAAGTTGATCAAGAAAAGATTGGTGACAACATTTTAATTTTTGATCAAGCACACAAGCTGGTTGGTGCAACGGAAGTGTCACATAAGGCAGATGATGTCATTAATGCTTTGTTGCCAGCCATTGAGTTTAAATTTGGTCAAGCTGAAATTGAGCGTATGGTACATTTGTTCCCATCAATTGCATCGTCTGCATGGGGCCAATTGTAATTAGTAATTAAAAATTTGTTCTGATAAAAAAGACCCCGTTGCTGGTTAGGCAACGGGGTCTTTTAGTACCATACATTTCTGTAAATGGTAGGTACAATCGCTTGGTGTATCGCAACAGCAAACAACAATTTGTTTTGTAAAAGTGTTCTGCTAGTTCGTGTAGTTGTTTATAGCACGATGCATCAAGTTTATTCTATGAGATTGGTTTAAAAGGTTAATTTGGTATAAATGAATTCAGTCTTACAATAGGGTGATGATTTCCATCAAAATTGGCACCACGATCACGAATAAGACTGTTGACGTTGTGACAACGTTTGTTGCATATTCAACATCACCCTTAGCTTCACCTACTAGGATTGGCAAAACAGCTAATCCAGGGGCGGCCGCTTGGATAATTAACGTTCCTTGCTCGACAGAAGGGATCGTCATATTGTGCTTGAACATCATCATGACAACAATCATGACGGCAGGCGCAAAGACGAAACGACCGAGTAAGGCAACGATGGTATCACGGTCAAAGTGGATTGACTTCAATCCAGCGTCGGCCAAGACGATACCAATGTAAATCAATGACAGTGGCGTAACGACACCGCCGACCATTGAGAAAGTCTTATCAACAAGCGTTGGTAATGGCAAATCAAGTAGCAACCAGATCAAGGCAACGATAAACCCAAGCAATGGGGCAGGTAACAACTTTTTCCAGTTAAACTTTTGCGCAACGTCAGACTTTGGTCCGTCATTTGAAACGAAGAAAATACCAATAGCCCACGTTGAAACGGTGTTTGCTAGGTAGTAAACCAGGAAGAATGACAATGAATGGTTACCAAACAAGGCCAAATTCAAAGGCAATCCAATAAAAATCGTGTTTGCATTAACAAACATGTTAATAAACGTACCACGACGGCCTTCGCGAACCTTCAAAATCTTTGTTAACAGCCAAGCTACCAAGTAACCAAAAGCAAAAGAAATAATAACAAAAATCAGTGATCCAGAAAGGGATAGTAACTTTGAGCGGGTCAAGTTGTCCAAAACACCTACGAAAATGTTTAAGGGCAATGCGACCTTCATAATCAAAAATTCAATATCGTGCTTGAATGAGTCTTGAAACTTACCGCCGTTGCGGAGGAAGAAACCCAAAGCAATCACGAAAATAATCTCAACAACAGATGAGATTGAAGTTAGCAATGCAGACATCTTAAATGACTCCTATGTGCGATTAGTATTCAGGCGTCCATTGAGCAGCCTTAACAGCAGCTTCAACGTCGTCGATTTCAACTTGATTCAAACCTTCAGCAATTGCTTGCTTAGCCACAGCAACCGCAACACGGAATGACATTTCTGACAAACGTGAAACAGGTGGCAAAACAGGGGCACCGGGTTGTGAGGCATCAACCATACCACCCAAAGCGTGGGCAGCAGCTGAAATCATACCATCTGACAAAACCTTAGCCCTAGCAACAATCGTACCCAATCCCAAACCAGGGTAAACCAACATGTTGTTAGCTTGTCCAATTTCGTAAGTGACACCGTTTGAAGCCGTAACAGGGTCAACAGGCACACCGGTTGCAACCAATGCCTTACCATCTGACCACTTGATCAAATCATCTGGCATTGCTTCGTGCAACTTCGTAGGGTTTGACAATGGGAAGATCTTTGGGTGATCCGTGTTAGCAACCATTGCTTCAACGACTTCCTTAGTAAATGAACCAGGGTTAGTTGACGTACCAACCAAAACAGTTGGCTTAACAGCCTTAACAACTGACAACAAGTCCGTCAACTCGTCAGCGTTCTCAAATTCTGAACGTGAACGGGCGAATGGCTTTTGCTCAGGTGTCAACGTTTCGTCATCGTCGAACAACAATCCTTGACGGTCAACCATGTAGAAGTGCTTACGAGCTTCTTCTTCTGACAAACCTTGTTGCATAAACTCAGCCAAGACACGGTTAGCAATACCCGTACCAGCTGAACCACCACCGTACGTCAAGTACGTTTGTGACTTGATGTCTTCACCAGTAATAGCCAAGGCACCCAAAACAGCTGACGTCACAACGATTCCAGTACCTTGAATGTCATCGTTAAACGTTGGCCAGTCATTCTTGTACGTGTTCAAAATCTTCGTTGCCGTTGAACGACCGAAGTCTTCGAAGTGCAAGTACATCTCTGGGAACAATGATTGCGCCGTCTTAACGAATTTATCAATGAACTCAAAGTATTGGTCACCACGAACACGTTCGTGACGGTTTCCCAAGTATAGTGGGTCTGCCAACAATTCCTTGCGGTTCGTACCAGCATCAACAGAAACTGGCAAAACTGAGGCAGGGTCGATACCCGCGGCAGCTGTGTAAACCATCAACTTACCAACGGCAATATCAACACCTTGAACCCCCCAGTCACCGATTCCCAAGATACCCTCAGCATCGGTAGCAACCAATAACTTAATGTCACGGCCATCAGCAGCGTTCTTCAACGTTGCTTCGATGTTCTCTGGGTGGTTGATGTCCAAGAATGCAGCGTTCTGTGGGTTAACGAACAATGCTGAATAGTTCTCAATCGTGTCGGCAATTGTTGGATCGTAGACAACGGGCATGAACTCAGCGACGTGTTGATCAACCAAGTAGTAGAACAACGTACGGTTCGTGTCGAACAACGTTGAAAGGAAAATACGCTTTTCAACGTCATTAACCTTTGTTAGATATTGGGCATAAGCTTGGTCAGCTTGCTCTTGAATCGTTTGAACGTGGGCTGGCAACATACCAGTCAAGCCAAATTCTTCGCGTTCTGCCTCAGTGAAGGCAGTCCCCTTATTTAGGAAGGGGTTATTCAAAATTTCTTGTCCACGCATGTGTAAACATCTCCCTACAAAAAATAAATAATAAATTCTCAACGCTGACAACCTTACGCCTTATAAAAATATATAGTCAAATAACCATGGTATAATAAAAATAATTTATAAGCGTAGGGGATTTCGGATGAATTTGAAAGATTTAACTTATTTTGCGGCATTGGCAGAGCAAAAACAGTTTACGGCTGTATCTGAACAATTTGGGGTGACCCAACCAACGATTTCATATGCGTTAAAACGTTTGGAAGAGGAGTTCGAATCGGCACTGATCGTCCGAGATACCACTAAAAAATCGGTTGTCCTGACAAAAACCGGTCAGTTGGTTTATGAACTGGCAGTCAAAATTAGGCGAGAAATTGCTTTTACAAAGGAAGAGGTTGCATTACAGTCAATTGAGAAATTACGTTTTGGGTTGCCACCGATTATTGGTATGTATTACTTTCGAGATTTACTTAAAAAATTGGGCGTGTTAGAACTATTACCCTATTTGGAGACGGTTGAAATGGGGAGTGCTGACTTGATGTCGCAAATTAAGACAGGCCAGTTAGATTTTGGCATGGTTAGTTCAGTCGATCCGATACGTATTAGCGGGGTGACGGCAACCAAAATTGCCTCATTTCCATTTGTGTTTGCGACTGGCGATGCGACGAAACCGGACAGTATGTATTTCGATGAAATCGGGGCTGAGGAATTTGTTATGCTGGATGAAGGGTTTGTGCATAGCCGTATTTTTAAACGGTTAACCGAAATCAGCGACACGCATCCGAAAATTCTGTTTCAAACCTCAAACCCTGAGACGTTGAAAAATGTGTTGCGAGATGGTGTGGGGATGAGTTTTATTACGGCTTTGGCACTAACGCAAAATGCAACCGGGCTAAAGCAGATTGATATTTTGGACGTCGATATGCCAACTTTTGATATCTATTTATTGTCACGGGATCGAGCTGAAGTGGGGCCAATGTCACAAGCAATTTTGCGGGTCATTCGTGATGAGTGGCAATGTTAAGACTTGAAATGCCCTTTTTACAACACTTCTGGCCTTCGTTTCGTTAATATAATTGTATTAACTAACGAAGAGGCGAATGATATGTATGAAGGTAAAGTAATTTTGGTCGCTGGCGGGACAGGCGCGGTCGGCGAAGGAATTGTAAAGTACTTAGCCGAAAATGGCGCTACCGTTCTGGTGCCCACTCGCTCTGAAGACAAGGCGCTTGACGCGCTGGGGTATGTTGACCAACCATACCGGAAGAATGTCTTTTACTTATTTGGCGATATTTCGGATGAAGCAGATGCACAAAAGATGCACGATGTGATTGTTGATCACTTTGAACAATTGGATGGCATGGTATCGTCACTAGGTGGATGGTGGCAAGGTGCTGCTTTGACGGATATTACGAAGGCAGAATGGGAAGAATTGATGCAGGGCTTGCTTACAGCCCACTTTGTAGCTAGCAAGACTTTGATGCCTTTGTTACGTCAGGGTTCGAACTATACATTTATTAGTGGCGTGTCTGCTGAAGATGCTGCGTTTAGCAAATATTCTGGACCGGTTGCACCGGCCGGCGCAGCGGTTTTGATGTTGAGTGAGTTATATGCTGTTGAAATGGCAGGTCGCTTTAATGTGAATGCGTTGGTCCTTGGACCGGTAAATACACGTGTGCGACCAACTTCTTATCGCAAAGACAGTTATGTTTCATCGAAGACGGTTGGCGAATTAATCGGTGCGTTGCACTTTGAGAATGTGAATCCAATTACTGGTGAACGCCTACGGGTACCAGATGTTGAGGCTGCTGCAAGCTATTTGGCGAAATGGCGCGGTTAATGGGGATGATATACAAAAAACCTGATGATCTTAAAGTCATCA
>NZ_AEKT01000021.1 GCF_000193635.1 Weissella cibaria KACC 11862 | reverse complement strand
AGAAACTATCTTACCAAGTCTATGAATGTTTTGCAACCCCTTTTTGCGCAAAAAATGAATTGTATGACTAGAAAGTTACGAAAATCGTCTGAAAAGTTACGAAAACGCTGTAACATGATATAATTATTACCAGAGACCCGCCACTGGGAGGATGAAAACTAATGAGTAAAATTTTAGTCGTTGATGACGAAAAACCAATTTCAGATATTATTAAGTTTAATTTGACAAAAGAAGGATATGACGTTGTCGTGGCCATGGATGGTCGTGAAGCGTTAGATCTATTTGAAAGTGAAGATCCTGATTTAGTGTTGTTGGATCAGATGTTGCCTGAACTTGAAGGAACCGAAGTGTTGCGTCAAATTCGTACGAAGTCACAGACACCAGTTATTATGGTGACTGCTAAGGACTCAGAAATTGACAAAGTGCTTGGTTTGGAGATGGGGGCGGACGATTACGTGACGAAGCCATTCTCAAATCGTGAGTTGTTGGCGCGTATTAAAGCAAACCTACGTCGTCAGACGCCAGTTGTCGGTCAAAATGTGATGGATGACAGTGGTGATATTAAGATTGGTGCTTTGACGATTCACCCGGATGCTTACATGGTATCTAAGAATGGTCAAGATATCGAATTAACACACCGCGAATTTGAATTGTTGCACCACTTGGCTAAGCACATTGGTCAAGTGATGACGCGTGATGACTTGTTGCAAACGGTTTGGGGCTACGATTACTTTGGGGACGTGCGCACGGTTGACGTTACGGTTCGTCGAATTCGCGAAAAGATTGAAGAAACACCAAGTCACCCACAAATTTTGATGACGCGACGTGGTGTTGGTTACTATTTGAAGGCGTCTGAAGAATAATAACTAAACATTCGATAGAGTGGCTGTTAGCTACTATAAATAACGTACGTAACAGGCTGATGCCCTGCCGATTGGCATGGCATTAGCCTTTTTTAGTCAAAGTGGGAGATTTTAATGGCTGAAGATATGCAAGAGCCGAAGAAGTGGCGACGTTTTTTCTCGTCGATCCATTTTAAGATTGCATTAGTATTTACGCTCACGTTGTTGGTGACACTTGAGTTAGTTGGTGCCTTTTTCGTAAAGCGTTTGGAACAACAAAACCTGGCGAGTTTCCGAACCCAAATTGCTTTACCGGCATATGTTAATGATTCATTAACACAACAATTAACAAGTAGTGATCAGACAAAAGTGAATGCGGATATTCACACGATTTTGACATCGGTGAATAATGCGTCAATTTCTGAGATTACAGTTGTTGACTCCTCAGGGATTGTACGTGGCACAAGTGATATTAATAATCAAGACGAAGTGGGTCAAAAAACGACGGATGCCAATGTGAAAGCAGCGTTGGCTGGCGGTAAATATACCAAGAATCCGGTTGAGCAGCGTTCGGGCACACGGTACCAAGTGATGGTAAAGCCACTGGTTAGTTCATCAGCAGGCGAAAGTAACATCGTTGGGGTTGTTGAGGTTCGGGCTAGTTTAGAGACGGTTTATGACAATCTGAATCATATTTCACTGATTTACTTCTCTGCGTCGTTGCTGGCCGTGATGCTAGGTGTCGTGATGGCGGTTATTATCTCACGTAGCTTAACGAAGCCAATTGCGGAAATTAATGATCGAACAACTCGTATTGCGCAAGGTGATTATTCGGGTGGTATTTTAGTTCGCTCAAATGATGAGATTGGCCAACTGGCTGAAAATGTTAACGCCTTGGCTGTTCGAATTGAAGAAACAACGAATTCGACAGAGTTTGAACGTCGTCGATTGGATTCGGTGCTGGAACACATGACGGATGGGGTTATTGCAACTGATCGTCGTGGTAGCATCAACATCATTAATACGGCAGCACTGCAGATGACAGGAATTGATGACAGCACGGTTGCGATGGGGCAATCGATTCTGGAAGTTCTGCAAATATCAGATCGTTATAATTTGCGTGAATTGCTTGATAATCAAGAAGAATTATTGCTTGATTTCAGTACGGATGAGCGTCAATTGATTATTCGAGCGTACTTTAGTTTGATACAACGCGCGTCAGGCTTTATTTCAGGGCTGGTCATTGTGCTGCATGACGTCACAGAACAGCAGCGAATTGAATTGGAGCGTCGGCAATTCGTTTCAAACGTGTCACACGAGTTACGGACGCCGTTGACGTCTGTGAAGTCATACGTTGATGCGTTGCAAGAGGGTGCGATTGATGATCCTGAAGTGGCGCGCAATTTCTTGGCGGTTGCACAAGATGAAACGACCCGTATGATTCATATGATTAATGATTTGCTTGAGTTATCACGGATGGATTCAGGCACAATGAAGCTTGAAACAGAATATGTTAACGTGGGTGAGTTGTTTAATTATATTTTGAATCGTTTCGACATGATTATTGCGAACGATGATAAACCTGAAAAGTACTACACGATTAAACGTGAAATTCCAAAGGTGCAAATCTGGGTTGAGTTAGATACGTCTAAGTTCACCCAGGTAATTGATAACATTATGAATAATGCTATTAAGTATTCACCAGATGGTGGTGTGGTAACGGCCCGGATGATTGATAATCAGAAGGAAGTTGTGTTGAGTATCACAGACCAAGGTTTGGGAATTCCTAAAAAAGACTTGGGTCACATTTTTGATCGTTTCTTCCGTGTGGATAAAGCGCGTTCGCGTGCCCAAGGTGGTACGGGACTGGGATTGGCAATTTCAAAGGAAATTATTGAACGTTTTGGCGGCCGGATTTGGGTAGAATCGGCTGAGGGACAGGGCTCGACGTTCTCGATTTCATTGCCATATGAACCATACGATCCTACTGATGATGAGTGGGATGACGGAGAATGGGATGATTAATCGTCTACATTTTCGTTTGAAGGTGTTGATGCGCCGTTTCGGCCTTGTCACGGCGTTGATACTTGCAATTTTAGTAAGTTTAATTTTGTCGGTTGGTTTGTGGCGAAGTCCAGGGCGTGATTTGAAAAACGCGTCGGATGCGGATGCCACTAAGCAGGTTGTGGCGGCCAAGTCAGTGACCGGACTGTATGATTTAGATCAACTGGTGTATAACCAAAAAGATGGACAATACATGGTTGTGGACTACCGACCAACAACGACTAAGATGATTAAACGGTTAGCGGATTGGCAGATGACGTTTGATAAGAAGGAACGGTTATCGAATAAGGGTTATCTGAAAGCTTTGGCACAATCAAACACAATGGTAATGGCATTTCCAGATGCGGTTGCGGGTAACATTGTGGATGACATGCTGAGCGGTGATTTAGATTTGCCGACGAATGCTGAGATTAGTCGTATTCGCGTGCCGATGGGTGATGCGAATACGGTAGCGTTTTTTGATGATAAAAAACGCGTGGTTTATCGTTACAAGGTGACCTCTGCTGCTAAGACGATGGCTTCCTTTAAAATGAGCTCTGAAACTGTGCCAGTGGCGTACCGGTTAAACGGCAAGCATCTTTTGACGGATACGTTATCAGATGTGTCGCTACGTTCGTATAGTTATCTAATGGAGACGAATGGGACAAATAATTATTTGTCTTCGCTATTTGCTGGCACGACCACACCGAGTGCAACGCGTAAGGGAGATATCCTAACGTATAATGATGGGTCATCACGACAAATGACATTGAATACGAACAGCGGTGTGGTACACTTTGACGCCTATGACGTTGATAATGTCGGCGATGACTTCAATGAGCGAATGCGAATGGGCTACGATTGGTTAGTCCGCATTCATCAGATTCCGGATAACATTTATTTCTTTGAGAGCCACGATATGGGCCGTAATTTAACGTACCGATTATACGTGAACGGGTTACCGATTTATAACCAAACGACGTATGGAACGGTTCAAATTAAACAACATGATGTGCGACACGAAGAAATTGATTTTTCACAGTACTCGCTTCAGGTGCCACTACCAGCGGACAATGATTCGCGGGCCACGCTTTCTGATTCCGCTGCAGTTTACAAACAATTAGCGGATATTGGCATTAGTAAGAAACAAGTTGTTGATTTAGCATATGGTTATCGTTGGGTGTCTGACACGACTGAAAATGTGGTGACTTTGCAGCCTGAGTGGTACTTTGAGGTCGGCGACAAATGGCAAGCGGTGAAGGATGCGATTGCTGATGCGCAACAGGAGGGCGACGACTAATGGATTTTAAAAAGATATTAGCGACTTTTCTGGCTGTGTTTGTGGTGATTGATATTTTTTTAGCTGTGCAATGGTTTCAATTACATCAGCCTGCTTCCAATCCAACGTCATCAGAAAGTATTCTCACTGAGATGCGAAATGATGGCATTAAGGTTGGTAAACTTGGTCAAACTGAGAAGACGGGTGTCTATCTTGCCGGTAAGAGTGGCGAGACGTTTTTGCGAGATCGGTTATCGACATTAAGCAAGACGTGGGATGCGAAGCTGACGAATGATCAATTAACCGTTACGCCTAGTCGCACGATTAATCTAGGGAAGTCACGTGCAGACGTGCGCAAAGCAATTGATAAGATTGTTAACGATCCACGCAAGGTTATTGCCGGGTCGCAGTATCGCTATGATGCGAAGTTAACGGAGTATGCTAACAAAACCTCGACAGAGTCGGACGTTGTGGTTTATGCCCAGAAGATTTCTGATTCACGGTCGTTCATGTCGCAACGGGCGCAAATTAGATTTGTGCTCACCGCAAATCATGAATTAAAGAGCTATACGCAAAGTTATGTTGAAAATCCACAGGTGCTGCGTGACTCAACAAGTTTGATTTCGGAAGAGAAAGCGTTAATTGGGGCATATCAGTACAATGAGATTCCTAATAATGGCACGGTTAACTGGAGTGAGCTGGGGTATTCACCATTGACGACGGTGCATGGTGATATTATTTTTGTACCAGCTTGGATTTTTTCAGTAACAGACCCTTCTGATGAAACGACAATTTTACGGGTCAATGCGCTAAATGGCTCATTGATGAAATAATCACGTGTTAGAATAGTTAATGACGAAACGCCACATGACATTTTTGTCGTGTGGCGTTTTTTAACAGGTGATAAATACGATTAAGATAGGGGATGCACAAAGTGGCAAGTGAATTTAGTGTGTCAATGTTGGCTTCGGGTAGCCAAGGAAATGTGACCTATATTGAAACCCCCACGCATAAGGTGTTGGTGGACGCAGGGTTATCAGGTAAAAAGATTGATGGCCTAATGTCCCAAATTGGGCGATCGTTACAGGATGTTGATGCATTGTTTGTGACACACGAACATAGCGATCATATTGCGGGTGTTGGTGTTTTAGCTCGTAAATACGGGTTTGATATTTATGCTAATGCCAAAACATGGGATGCGATGGCCGGTAAAATTGGTAAGGCAAAGCCAGAACAAATGAACCTGTTTGAAGCGGGGGATACGAAGTTATTTGGTGATTTAGACGTCGAGAGTTTCAGCGTGTCGCACGATGCGGCTGATCCACAGTTCTATGCGTTTCATCACAATAATAAAACGTTCGCTATGTTAACTGATACGGGTTATGTGAATGATCGCATTGCTGGGACAATCCGTAATGCCGATGCGATTTTGATGGAAGCGAATCACGATTATGAAATGTTACGGATGGGTGGTTACGCTTGGTCATTGAAGCAACGTATTTTGAGCGATCAAGGACACTTATCAAATGAAGATGGTGCCTTAGCATTGACCGAAATTTTGGGTGATCGGACTAAAAATGTTTATTTGGGGCACTTGAGTCAAGAAAACAACCAAAAGCCATTGGCACATTTGACGGTCCAGCAAGTATTGGAAGAACATGACTTTGGTGTTAACCATGATTTTAATTTATTTGATACGGATCCAGCGGTTGCGACGAAATTGTTCGAGGTCTAAATTAGCGACCTTAAGCCGTCTTAAAGGGTTTATTTCTATAATTACGGTACAATAATCGGAAAATAGACATGGAGGGGAATAACCATGGACAACGGAGATAAGCGAGAGAAAAGTATGAAAAAGACATCAACCACAAAAATAGCAATTATCGGGATTGTTGCCGGGCTAGTCGGCGGTGGTGCCGCTGCTGGTGGCGTAACTTACCTGAATAATGCCGGCACTTTTTCAACAGTTACGACTGGTAAGACGACACCGGTGAAGGTAAGTAACTCGAACGTGAAGGGCGAATCTGATGCAACGAAGGCCTTTAACAAGGTGTCGGGCGCAGTTGTGTCAGTGATTAACTTGCAAAAGCAACAATCACTTTCAGACAGCGGCTCATTATTTGGTGGGTTGTTTGGTGGTGATGAGTCATCGTCAAGTGATAGCAAGTCAACAGATTCATCAGACCTTCAAACGGCTTCTGAGGGATCAGGAGTGGTTTACAAGAAGGATGGTAACACGGCTTATATCGTCACGAACAACCACGTGGTTTCAGGGTCAAACGCGTTGCAAGTCTTGTTGAGCGATGGGACTAAGCTGACGGCGACGTTGGTTGGTACTGATGAGCAAACTGATTTGGCTGTGTTGAAGATTAATGCAAGCAAGGTATCAGAGGTAGCTGACTTTGCTAACTCAAGTAAGATTGAGCCGGGACAATCAGTTTTGGCCATCGGGTCACCATTGGGATCAGAGTATGCGACGTCAGTGACAGAAGGAATCATTTCAGCAACGAAGCGTGAAGTCGATGCCACAAATGAGAATGGTGATTCACTCGGTAAGGCCACGGTTATCCAAACGGACGCGGCAATTAATCCCGGAAATTCAGGTGGCCCATTGGTAAACTTGGCCGGTCAAGTCGTTGGTATCAACTCAATGAAGTTGGCATCGTCAACTGACGGTACGTCGGTTGAAGGAATGGGATTTGCGATTCCGGCTAATACGGTAGTCAACATCATTAACGAGTTGGAGAAGAATGGAAAGGTTGAACGACCAGCTTTGGGCGTTTCAATGGTTGATTTGAGTAACGTCTCAACGACGGATCAATCAACAATCTTGAAGTTGCCAACCAGCGTTTCAGGTGGTGTCGTGGTCATCAGTACTGAAGATGGTTCAGCAGCAGCGACTGCGGGCTTGAAGAAGTACGATGTGATTACCAAGATTGACGATACTGAGGTTACTGGTTCTGGTGACTTGCGAGATGCTTTGTATAAGCACAAGGTTGGTGACACGATTAAGGTAACTTACTACCGCGATGGTAAGCAAAAGACGACTGACGTGAAATTGACGAAGACGACGAGCTCATTATCAACGAAGTCAGAAGCAAATCAAAACTAAAAAAACGTGAAAAACAGGGCACATTTTGCGATGTGTCCTGTTTTTGCAACTAATTTCTTACTGAAAGTTAGTTTTGTTAATCAATTGAAACATTCTATTTACATAAAATTCATACGAATTGGCTATTATATATTTATCCACTGTTCCTAGTGGATTTCATTACTCCCCAAAGTACATGAAGCGTCACGCAGTTCCCCAAACTGCGTGACACCCCCCTCGCTGGTTGCGATAGTAGCCGGCGGCGGACCATCGTTGCGTTCCCCCTCTTGCACGATGGTCTTTTTTTGTACAAAAAATAAGGTTCGATAGCATAAGCTGTCGAACCTTTTTCGTTGGTATTAATTAACACTAAATTCCAAACGTAACGTATAGTCACCAAGAACTGTTTCGCCAGTTAACAAAGAATAAGCGATTTCAACAATACCACTGTCGAAAGTATCAGCCACGTTTGCTGATAAAGTTGTTGTTTGAACATCAAGTAGCATTGAACCTTGGGCTGTGGTGTAACGAGTGGGGATGGTTTGATCGGCCATAAACCGCAAATGAGTGGCGCTTTCGCCAGAACGCTTTAGCGACACTTCACCATCCGGACGTACTTTGAACGTGACTGGGGTTTCAAATCCTGCTTGGTGCTCGGTATAGCGTAAGTAGGCCGTGCCGTTCATTTCGACCAGGGTGCCGGTTTCTGTAAAAGTAAAGGTCTCTTTATCACCGTCTTGGTGGATAGTTGTTTGTAATTTTACTGATACGGGTCGTTCGTTGTTAGTGGCAGACATATAAAATCTCCTTATAAAATCCTATTGAACCTATTATACAGGCTTTTGTACGTTATAATGTAAGAAACAATTGATCTGATAAATCAGAAAGGCGTTGTGGCAATCATGATGACAACAGTAAAAGAGAAAGTTTTCCGCGACCCAGTGCATAACTTTATTCGTGTCCAAGATCAGGTTATTCTTGACTTGATCGGCACCACTGAGTTTCAACGGTTGCGACGCATCAAGCAGTTGGGCGTTGCCAGTGCCGTCTTCCACGGTGCGGAACACTCACGATTTTCACATTCATTAGGGGTCTACGAAATTGCACGGCAATTTGCTGATCACCTTGAGAAGTTTTTCCCTTCTAAGGAACCTGGGGATGGCTTGTGGGATGCAAACGAACGATTGGTGTTGTTAAGTGCGGCGTTGCTACATGATTTAGGCCACGGCCCATACTCACATACGTTCGAACATATTTTTAATACTGATCACGAAGCTTATACGCAACAAATTATTTTGTCACCAGAAACAGAAATCCACCAAGTGTTGGCTGAGGTGGCACCTGATTTCCCGGCCAAGGTGGCGAGTGTGATTGCCAAGACCTATCCGAACCCGCAAGTGGTGCAATTGATTTCAAGTCAAATCGATGCCGACCGGATGGATTATCTGTTACGAGATGCTTATTATTCGGGTGCCACTTACGGTGAATTTGATTTGTCACGCATTATTCACGTGATGCGTCCTTATGAGGGCGGGATCGCCTTCGATCAAAAGGGCATGTATGCCATTGAAGACTATGTGGTCTCACGCTACCAAATGTACGTGCAGGTGTACTTCCACCCGGTTTCACGTTCGTTTGAGGTGTTGCTACAACATCTACTAGAACGTGCGAAGTTCTTGTACGATGAGAGTCAGGCAGATCCACGTATTTCAGCGGATTTCATTTCGCCAGCCTTACAACCGCTCTTCGCCGGTGAGGTGACACTCCAACAATACTTGATGTTGGATGACTCGGTCATGCTGGCTAATATTAGCGAATGGCGTTTGGCTGATGATGCGATTTTAGCTGATTTGGCAACACGTTTCTTGGATCGTAAACCACTGAAGTCGATTTTGATTGAAGATGATGCACGTAGTTTGCTGCCAGCAATTACGAAATTGATTTCATCAGCTGGGTTTGATGAGCGTTATTACACCGCAGAAAACGATAGTTATGACTTACCGTATGATGCTTATAATCCGCGTGATAAAAAGCCACGAACCCAAATTGAATTAATTCAGCCAGCTGGTGAGTTGGTTGAATTGTCAACGCAAAGTGCGCTGGTTGAAGCGATGACAGGCCGCATCTTTGGTAATGCCCGCTTCTTCTTCCCACGTGAGATGATGAGTGAACATGCTGTGGGTGATGTCATGGCGCCGCTTTACAATGAATTCCAGCGTTATGTGCATAACGAAACACTAATTGCACCAGTAACTAAATAAGGTGGGCCGAGTGCTGCCAGACGAAACCGTTTATGGGGGATAAACATGACGATTAAGCTAATTACAATTGATATTGATGACACATTGGTGAATACAGCCAAGCAAGTTACGCCACGTGTGAAGGCTGCATTGAACGAAGCAACGGCGCAAGGCGTTAAAGTTGTTCTGACGACAGGACGTCCATTGCCGGGCGTGCAAGAATACTTGGATGAACTGGGATTGAACAATCGTGACGACCAGTATGCAGTGACGTATAACGGTGGCGTTGTGCAAACTACCTCAGGTAAGGCGCTGGGCGGTCAGGAATTGTCGTACGACGATTATTTGACGTTGCGTGAAGTGGCCAATGACTTGGGTGCGTACCTGCAAGTTGAAACGTTGGATGCTGCCTATACAACGGATGACACAATCAACTATTGGGCAAGTCGTGAAAACTTCTTGATTAAGATGCCGTTGCATGTGACGGATATGGCTGAGATGGATCCAAATGACCATTATGTTAAGTTCATGTTTATCGGTGACGAAGCCGACGTGGATCGCTGGCGTGAGGCATTGCCCCAAGCCATTCGTGATAAGTACTATATTGTCAAGTCAACGCCCCAACACTTGGAGTTCATGCACAAGGATGCTACGAAGGGGAGCGGGTTATTGGCACTAGCAGAATTGCTGGGCATCGACCGATCAGAGACCATGGCGTTGGGCGACCAACAAAATGATCTGACGATGATTGAGGCGGCTGGTTTGGGTGTCGCCATGGGAAATGCAGTGCCTGAAGTGAAGGCAATTGCGGACGTTGAAACCACGACACAAAATGAAGATGGCGTTGGTGTGGCAGTCGAAAAATGGGTTCTTGGTCGAGATATGCCGGAATTGGCGGATTAACCGAGAATAATATTTGCCGAAATGCCTGAAATATTGTAAGATAAGACATTGAGTAAGACCGCGAAAGGACGTGCAGTGATTTGGCATTAACACAATTTGACGGCCAAAATAAGGCTGAGCTTTCAATGATTGAAGTTGCTCGTGCGATTTTGTCTGACCGTCATGACACCATGGCGTTTAGTGATTTGTTGAATGAAGTACAATCATTCACTGGTAAGACGGACGAAGAGATTCGTGCGCGCTTGGCACAATTTTACACTGATTTGAATATTGACGGTTCATTCATTTCTTTGGGTGATAACGTTTGGGGGCTTCGTTCATGGTACCCAATCGACTCAATCGATGAAGCCGTTCACTTGGATCTTGAAGAAGAAGAAGGTCAACCAAAGAAGAAGAAGCGTAAGAAGATCAATGCCTTCTTGGCAGACGTTGCAGATGATGACGATGTTATCGACTACAATGATGATGATCCTGAAGACGATGACTTCGGTGACGTTGAAGAAGAAGACGAGACGGCAGCTGCATCAGATGATGATGACGATGCGGATGACGACGATGACGACGATTCAGATGACAACTTCGGTAATGACGAAGTTGCCGGCGGAATCGGTGAAGAAATCGGTGGCATCGCTCCAGTCGACGACGACTATGGTTCAGGTGACATCGAACGTTAATTTTTAATTAACAATAAAAACGCATGGCTGTGATGGCTATGCGTTTTTTTGTGATTGTTAAAACGTTTTTGCATTTTCTTAAGAATTCCCGTAAACTGGTAAAGTTGCTTTTTTAGAGGTAACCGCGAGAAAGCCCTCGCGTAATAAAGTAAAGCGTGCGCGGTAAACCGCACGTTAATCAAGAACCGGAAGAGAGGTATTCATTATGAATGCACCACAAACGTCCCCAAAGTTTTCTTGGGAACACGTCGCTAAAATTTTTAAGCCATCATGGTATGTCGAACAGATGAAGGGCTGGGCAACAGCCTCATACATGTTGTTGATGTTCGGGTTTGGTTTTCTGATTAGTCAAACGATTGCTAACCCTGTTACGGGGATGGCTGTTTGGACGTTGATTGCCGCCTTGCTAGGGTTTACGACAACCTTGGCAATTACGAATGCACGACCTGTGAACGGTATTTTAGGGTTAATTTCGGCCCTTGTATACATCGGTTTGGCAATTGAAGCGCACAACCCGGCAGATGCAATTTTGCAATTCGTTTATATTATTTTGTTGGATTTGCCGGTTATTTTAATGCCATCATGGTCAAAGAATGTGGCCATGAATGTACGCAAGATTAGTGAAGTAAAAGATCGTGGCGAAAAAATGACCTTTGCTAAGACACGGACGTTCTTT
This sequence comes from Weissella cibaria KACC 11862, assembly GCF_000193635.1. Lineage (GTDB taxonomy): Bacteria > Bacillota > Bacilli > Lactobacillales > Lactobacillaceae > Weissella > Weissella cibaria. The sequence continues at coordinate 22,447 of NZ_AEKT01000021.1, read as the reverse complement.
GTTTTAGTCTTTGTCTTGTCATTTGTGGCGCTGTACTTTTTCGAAATTTATATCACACACTCACCACGTCCGTTGATTGACGCGGGTGCAGCTGCTATCGGAATTACCGGGGCAGTGTTAACGACGCTCCGCTTTTCAGAGGCTTACTACATGTGGTTCCTACAGGGAATCGCACAAGTTGTCTTGTGGGGGATGACCGCCGCACAAGGGGATGCCTCATTGGTCTTGTTCTTTACGTACATGTTGTACATGGGAAACGACGTCATCGCCTTCTTTGCCTCACCATGGTTTAAGAAGAGTTTGCGTGTGGCAGATAAAGAAGACTAGGAATGTCGGAGGTTTTTAAAACCTTCGACGTGACCAAGTCGCCCTTATCAGGTGCGTCCTTGTTCTTGATTCCTGGCCAAAGCCAGGGATCTTAGAACAAGAGCTGCTGTGGCAAAGATTAAAATAAATAATATTGGCACTTAATATTGACTTACTTTGAAAAGGTGTGTATTATTAAGTTCCGGGCTCTTGTATTTGTTTAATACAAGACGTAATCAAAGTTGATTAACGCTCCCAACGCTATAATTAGCATTGGGAGCTTTTTTATTTTTTATTGCTCCTGCACAAAGAACTCGGAGGATTATTTTTATGACAGCTAAGTACGTCTTTGTTACCGGTGGTGTGGTTTCATCATTGGGTAAAGGTATCGTCGCAGCATCATTGGGCCGCTTGTTGAAGAACCGCGGTTTCAAGATTGCCGTACAAAAGTTTGATCCATACATTAACGTCGACCCAGGAACGATGTCACCATATCAACACGGTGAAACTTTTGTCACTGATGATGGTTTGGAAACTGACTTGGACTTGGGACACTATGAGCGTTTCATCGACATTAACTTGAACAAGTATTCAAACGTGACGTCAGGTCGTGTTTACTCTGAAGTTTTGGCCAAGGAACGTCGTGGTGATTATGATGGTGCAACTGTACAAGTTATTCCACACATCACGAATGCATTGAAGGAAAAGATGATGCGCGCCGCTGAAACAACGGATGCTGACATCGTGATTACTGAAGTTGGTGGAACGGTTGGTGATATTGAATCATTGCCATTCATCGAAGCATTGCGTCAAATGAAGCGCGAAGTTGGTGCTGAAAACGTCGCATACATCCACACGTCATTGATTCCATACTTGCGTGCTGCAGGAGAAATGAAGACGAAGCCAACGCAACACTCAGTTGCTGAGTTGCGTTCATTGGGAATTCAACCTGACATGTTGGTTGTTCGTACTGAGCAACCAATTACGCCAGAGATGCGTGAGAAGTTGGCATTGTTCACGGACGTTGCGCCAGAAGCAGTTATTGAGTCTTTGGACGTTGACATCTTGTACGAAATTGCTTTGAACATGCAAAAGCAAGGCATGGACGATGTTATCTTGAAGCGTTTGGGCTTGACGGCTGAACCAGCTGACATGACTGAATGGACAGCCATGATTGAAAAGATCCGCAACTTGAAGAAGAAGTTGAAGATTACGTTGGTTGGAAAGTATGCTGATTTGCAAGATGCCTACATTTCAGTTAACGAAGCATTGCGTGCCGGTGGTTACGCGGTTGACGCTGATGTAGAAATCAACGCCATCAACTCAGAAAAGGTTAACGATGAGAACGTTTCAGAATTGTTGGCTGATGCTGATGGTGTGATCGTGCCTGGTGGGTTCGGAGCTCGTGGTACTGAAGGTAAGATTTCAGCAATCCAATTTGCTCGTGAGAACAATGTGCCATTCTTGGGCGTATGCTTGGGAATGCAATTGGCTTCAGTTGAATTTGCTCGTCACGTCCTTGGTTACGCGGATGCCAACTCAATTGAGTTGAACCCAGACACAGATGCGCCAGTTATCGCTTTGATGAACGACCAAAAGGAAGTTACGGATCGTGGTGGTACTTTGCGTCTTGGTTTGTACCCAGCTGACTTGAAGGATGGTACGTTGACGAAGGCAATCTATGAGGGTCAAGATGAGATCCAAGAGCGTCACCGTCACCGTTACGAATTCAACATTGATTACCGTAAGGAATTCGAAGATGCTGGTATGGTCTTTGCCGGAACGTCACCTGATGATCGCTTGATGGAAATTATTGAATTGCCAGAAAACGACTTCTTCGTGGCTGCCCAATACCACCCAGAATTCTTGTCACGTCCATACCGTCCAGAACCTTTGTACGGTGCCTTTGTTAAGGCTGCTTTGGACAAGAAGGAAGCTTAATTTAGTTAATGTAAGAGCTCGTTTCCAATGATGGGGAACGAGCTCTTTTTTACGGGGACTGGCTTTCTCAATATTTCGTCATAGAACTAACCAAATTGATAATTTTAAAGTAATGTTTACGCCTTACGCCGGAATGGCAAGTTTCCTTGTTATTGGTGTATCTGTACTGTAAAATTGACAAGGAATGTTATCCAGGTGACGAGGAAACGTCCTGATCGGCGATAGTCGATTAGTAACTGCGATAACAGACAATAGTTAATGAAATGAACGGGCCTGAACGGGCGTAGGGGGCAACCCCTGTTAATAAAAAGGGTGAAAATAATGAAGAAATTGGTTATCCATGGTGGTCGTCGCCTGAGTGGCGAAGTGACTATCGGTGGCGCAAAGAATTCAACAGTGGCATTGATTCCGGCAGCGATTCTAGCAGAAACGCCAGTGAAGTTTGATAGTGTGCCTGATATTTTAGATGTATACAACTTGCAAGTAATTTTGGAATCAATGAACGTCACGTCAACATTTAAGGGTGGCGAATTGATGATTGACCCAACTGAAATTATCGAAGCAGAGTTGCCTTCGACGGCAATTAAGTCTTTGCGCGCCTCATATTACTTTATGGGTTCTTTGCTTGGCCGTTTTGGTCGCGCAACAGTAACATTCCCTGGTGGTGATAACATTGGGCCACGACCAATTGACCAACACATTAAAGGGTTTGAAGCGCTTGGTGCGAAGGTTCGTGAAGAAAATGATACGGTCTACATCACAGCCGATGATGGACTAAAGGGCGCTCGTATTTTCTTGGATATGGTGTCAGTTGGTGCAACCATGAACATCATCTTGGCTGCTGTACATGCTGAAGGAACAACGATTCTGGAAAATGCAGCCCGCGAGCCTGAAATTATCGATTTGGCAACCTTCTTGAACAACATGGGCGCACAAATTCGTGGGGCTGGTACGGATGTCATTCGCATTACCGGTGTGCCTAAGCTAGAGTCAAAGAACACGCACACGATTATTCCTGACCGTATTGAAGCAGGGACTTATTTAGCATTGGCTGCGGCGCAAGGTGATGGGGTTTTGGTTAAGAATGTTATTCCAGAACACTTGGAATCATTTACGGCTAAAATGATTGAGATGGGTGTGCAATTGGATGTACGCGAAGATAGTATTTACGTACCAAAGTCGGAAAACTTGACGCCAATTCACATTAAGACAGCGCCATTCCCTGGCTTTGCCACTGACTTGCAACAGCCAATTACGCCATTGCTAACATTGGCTGATGGGGAAAGTGTGATTACGGAAACGATTTACCCAGAGCGCACACGCCACATTCCTGAACTACAAAAGTTAGGCGTGGCAATTGAAAACCCTGAATATGGTCAAATTACGGTTACTAAGAGTAATAACTTCCATGGGGCTAGTGTGGCTGCAGCTGAAATTCGTGCGGGTGCTTCATTGGTCACTGCTGGCCTAATGGCAGACGGCATTACAGAAGTAACTAATGCTGAGCACGTTTTGCGTGGTTACGATCACATCATCCACAAGTTGACGATGTTGAATGCAGATATTCAAATTGCGGAAGATTAATTTACGTTAATCACAGCATTTAATTTAAAAAATTTAAACCGTCTTCACGACCGGAGTGACGCGTCGTGAGGGCGGTTTTGTTATGATTCTATGAATTTTCTGCTACCGTGTTACTTGCTAATTACTTGTTAACAGGATAAGATAGATAAGTTACAAAAAGGACTGTTGCCAAAATCAAACGCAGTATGGATGCCGGATTGTGTCTAGTTTGAATTTTGTTCGTAGTTCGCGATATATAGAGCGCGATTGACTCCGCAATCGCAACTGGAGGAAATATTTTGAAGTTTTCAGAGTTGGGTCTATCACAAGACCTATTGACGGCCATTGAGAAGCATGGCTATGTAGAGGCCACGCCAATCCAGGAACAAACGATTCCTTTGACTTTGGCTGGTAAGGACGTTATCGGTCAAGCCCAAACGGGAACCGGTAAGACGGCCGCTTTCGGATTGCCAATCTTGAACATGATTGACACTGACAGCAACCAAGTACAAGCACTTGTTGTCTCACCAACACGTGAATTGGCTATTCAAACACAAGATGAGCTATTCAAGTTGGGACGCGATAAGCGTGTTAAGGTACAAGCTGTCTTTGGTGGTGCTGATATTCGCCGCCAAATCAACGGTTTGAGCCATGGTGCTCACATCGTTGTTGGAACGCCTGGTCGTTTGATCGACCACATCAACCGTGGCACGATCAACTTGTCAAACGTTAAGACTTTGGTCTTGGACGAAGCTGACGAAATGTTGAACATGGGATTCTTGGAAGACATCGAGTCTATCTTGAAGGCTGTTCCTGATCAACGTCAAACGTTGTTGTTCTCAGCAACGATGCCACCTGCTATCAAGCGTATTGGTGTGCAATTTATGACGGAACCAGAGCACATTCAAATCGCTGCCAAGGAATTGACAACTGATTTGGTTGAGCAATACTACGTTCGCGTGCGTGACTTTGAAAAGTTTGACACGTTGACGCACATCTTGGATGTACAACAACCTAAGTTGGCCATTATGTTTGGTCGTACAAAGCGTCGTGTTGACGAATTGACACGTGGTTTGGAATTGCGTGGCTTTAACGCTGCTGGTATCCACGGTGACTTGACGCAACAAAAGCGTTCACAAGTTTTGAAGCAATTTAAGAATGGTGAAATCAAGATTTTGGTTGCCACTGACGTTGCTGCTCGTGGTTTGGACGTTTCAGGTGTTGACTACGTTTACAACTTTGACATTCCACAAGATTCAGAATCATACGTTCACCGTATCGGTCGTACTGGTCGTGCCGGTGCTCACGGAACTTCTGTAACGTTCATCTCAAATGCTGAAATGGACTACTTGAAGGACATTGAAAAGTTGACGAAGAAGCGCATGTTGCCATTGAAGCCACCTACTCGTGAAGAGGCGTTGGCTGGTCGTATGTCAGTTGCAGCTGATTCAGTTGAAGCAGTTATTGCAGCAACTTCAGGATCAGTTGATTCAGAAGTTATCGATACTTTGGTTGAAAAGTACGATGCAAAGACTTTGGCTACGGCTTTGTTGGGAGCTGTTGCGAATGTTTCAGAAATGGATGCTGAATTCACGTTGTCACGTGAGCGTCCATTGCCACGTAAGCGTTCAGGCTTCGGCGGTGGTTCACGCAACGGTGGTGGATACCGTGGTGGTCGTCGCGACGGCGGTTCACGTAACGGCGGTGGATACCGTGGTCGTCGTGAAGGTGGTCGCGATGGCGAACGCGGACAACGCGAACGTCGTTCATTCGACCGCGGTGCCCGTACAGGTTCAGGTGATCGTTCACAACGTGGCCGCTCAGGCGCACCACGTCGTCAATCACGTGACTTTGTCATCAAGAATAACGATTAATAAAGAAGGCTGGTTGTATAACCGGCCTTTTTTGCGCAAAAATTTTGAATAGCAAACCGGACTTCTCAGCACAAGTTCTCTTTTTTATGCACCGTAATCGGGGTATAATGAGACAATGATTTATGGACTGGGAGGTCGATTATAATGATTATCGGACAAGGCATCGATGCACAAGTAATTAGCGATGTAACGCGTTTGGCAGAGCGTCGCCCTGAGTTTATTGATGTCGTGTTGACACCAGCAGAGCGTGAGGTGTTTGACGTACGTAAGGGTAAGCACCAAATGGAATTTTTGGCTGGCCGTTTTTCTATTAAAGAAGCGTATAGTAAAGCCATTGGTACGGGCATTGGATCTGAAGCCCACTGGCACGACATGGAAGTATTACCAAATGAAGCTGGACAACCAGTCATGGTTAAGCACCCCAAGCAAGACGAGGCGGTGGCACATATTTCAATTTCACACACAGGTGATACCGTACATAGTTCAGTAATTTTGGAATCGTTGGCGTCTTTACACCAACCGGTCAGTGAGCGTCGCCCATCTTGGTTGGAAATTTCAGCCGAGGCTTTGGCACATAATGTGGCCTACGTGCGCGAGCTGACCGAAACGAACCGGTTCTTTGCCGTTGTTAAAGCAAACGCATATGGGCATGGATTGCCACAAATTGTGACGGCAGCCAAGCGTGCTGGCGTGGATGGCTTTGCAGTGGCAACGATTGATGAAGGAGTTTGGTTGCGCCAATTTGGTGTGAAGTTACCCATTTTGATTTTGGGTGTGACGCCAGCGACTTATGTGGCTGACTTAGCAAAGTATGATTTAATTCCCGTGGTAGCCAGCGAGACATGGCTGGATGATGCGCTAAGTCAACTTAATTCCGAAGCAACCTTAACGGTATCCGTTGCAGTGGATACTGGCATGGGCCGAATTGGTATTCGCGATCGCACGGAACTCGAGCGGGTGGTTGCAAAGTTGAATGCAGCTGATAACGTTGTATTCCAAGGCATTGGCATGCACTTTGCGACAGCTGATGGGAATGATACAGTCTATTTTGAAAAGCAATTAGCCAAGTGGCACGAGTTGACAGACGAGTTGGATTTGCCAGCCGATATTTGGCGCCATTTGGCCAACTCGGGTACGTCATTGTGGCATGAGCAACCAAGTACGGACGCAGTTCGTGTTGGGGCGGCCATGTATGGATTCGATGCCTCACAGGGGGCCTTGCCAAATCGTGAGTTACAACCAGTTTTGTCATTGAAGGCTGAGTTGGTTCACGTTAAGCAGGTGCCAGCTGGGACATCAATTTCGTACGGGGCAACTTATACAACGACGGAACCAGAATGGATCGGGACAGTGCCAGTCGGGTACGCGGATGGCTATCCACGTGCTCTCCAAGGCATGGATGTTTTGCTACCAGATGGCCGTCGCGCAGAATTAGTTGGCCGAATTGCAATGGATCAATTTATGATCCGACTACCAGAAGAGATGCCGGTTGGAACGGTTGTCACGCTGATTGGTCAGGTCGGTGACGAAGAAATTACGTTAGTTGATTTGGCAAATAAGATGGATACGATTCCCTATGAAATCGCAACCGGATTGTCACCAAGATTACCACGTCATTTAGTGAAGTAGAGAGAGCGTATGGCAAGTCGACATGATATCAAACGAGGTGACATTTTCTTTGCGGATCTGTCACCTGTGGTGGGATCGGAACAAGGCGGTCAACGGCCGGTGGTGATTATTCAGAATGATGTGGGTAATCAACATGCACCAACCGTGATTGTTGCACCGATTACCGCGCAAATTGCAAAGCCTAAGATGCCGACCCACGTGGGGTTGCCGGCTGAATTAGAGGATACGGGGATTGCTCGGGATTCGGTAATTTTGCTGGAACAGATTCGAACGATTGATAAGCGCCGATTGCAAGATAAAATTGGCCTTGTCCCAGGTCACCTGGTGGCAAAATTAGATCAAGCGTTGGTCATTAGTTTAGGCTTAGTTTAGCCCCTTATTTTTCGGAATAGTTGCGAATAACTGTTAAAATAATAGCAATAAATAAAAGGAGGAGTGGTGCTCATGGAACACTTTAATGTGGGTGTTATTGGTTCAGGCCCTGCTGGTTTGTCAGCAGCCTTTCCATTGCAAGCAGCTGGTCAATCAGTTGTGATTGTCGAAGAGTATCTCTGGGGTGGTACCTGCCCTAATTATGGTTGCGATCCTAAGAAGGTCTTGTTGGCGGCTGTTGAAGCTAAGGAACAAGCAGAATGGATGCAACACACAGGCTTAATCGGTCACAATGAGATTGACTGGCCAGCCTTGATGGAACACAAGATGGCATACACGGATCCTGTGCCTGCTCGTAAGATTGCAGGCTTGGATGATGCGGGTATTACACACAAGTACGGACACGCCTACTTTGTTGATGAGCACACTGTCTCAACGGGAACGGAAACGTTCACGGCTGATAAGTGGATTATCGCAACGGGTGCGCGTCCTGCGCGTTTGTCAGTACCTGGTGATGAATTATTACACGACAATGAAGACTTCTTGAACTTGCCTAAGATGCCAGAGGAAGTGGCCTTCATCGGTGCTGGCTTTATTGCCATCGAATTTGCTGGTATTGCAGCGGCAGCGGGCGCTAAGGTACACGTTGTTGCGAAGCACGATGTTATCCTACGTGAGTTTGATCAAGATTTGACGCAAGATTTGATTGCGCAAATGGAGAGTAAGGGCATTACGTTCCACTGGAACTTTGATACCGCTGCCGTAGAAGAAACGGCGGATGGTCGCTTCGATATCGTTGCAGCAGATGGTCGTCGTGTAACAAGCGATATGCCATTTATTGCAGCTGGTCGTGCAGGTAATACAGAAGACTTGAACTTGGAAGCAGCTGGTGTTGAAGTTGCAGGTAATGGTATCAAGGTTATGGCTGATTTGCGTACAACGAACCCTAACATTTTTGCGGTAGGCGACGTTGCTGAATCACCTGTACCAAAGTTGACGCCAACTGGTGCCTATGAGGCGCGTTATGTGGCTGGCTTGTTGACTGGTACAGAGCCAGAAGAAATTTCATACCCTGCTATTCCAACGATGGTCTACGGATCACCAAAGTTGGGTCAAGTTGGTATGTCAGCTGTTGAGGCTGAAGCAAAGGGTATGCGTGTTAACTCAATTGACATGACGCCTTGGCTAGCATACTGGCGTCACAAGGAACCAATTGCTAAAGCAAAGGTTGTCTTAAACGAAAAGGGTGTCATTATCGGTGCGACTGTTTTGAGTGCTGAGGCGGATGAGTTGTTGAACTACTTCACAGTAGCCATCAACCAAAAGCAAGACAAGTGGGCAATTAAGCACAACTTGTACTCATACCCATCAATTGCATCAGATATGGGCTTCTTTGCCTAATCATATAAATAATGAAAAGCCATTGATGACTTTAAAAAGTTGTCGATGGCTTTTTCGTTTTATGGCATTTTTTTGCATCGCATCACCTTAAAATAACATTACAATGAGAACGGTGAGTTGTTCTCTCATATTTTTATTGAATTTTGCTGTCAAATAAAATAGTTTTTTATTATTTTCGGCCAGTTAAAAAAATATAAAAATATTTGTTAACCGATAATACGTATTTTTAATATGTGTTTAAGGTTGCGGGTTTATTTTAAGGTACGAAATATTTGTCATATTGACGATAAGTAAATTTAAAAAAAGTTACACAAGGAGATAGACATGAAGGAAGAACAGGATGTTCGCAAGACAAAGCCTGTGATGAAGTTTATTGGACAGACCGTATTTTATGCATTGGTTATCCTGGCTTTGATTTACCTTTATGGTTATTCAGGCTTGGGACAGGGCCACTTTATTTATAACGAATTCTAATTTGAGATTGTTTGATTTATAGAAAGAAGATTTTGAGATTATCATGCAAATTACAAACATGCTTGCAACGATTGATGACTATGCTAAGACGCAACCAGATATGGCTGTCTACAACGTCCTTGGTGACACGCACACATACGCTGATTTGAAGCGTGATTCAGATGGCTTGGCTGCCTATGTTGATTCATTGGGCTTGCCTGAGAAGTCATTGGTAATGGTATTTGGTGGCCAAGAATATGAGATGCTTGCAACCTTTGTTGGGTTGAGTAAGTCAGGTCACGCCTATGCACCAGTTGACGTGAACTCAGCTAACGAGCGTCTAACAAACATTTTGACGATTGGTGAACCTAAGTTGGTTATCGCTATCGATCCATTGCCAATCGATATTACATCAGTACCCGTTGTGACGCTGGATCAAGTGCACGAAGCGTTTGCTTCAAAGGCTGATTATGAGATGACGCACGCGGTTGCTGGTGACGACAACTACTACATCATCTTTACGTCAGGAACGACCGGTTTGCCTAAGGGTGTGCAAATTTCACACAACAACTTGTTATCATACACAAACTGGATGTTGAATACGGATGATTTTGATGTCCCAACACAACCACAAATGTTGGCACAACCACCATACTCATTCGATTTGTCAGTCATGTATTGGGCGCCAACGTTGGCAATGGGTGGTACGTTGTACGCTTTGCCAAAGCACGTCACTGAAAACTTCAAGGAATTGTTTGCGGCTTTGCCTGAATTGCCAATTCAAGTTTGGACGTCAACGCCATCATTCGCTGATATGGCTATGTTGTCAGAAGACTTTAATGCTGAAAAGATGCCAACCATTAAGTACTTCTACTTTGATGGTGAAGAATTGACGGTAAGTACGGCAGCCAAGTTGCACGAGCGCTTCCCAGAAGCCCGCATTGTGAATGCCTATGGTCCAACTGAAGCGACGGTTGCTTTGTCTGCAGTTGCGATCACACCAGCGATGATTGAAAAGGCTGAGCGTTTGCCAATCGGCTTCCCTAAGCCAGATTCACCAACTTTTGTCATGGACGAAGATGGTAACAAGTTGCCAGCTGGTGAACAAGGTGAAATCATTGTGTCTGGTCCAGCGGTTTCAAAGGGTTACTTGAACAATCCCGAGAAGACGGCAGCAGCCTTCTTTGAATTAGATGGTCAACCAGCTTACCACACGGGTGACTTGGGTTACTTTGATGAGGATGGCATGTTGCACTATGGTGGTCGTTTGGACTTCCAAATCAAGTTCAATGGTTACCGTATCGAGTTGGAAGAAGTATCACACATCTTGAACTTGTCACAATATGTTGAATCAGCGGTTGCTGTGCCACGTTATAACGATCAACACAAGGTGCAAAACTTGTTGGCCTACGTTGTGGTTAAGCCTGGTGTCCGTGAGCAATTCGAAAAGGATTTGCAATTGACTAAGGCAATTAAGGAAGATTTGCAAAATGATATGATGCCATACATGATGCCTTCACGCTTCATGTATCGTGAAGACTTGCCAATTACGCCAAATGGCAAGATTAATATTAAGGCGTTGATTGCAGAGGTTAATAACCGATGATGAACTGGTTGCAAGAGCTACCAAATTGGCAGCCATATGGCGATCCTCAGTATTTCATCTATTTGCTTGTTGCGTTAATTCCAGTTGTGGTGGCGTTACTTTTTGGTAAGCGCATTAAGTGGTACGAAGGTTTAGTATCATTAGCGTTTATTGTTTTGATGTTCGCTGGTTCCCACTGGCAACAATTTATCGCCTTAATCGGGTATATTATCTGGCAGGCTGTGATGGTCTTCGGCTATGCTAAATATCGGCAAAAGGCGGATAATAAGTGGGTATTCTATGGTGCCGTATTCTTAGATGTATTGCCACTAGCAATCGTGAAGATCACACCAGCTGTGACGATGGGGCAAAACTCATTACTTGGCTTTTTAGGAATTTCCTACTTGATGTTCCGTTCGGTCGGCATGTTGATGGAGATGCGTGATGGTGTGTTGAAGGAATTCACCTTTGGCCAATTCTTACGCTTTATGCTCTTCATGCCAACCTTGTCTTCCGGACCAATTGATCGGTTCCGTCGCTTTACGGAAGATTATGAAACGGTACCTGATCGAGATAAGTACTTGGGGATGATTGAAAAAGCGGTCCACTATTTGTTCTTAGGCTTCTTTTACAAGTTCATCTTGGCTTATATTTTTGGGACATTACTTTTGCCGGGCTTAGAGCATGAGGCACTGGTTGCTGGAGGGCTAATTAATTGGCCAACGATTGGTGTCATGTATGCGTATGGTTTCGACTTGTTCTTCGACTTTGCCGGGTACTCATTGTTCGCAGTAACCATTTCATACTTAATGGGTATTGAGACACCAATGAACTTTGATAAGCCATTTATGGCGAAAAACTTGAAGGACTTTTGGAATCGTTGGCACATGTCACTAAGTTTTTGGTTCCGTGATTTTATCTTTATGCGCCTAGTGATGGTGTTCATGCGCCACAAGGTGTTTAAGAACCGGAATGTCACGTCTGGTGTGGTTTATGTGCTTAACATGACGATCATGGGATTCTGGCACGGTGTAACTTGGTATTACATCAGCTACGGTATTTTCCACGGACTAGCCTTGGTGATTAATGATTGGTGGCTGCGTTACAAGCGTCGCCATAAGAAGCAAATTCCGCACAATAAGTTCACGGAAGGGTTTGCAATTTTCCTAACGTTTAACATTGTGATGGTTAGCTTCTTGCTGTTCTCTGGATTCTTGGACCAACTTTGGTTCCATAATCACTAGTAATGAATGAGGTATATAAAAATGGATGTAAAGACTGAAGTATTGGGAATGATTAACGATTTGTTCTTGGAAGACGTATCAGACATGATGGATGAAGATTTGTTTGATGCCGGTGTCTTGGACTCAATGGGAACGGTTGAACTTGTGCTTGAAATCGAAGCCAAGTTTAACATTAAGGTACCAGTTTCTGAAATGGGTCGTGACGACTGGAACACAGCAAACAAGATTATTGAAGGCATCAAGGAGTTGCAAAATGCTTAAGCGTTTGGGCCTGATTTTTGGTCCAGTCATCGTTGCGGTTGTTGCGGTTATAGCTGGTATTATGTTGATGCCGGAGGATAACAACAAGCACGACTATCAAGCCGAGCAGCGTGCTGCAAATGCTTTAACACCGATTGTGTTTAAGAACCAAACCCTTAAGCAACGGGCCTTAAGCGATAAGCAACACCGCTTTGTACCGTTCTTCGGTTCTAGTGAGTGGAGCCGTATGGATACGTTCCACCCATCCGTTTTGGCGGAAGGTTATCACCGCTCATACCGTCCTTTCTTATTGGGACAACGTGGGGCACAGTCATTGACACAGTACTTTGGCATGCAACAAATCACCAAGCAATTGACCAATAAGCAGGCCGTGTACGTGATTTCACCACAATGGTTTGTGAAGCAGGGTGAAGATCCAAATGCGTTTAAGTATTACTTTAACCAAGCACAAGCATTAACGTGGTTACAGCATGCTAAGGGGACCACGGCTGATCGTTATGCGGCAAAGCGTTTGTTGGCAATGAATGTCTCTTCATCACTAACTGGTTATCTACGACGTATTGCTGATGGCAAGAAGCTGACCGCAAATGATCAAGGATGGATTAGTATGAAGCTACGTTTCTTGAACCATGAGGATTCACTATTTGCTGATATGCAATTGGGAAATAATTATACGAAGCGCGTGTTACCTAAGACAGCTAACTTGCCAAAAACGTACAATGAAACAAAATTGAACGCTTTAGCTGACAAGTATGCCGCAGAGCACACGAAGTCGAACCAGTTTGGCATCGATGATAAGTTTTATCAACAACGTGTTGCCAAGCAATTGGGTAAGCTACGAGGCTCACAGCGTCAGTTTAATTATTTGCAATCACCCGAATATGGTGATTTGCAATTGGCATTGCAACAGTTTGCAGCGACACATACCAATGTGCTCTTTGTTATCCAACCAGTTAATGAAAAGTGGGCGGCATACACGGGACTTGATATGAAGATGTATGACCAGACGGTTGCGAAGATTAAGTCACAGTTAACGACACAAGGCTTTACGAATATTGCTGATTTTTCTCAATCAGGGGATAAGCAATATTTCATGCAAGATACCATCCACATGGGGTGGCGCGGTTGGCTAGCGTTTGATAAGCGGGTAAACCACTTCTTAACAACACCACAATCAACGCCAACTTATCACATGCAGGATAAGTATTATGGTCATGACTGGATGACGGCGACATCAGTGAATTAAACCAAAAGTGGTGGCGATGCGTCACCACTTTTTTTAGTAGGAGTAAGGAAATGAATCAGCGAAAATTAATGATTAGTGCGGTTGTCTTAGCAACTAGTGTCATGACAATGGTTGGCGGCGCAGCGCGACCGGTTGTGGCGGCGACGCACCACGTTAGTTGGGCCAAAAAACCATTTAGTCACGATCCAGCGATGGCCGATTTAGCAAAGCGCACGGTTGTTAAAAATAAGCTTTCAGGTAGTCTATTAGTTGTTCGTGATAATAAGCCAGTTTTGTATCAGGCGTATGGACACACTCTGACGACGCCCAATCAAGCGTTGAATGTCCAGTCGGAATACGAAATGGCTTCAATTCAGAAAAATCTAACAGCCATCATGTTGATGCGGGCGCTTGCAGACCATCATCTGACATTAGACACAACGGTTAGCCACTTTTTACCATCGCTACCAAATGCTAAAAAAATTACCATGCGTCAGTTATTGACGATGACGTCTAATTACCATTTGACGAAGGTTTCTAAGGAAGATTTGGATGAGGAGGCGTATTTGAATTTTGACATGCAACATATCCAGATTAAGCAAACGCCAAAGTGGCGTTACGAAGCTGGGAATTATGATGTGATTGCGATGATTCTCCGTCAGTTACAGGGGAAGTCGTATGATGATCAATTTAATGCGCTGTATAACCAACACCAAGGATATAATTTCCAAGGTTATGATGCATTTACGAAGTCACCGTACTATACTGAAAGTCAAAAAGAAACTGGCCAACATTATGCTGGACCGGCCATGATTTATAACCGTGAGATTGGTACCGGGGCAAAGGCGACGTCTGTCGTTAATATGTATGAATTCTTAGAAGACGAACTACATGGCAAACTGCTGTCTAAAACAGCTTGGCAAAACATGACCAAAACGAATGGTAATGAGCAATATGCCAGTGGTCTTTACCATCAAGCAGATGGATCACTCTATTTGCATGGTTTAATTCAGGGTTATGAACCAACAATTAAAACATCCCGTGATGGACACACAATGGTGATTTGGTTCAGTAATCGGATGACCCAAAAAACACACGCGAACGTGGCCTTTGCACAATTGATGTTCCGGGCGGCGACTGAATAGAGAGGAATGCTATGAAAAGATATTTGGCGGCGACGCAACAAAGTATGGCAACGTTATTGCCGGTTGTATTGGCCTTAACGTGGTTAGCGTTAGGACAACGACTTGTGTTACTGCCGGATGGCTTTTTTCCGACGGTGTTACATTACACAAAATTCGTGGGCAAGTTTGTGATGTTAAATGGGTTGATTACAAACGCACTGACCATGGGATTCCAATTAGTCGGAGTGTTAGTAGTAGCCAGAACGTTGATGACCTTGCTAAAGTCACATCTCAAAACGGAACAATTAGGGGTTTTAATTGCTTTGTCAGCCTTAATTGTGTGGCATTTGCTAGGTAACCCACAAATGATTAACTGGCTTATTTTGCCAGTATTTGTCATGTCATTGGTTTGGCCAGTACAACGTGTCAGGCCTGAATGGCGCTTTAGTATGGGCGTTGCGGTAAATGCTATCTATGCGTTGTATATTTTGGTGGTGCAGCGTTGGTGGGAATTTAGTTTGACGGCTTACTTACAACAAGTTGTCAATGGCTGGTTTGGTGATGGCCCACAACATTTGTGGTCGAGCATTGCCTGGTATGTGATGGCGGTGCTTGGTAATGGTCTTGGCTTAAATAGTCTGTCATCAGTGGTGAATCCAGATATCAGTACCACAACGGCCAACGCCAATTTGGTCGCAATGTTGCAACACCAAACCTTACCCAATCTATACAGTCTTTATCCGTTGGCACTATTTGCGTTAGTTGGGAGTGCTGGCATGTTGTTGGCCTTGTTTTTGGCGATGATGATCCGGCGCCGCATGAAACATGTGTCGATTACTTGGTTGTTGGTGTTGATACCATTATTACTAGATCAGTGGTGGCCATTAGCCTTTATGATACCGATTATGTGGCGGCCACGGCTGATGGGGCGGATGGTCGCTGTCACAATCGTGAACTTATTATTAGGGGCGCTGCTATTATTCCGCCACTTAGCACCTGCGGTTTATTGGGTGCCAAGTGGTACGCCTAACCTGTTGTTAGGTGGGCTAGCCTCTCACCAATTGGGGGCTTATGCAATTGTCATGGTTGCGATATTACTGCTAGATATTTGGCTATATTGGCAACCAGCAAAACGGATTTTAGAAGAGGTGACAGATGCGCAATGGACTTAAATGGGTAGTTACCGCGGGTATGTTCATATTACTCGTGGTGATGATTATACTGGGTTTACGATGGAGTGAGGCTAAAACCTCAACAAATCGTGCAATTTTTAATTCTAAAATGACGCCAACGATTTTAATTCCAGGGTCATCAGCATCACAAAACCGCTTTGATGGTTTGGTAAAGGAATTAAATAAAGGGGTTAATAAGCACAGCTTACTGAAAGTGACCGTGAAAGAGACCGGGGCGATGACGGTTAGCGGCAAATTGCGGGCCCGTGATCAGGCCCCCTATATGGTGGTTGCTTTTGAAAACAATCATGATGGTTATGCCAATATCAAAAAGCAAGCCGCGTGGTTTAATAAAGCGATTCTCATGCTGCAAAAGCGTTACCATTTCCGCCGGTTTCAAGCCATTGGTCACTCGAATGGGGGCCTGATTTGGACACGATATTTAGAACAGTATTATCAAGCGGAAGAACTACAAGTTAATGTCTTAATGACGATTGGGTCACCGTATAATTTTGCCGAGAAGAGCATTAACAACAAGACACAAATGTTGGCGGACTTTATTAAGCATCGGAAAGCTCTCCCAACTGATTTGACGGTGTATTCGATTTTGGGCACGGAGACGTATGATGATGATGGAATTGTTCCTGAAGAATCAGTCGAAGCCGGTAAGTATATTTTCCAAAAGCAAGTTGCCCATTATACACAAATCACGGTGACGGGGGATGACGCACAGCATTCTGATTTGCCACAGAATGATCAAATCGTGCAGCTAATCCAGCAAAACGTCTTGCCAAAGCCCATGGGAAGTGAGTTGAACCGACCTAAGTCGTAGATGTGTTGCGATTTTGCAACACGTAAATGGCTAAAAATGCGTCGTTCACAATTTCTTCACAATTATTCACATTTTAATTCACCATTTCCACTTACTATAAATAGTGTTGAAAAGTTAGTAAGTAACTTTTGAAAGGTAGTTGACGGTGGCAAACGCCAACTACTACGATCCTTAGCTGGGTAAGAGCGGCTGAGAGGGTTAAAGAGAATTGGTTGGAACAAAGCACCGGGTGGAGAGACCTGGTGCTTTTTTCGTACGATTTTTTTGGGGGAGAGTGTGTGTCGTGCTAGCGCACGAGCAACAGGCGTGGCTGGTATCCTGCGCCTTTGTTCAAAAACTCGGCAACCGAATGGCGCGGACGCCATTCAGCGGGGCAAATAATTGTCCCTAAACCCGTAAGGTCTGAATGGGCTTATCTGAATAGCGCCGGCCATGCGGCATGTTGCCGATTTTTGAACGCTCCGGATACCAGCCACGCCTGTTGCAGCAGCCAAGATGTTCTATGATGTTTAGCTTTGCCAACGTGGTACTAAATATAACGGTAGAACATAGAGGCAATCACCAACGTACCGATGTCTATCAAACAAATCGAGAATATCTTGGCTGCCGGCATGGGTGTGGGGGATTGGCGTAGCGATGACAGGTGGGGAACTCACAAGTTCGGCCGACCGCCGGTTAGATAAGGCGAACGGACCCAGACTCTTAACACAATTAGTTGGGTGCTAGCCGGTGCTCGCGCCGGCGGAGTTTCCCAACTGGCATCTTTGTCGAAGCCAATTCCCCACACCCATGCCTCGTGCGCTAGCACGACACGCCATACCATACCTTGTAATATCAATATCAAAATAGTTTTTCTGAAGGAATTGAGCGTATAATGGTTGAATTGAAATAAGGAAAGAAAGTAAGGTGAGCGATTATGCATGCAGATCAACCAGTAGAACAAGAACGACTAGATAAAGTGGTTGTTGAAATTGATCAGCAGTTGGAAGATGCGAAGGACGCATACGCACAAGCTCATTCTGAAACACGCGCCGTTGAAGGTAATTACATCGCCAATACGTCAATTAACACGTTTGAAGTCGATGATGCCATGGAAACGAATGCCGAAATTCAGCAGCAACGAAACATTGTGGCCCGTGTAACGGAAACTGAAAATATCATGCGTAAGACGGTGGATACCTTAACAATGCTACGACCAAGTCCCTATTTTGGACGTGTCGATATTGATGAAGAAGGTGACCAAGAGTCGTTGTACATTGGCTTGGCCTCGGTTCAGGATAAAAGTGGTGATTTCTTCGTGTACGATTGGCGGGCTCCGATTAGTGGTATTTACTACAACGGAACGCTGGGTAAAGTATCATATCCTACCCCAATGGGAGAGCAAGATGCTGAATTATTGAAGAAGCGTCAATTCACCATTGCAGATGCCAAAATTGTTAATATGTTTGATACGAATGAAACCGTGGGTGATGAGATGTTGCAGTATGCGCTGGGGCAACAAAATGACCTGACGATGCGCAATATCGTGGCCACAATTCAACAAGAGCAAAATCAAATTATTCGAGACACAACAAGTGACTTGCTGGTGGTGCAAGGTGTGGCAGGTTCCGGTAAAACGTCAGCTATTTTGCAACGGATTGCCTTTTTGCTATTCCACGCTCGTGAAGAACTTAATTCGGATCAAATTGTCTTGTTCTCACCTAATCGGTTGTTCTCAAGTTATATTGCCGATGTCCTGCCATCACTTGGTGAGCGCAATATGCGGCAGGTGACGCTGGCTGAGTTTTTCAGCGCACGTTTACAAGGATTGCAAGTACAAACGTTGTTCGAACGGTACGAGACAGGACAAAACGCAGTTAGTGATGCAAGTCTGCAGGTGCGAGAAGTGCTTGAGGACGCAACAATTTTGGATGCACTGACGGATTTTGTTGAGCAGCTAACGCCTACAACGCTACGTTTTGACAATATCTATTTTGAAGATGATGTCTTTTTCAGTAAGGAAGCGATGACGTTGTTGTTTGCTGAATTCTCAAGTAACTATTCAGTACGTGAGCGAATCCAAATGACCCAAAAGCGTTTGATGGAACGTTTGAATAACCGGATTGACGCTTTGGTTGATGAAGACTGGGTGCTAGAAGCACTGAATAATTTGGATGACCAACAATACCGTGACTTATTAGGTGATGAACTCGCCGAGCAAGTTGCGGAAGAAGAAGAAATGGGTGATGCGATTGATGTGGCTGCGAAGCGCTACCTCGAGCGAGAATTCCAAGTGGTTGATGATGCACTATACAATATGCACTTCTTTGATATCTATAACCAATACGGTGATTTCCTAGCTTACATGGCAAATCAACGGCCAGCGGAAGCAGAGTGGTGGCTATCAAAGCGCGATCGCTTTTTACGCGAGCTAGAGTATCACCGAATCGATTTAGAAGATGCAGCACCCATGCTCTTTTTGCGTGATTTAATTACGGGTGGTGGCACGAATAAATCGATGTTTTACGTCTTCGTTGATGAAATGCAAGACTATACCATGGCACAATTGTTGTATTTGAAGCATGCTTTCCCAGCTGCTAAATTTACGGTGTTGGGGGATGCTGAACAAGCGCTCTTCCGTGAAGTTGAGACGCCCGCAGCGTTGTTGGCCAAGTATACAGCCGCATTTAAAGCGACTAAGCCTAATTTGATCACGTTGAATAAGGCTTACCGCTCAACGCAAGAAATCATGGATTTTGCGAAAGCACTCTTGCCAGATGGTGATAACATCATGGCGTTTACGCGTCCTGGTGGCAAACCAGCCCTCTACATCACCGACACAACCGGCGTCGCTGATGAATTATGGCGTCAAGTTGATGTGTTACGCCAAGATCATAACACCGTTGCTATTTTGACCAAGACACAACCGGAAGCGGAAGCGGTGTACCGGATGCTACGCAAGTATCCTGAAAAATTCCAATTATTGCAGGCCAGTGATCGGACACGAACGTCTAACTTAGTCGTGATGCCAATATACTTAGCCAAAGGACTAGAATTTGATGCAGTGATTGGTTATGATGTGTCACAAACGAACTATCCTGATTCTGAAGCAACGGGCTTACTTTATACGTTAGCATCCCGGGCTATGCACGCTTTGACGCTCATTAGCGTTGGCCCAGTATCGAGTTTAATTCGCCAGGTGCAAGACACCTTAGAAATTCATGCCTTTGGTGAATAAGAGAATGGCCGGGAATGCTTGTTATCAGTAGGAAAAACTCTTACAATGAACAGTGACGAAATTTGATTTTAGCGGCACAATACCGCTATTAGAAAGAAGAGAAACACATGGCAGAAAAGCAAGTTTTGCTAACAGGTGACCGTCCAACTGGTAAGTTGCACATTGGACACTATGTTGGCTCATTGAAGAATCGTGTTGCGATGCAAGATTCTGGTGAATACGAACCATTTATTATGATTGCAGATAAGCAAGCGTTTACTGATAACGCTCGTGACCCTGAGAAGATTCACAACTCATTGTTGGAAGTTGCCTTGGATTATTTGGCTGTCGGTATCGATCCAAGTAAGTCAACAATTTTTGTACAATCAGCGGTACCTGAATTATCAGAGTTGACGGAATACTTTTTGAACTTGGTTTCAATTGCGCGGTTGCAACGTAATCCAACGGTGAAAACTGAAATCCAACAAAAGGGCTTCGGTGAAAGCATTCCAGCTGGCTTCTTCATTTACCCAGTTTCTCAAGCCGCTGATATTGCCTTGTTTAAGGGGCAAGTGGTACCAGTTGGGGATGACCAAGAGCCAATGTTGGAGCAAACTCGTGAGCTAGTACGTACTTTCAACAACTACTACGGTGAGGGTATTCTAGTTGAACCCCAAGGTGTGTTCCCACCTAAGGGTCAAGGGCGTATCCCTGGTTTGGATGGTAATGCCAAGATGTCAAAGTCTTTGAACAATGCTATCTATTTGAGCGATGATGAAGACACATTGTGGACGAAGGTTAAGTCAATGTACACTGATCCAGAGCACATTCGTGTCGAAGATCCTGGTCACGTTGAAGGTAACATGGTCTTTACGTACTTGGATATCTTTGACAAGGATACGGAAAAGGTTGCTGAATTGAAGGCGCAATACCAAGCCGGTGGTTTGGGTGACATGAAGATCAAGAAGTACTTGTTTGAAGTGTTGAATGCTGAGCTTGCGCCAATGCGTGAGCGTCGCGCAAAGTTTGCTGAGGATCCTGAAGCTGTCTTGAACATGCTTCGTGAAGGGTCAGATAAGGCACGCGCCAAGGCCCAAGCAACAATGCGTGAAGTCCGCGAAGCAATGGGCATCCAATACTGGGGTTAAGCCGTTGTACTGACGAATACCGTGGAGGGTATAGAAATGAGCTATTTAGCAGTCATTGACTTGGGTTCAAATTCGACCCGCATGGTTGTTGAAGAACTACAAGCAGATGGTACTTTCGCTGAGCTAAAGCGTCGTAAGTTAGACACGCGTTTAGCTGAGGGGATGGACAATAACGCGGGTGAACTGACAGAAGTCGCGATGACCCGCGTGATTGATGCTTTGATTGAATTCCAAGCAGATTACCAAACCTATGAAGATATTACGGTCGTTGGGATTGCAACGGCGGCCGTCCGCGAAGCGACCAACCAAGCTGACTTCTTGGACCAAGTCTATCGAGCAGTCGGTGTTGAAGTTCGTGTCTTAACTGGTGACCAAGAAGCCTATTACGATTATTTAGGGGCAGTATCAGCCTTGGATATTAGTGATGCGTGGTTGTTGGATACTGGTGGTGCCAGCGTTGAGTTGGTAGGTATTGAAGATCGGATGGCCGCTAATTTTATTAGCTTGCCATTTGGTGCGGTTAACTTGTCAGAAAAATTCCAATTGAATGGTGCTGGGGTAGTTGATCCATTGTTGATTACTAAGGCTAGTCAATATGTATCTGATCAATATGACCATTTGCCATGGTTGGAGGACGAGACGACATTGCCAATTATTTTGTTGGGTGGTGCAAATCGTTCACTGGCCCGTTTGGATCGTTTACGTCATGGTTTGCCAGCCGATTCAAATTTCCACGGTTATGAAATGACGACGGAATCAGTGCTCAAGACATTTGATGAAATGGCCAATATGACCCATGAAGAGCGGGCAGCCGCTTTAGGTACCGAAGCTAACCGTGCAGATATTATTATCAGCGGCTTATTGCCACTAGTTGAGTTAATCTCACGCACTGGGGCTGACAAAGTAATTTTCTCAGCTTCAGGTGTTCGTGAAGGGTTACTCCAAGAGTATCGCATGACGCTTTAAACAATAATGATTAATTAAGACCACCGTATTCATTGCGGTGGTCTTTTTTTGCGGATGTTTGTTGGGAAGGGTGTGTCGTGCTAGCACACGAGGCATGGTGGTTGGGGCGTGACTTCGCCAAAGATTTGACTGGGTAAACTCCGCCGGCACGAGCA
>NZ_AEKT01000022.1 GCF_000193635.1 Weissella cibaria KACC 11862 | reverse complement strand
CCGGCTAGCACCCAAATAATTGTGCTAAGGGTCTGGCTCCCAATGCCTTATCTAACCGGCGGTCGGCCGAACATGTGAGTTCACCCAGACAAATCGCTACGTCACACCCCAACCACCATGCCGGCAGCCGAGATGTATCTATCATGATTTGATTGTCATCCCTGAATTAGATTTGTATGTGACTTATCAGGACAGAATTATGCTTGCTTTGAATCCTTAATCATTAGAGAATTACCAGATCATTCTGACTAAGAGAGGCCGGAAGTTTACGCCAGCTGAAGTATTATTCGTTTTCCCCGTTAGTCAGTTGCTGAGTTTTTCAACAAAGGTGTAGGAGACCAGTCACGCTGGTTGCAGTAGCCAAGATGTTCTCTGATGTTTAGCCTTGTCAATGTGGCGCTGAATATAACGGTAGAACAGAGATGTAATCACCAACGTACCGATGTCTATCAAACAAATCGAGAATATCTTGGCTGCCGGCATGGGTGTGGGGGATTGGCGTAGCGATGACAGGTGGGGAACTCACAAGTTCGGCCGACCGCCGGTTAGATAAGGCAAACGGACCCAGCTCCTTAACACAATTAGTTGGGTGCTAGCCGGTGCTCGCG
>NZ_AEKT01000023.1 GCF_000193635.1 Weissella cibaria KACC 11862 | reverse complement strand
CCACTGTAAGCGCTTGCAAGAAATAACTCTCGTTAATTACTGGTCATCACTGAACCGTACTCTGCCTGAACATCTTGTAAATTATGCGTACGCAACCAGTCGTTCACATCAATTGTAAACGGATGATCACTATCACCATTCCCACCGGTATACGACCCCGTCATCACACCTACGCCACCATCACCAGACAACGTATACGTTGCTCCAATACCATTCACACCAATGCCAACAACCACTCGACCTTTACCTGATCCAACGCCGTCGACCACACCAGTTGTAATGCTGTGAACATCCGCTGGTGTGTAACCAGCTTCAGTTGTAATGACTTGGGCCAAAATTGATGCCCGATCATTTTGGGTCAAGTCTGTTGCCACAACCCCTGGTGTCCCAGTCAACTCACTTGATGATGACTCAGACGTTGCCACCGATGACGACGTCGCCGAACTTGCTGACGCCGCGCTTGTCGAGCTAGCTGTTACCGAACTGGTTTGTGACGAAACGCTACTTGTAACGGATGATGACGATGTCGCTGCCTTGTCATTATGAGCATTGTCAATCACTGCTGCAACGCCAACACCCAATAACAGCGCCACAATTAGTAATGCCGTAATCAGCAGAACTTTGAACGGACTTTTCTTAGAAGCTTGATGTGCATGCCTGGCTGTTCTACCAGCTGGATCCTTTTCAGTCATTTTATTCACCTCGTTTGTTATTCATCTGTTATTGTTACTATTATTTTATCGACTTTAGTCTGATTTTTGTTGTAATAAATACCTCAATAAAAGCACGCGTAAACCATTTTCTGATTCACGCGTGCTTTTATTGGATATTAGTCCCTTGTTATTTATCAATGTGTTGTCTGACTACCTGCCAGATTCAACTCAGTTTGCAAAGGTTGCACACCTGTCAGCGCAATCGATCGCGCATCTGGTTGGCTAACACCAACTGAAATCTCAAAACGATTACTATCAATAAAGTTATGCCCTTGCTCATCAAACACTTCGAAGTCCTGTGGACGTAAATCAAACGTAATCGTTTGCTTAGATCCCTTACCCAAAAAGACGCGTTTGAATCCCTTCAACTGGGCATTTGGCACAGCAAATTCTGATTCTAAGTCCTTCACATAGACTTGAACAACTTCATCCGTATCAAAATTACCCGTATTTTGAATTGTCACCGTTGCCGTTGCCGTCTCTTCATAAGACTTCACCTGCAAATCTGACAATTCAACTGACGAGTACGTCAAACCATAACCAAATGGATACAAGGCCTCCTCTGTCATATAACGGTATGTGCGTCCTGCCATATTGTAATCTTCAAAGGCTGGCAAATTATCTGTGTTCTTGTAGAACGTCACCGGCAACTTTCCTGATGGACTTACTGTACCAAACAAAACATCCGCAACTGCCAAACCACCTCGAGCACCTGGGTACCAAATTTGCATAATCGCTCGTAGGTTGGGGTGGTTCTCCAAGCCATCTAATTGCAATGATGAACCTGAAGCTAACAAAACTACTACAGGCTTACCAACAGCTAACAAACGTTCCAACAATTGTCGCTGGCGCCCTGGCAATGACAAGTTCGGCTTATCTCCAGCCCCTTGTGAGTTACCAGCATCCCCTTCTTCGCCTTCAATCGTTGAATCAAGCCCCAAGACTGCAACAATGACGTCTGAGTGTTCAGCAGCAATAATCGCTTCTGATTCACGTTCATCTGCCTTAGCCAACGGTTCAGCTGCATGGTCTTGGAACACCCCTGAGCCAATACTATAGTGGACCCGAACGTCATCGCCAAGTCGTTCCTGAATACCTTCCAAGATGGTATATGAACGTGATGGTGTCCCAAAGTAGTTACCTAGCAATGCGATTTCTGAATGCGCGTTTGGCCCAACAACTGCAATTGCTTCCATCGTTTCCTTGCGTAGTGGCAAAACGCCATCATTCTTCAACAACACAAATGACTTCTCAGCCGCAATTTCTGACAGATTATTGTGCGCCTTCGTGTCATTCGCCTCATACGGAATGGCATCGTACTCATTATCAGTTGCAAACATGCCTAGACGGACACGGGTTGCGTAAAGTGAAATAACCGCATTGGTAATTTCTTCTTCAGTCACCAAACCACGATTCAACGCCTCATGCAAAGATTGTTCGATATGACCGGCAACCAAGTTCAAACCTGCTTTGATGGCTAATCCCATCGTTTCAGCGGCATCCTTTGTGTACTTGTGGTTCTCATGCACATCTTCTGGGGCCATGTAATCTGAGACAACGTGACCTTCAAATGACCACTTATCATGCAAAATGTCCCGCAACAACATTTCACTAACTGACGCCGGCACGCCGTCAACTGCGTTATATGCCGTCATAATACTTTCGACATCGGCCTCTTCAACCGCTGCCTTGAAAGCTGGCAAGTACGTCTCATACAAGTCCTTGTCTGACACAACTGCATCAAAGCCGTGACGCAAACCTTCCGGACCTGAGTGGACCGCAAAGTGCTTTGCCGTCGCAGCCAGCTTCAAGTACTTAGCTTGCCCTTGCAACCCTTTGATAAAAGCCACACCAAACTTCGACGTTAAGAACGGATCTTCACCATATGTTTCATGTCCACGACCCCAACGTGGATCACGGAAAATATTGACGTTAGGCGACCAAAAAGTCAGTCCCTTGTAGATGTCACGATCCTCGTGCTTCGTAAATTCGTTATACTTTGCACGTCCTTCTGTCCCAATCACATCGGCAATATCATTAATTAGCTGGTCATCAAAAGTTGCCGCAAGTCCAATTGCTTGTGGAAAAACCGTCGCAACGCCCGCTCGCGCCACACCGTGCAATGCTTCGTTCCAGTAGTTATATTCCGGAATATTCAATCGTTCAATTGCTGGTGCTTCATACTTAATTTGGCCAATTTTCTCATCAATCGTCATTTGGTCGACAATCACCTTGGCTTGGCGACGAGCTTCTTCGTGAGTGAGTTGCTGGGTCATATCATTCTCCTAAACATAAATCATTTCAAATAAATTAGTAGATAATCTTATTTGTTGACTGCCTTTCGTTTTTGAAAGCGTTTTCTTTTCAACACCATTATTTATATCATGGGTTATTTTTTTAGACAAACCCACTAAATGCTTACCAAATATGAAGAGAATAACAAACGATATGCAGATATCATATTCAACGTATACGTTAATTGATTTGACTCTATTCGTCTTGTGCTGTGTTTCACATATTGTGAATGGACTATGCCCGAAAAATGATTAACATAATCGTAATAATCAACCACAAAAAAAGACAGCATCACGAACTTAATCGTAATGCTGTCTTTTTACAGTCTATTAAACTGATTTCAAATCTTAGTTAAGTAATAAATTACTTAGCGATGATTTGCTTGTACTCTTCACGAGTAACAACTGATACTTGGCGACGGTCACGGCCCAAACGACCGAACTTTACGACACCATCAGTCAAAGCGTACAACGTGTCATCGTTTCCACGACCAACGTTTACACCTGGGTAGATGTGCGTACCGCGTTGACGGTAAATGATTGATCCAGCCTTGATGTCTTGACCATCAGCGCGCTTCGTTCCTAGACGACGACCTGCTGAGTCACGACCGTTGGCAGAAGATCCGCCTCCCTTGTGGTGGGCAAGCATCGTCAAGTTGTTCAAATTCAATTGCATGATTTAAATCCTCTTCTTTCCGATGTCTTAGGCAATAGAGTCAATGACAACCTTAGTGTATGGTTGACGGTGACCTTGCTTCTTGTGTGAGTGCTTCTTTGGCTTGTACTTGAAAGTAACAACCTTCTTTTCCTTACCTTGCTTCTCAACAGTACCTGATACAGTAACACCATCAACGTATGGTGCACCGATCTTGCCGTCAGCGAAGACAACCTTGTCAAAGACAACCTTGTCACCCTCTGCGGCGTCCATCTTCTCGACGTAAATTACGTCACCGGCAGAAACCTTGTATTGCTTTCCACCGTTCTCAATGATTGCATATGCTGCCATGAGTCTGTAGACCTCCATATATATTATTTCTAAAAAACTTAGACTCACCGAGTCCGCGTGTTCCGAGGAACAACTTAATACAGACCACGAGTGGTTGCAGTTTGTGGGATCCACAAACACAACGTAAGTTATTATAAACCAATGGGAAAACAAAAACAATAAAATCCCCCACAATTGGTGAGGGATTTTAACGAAAACATAAGTGCAGCTGGTGGGACTCGAACCCACAACCGCTCGGGTAGAAACCGAGTGCACTATCCAGTTGTGCTACAGCTGCATATAAAATAGATGAGGCAACATTTCACTATCGCCTCATCTATTGTACGGTTAAAACGCTGGTGAATCAAGGTCAGAAGCATCCAAAACATGAGAAATTGCGATTGCGAGTTCTTCCTCAGTTAAATGCAATTCAAATAATCCCAATTTCATAAATGACCGCCAAGCGTGGGCGAAATCACTTTGGCGCTTCTGATGATAACTGTTTAATAGCATCGTCTTAATGCCCATAAATTGATGGGCTAACCGCATTTGTGGAAAACGAGCAAACTTCTCAATATCAGCGTCTTCCAACACCATCAAATGCGTCCACTGTTGCTTTAAACTGATCAACAAAAATTGACTCAAGGCCGTAGCGTACAAATCAACAATCGTTGCTTCACTGGTCACAACAGCATCGTGAGGTACATCCCCATTCACCGCATCAACCCGGCGCATCAGCGTACCTAGCGTAATATCCAAATTTAAATAATCATTTAATAGGACATCTTTTGGGCTAATTGGATTTTCCCAATCATAAGCCACAACCCGATAAGCGTCGCGCGCTTGCCGTAAATATAATGCAATATCCAGTGCCATTATGCTTCCGGCTCCTCATCAGTCGTGTTTGGTTGCAACACTTCCACTTGTGGTGCCTCAGACTTAACTGGTGCAGATGCCCCGTAATTCTTCAACGCACGATTGCCTTGCAAACCGAAAACTAATTCATCGCTTTCGACAGCCAAGTAATGACGCTCCTTCAAGTACCAAGCACCAATGAAGTCGTAATCTAACAAAATATCAAGCCATGAAACAGCATCGTGACCATCGATCACTTGGAAGTGCCAACGTTGTGCCCCAATAGCCGTGGCATCATTTGCATAGAAGATTCGCACTTCAACGCCCTGTTCAAGTACTAAGCCGGCCCCATTTGGAATGTTTTGCAAGAAGTAGTTTGAATCCGCTGACAACACAAACAAACGATCCAACATACCAGCTGGCATTTCAGTTTGAACCAATGGATACAAGAAATCATCCTTGGTCTCCAAAATGTTGTAATCGACCTTGTAACCAAATTCGCGTTCCATGTAACGGCCGAATTCAGTTAATAATGTCGTCACCGTGCGAATGCGTGGTGCGGTCGTCTTCTTACGATAGTTTTCAACCAACAAGTTTGTAATGGCATCGGCGTTAAACAAAATTTGCTTGCGTTCTAATGACCAGTAGAACAAACGTTCATTCGTCCCAAGTTCAACGAAAAAGGCGCCACCGTTTGGATCGTCATTCACAACGAACTCAAATGTTGCTGGCACTTCCAATTCAGTTGGTACCAACGTTAGTTCTTCACGTTCGGCTGGCGTCAAAATATCGTACGCTGGAATCCCGGCAAAACTCATAAACCGATCCATTGCCAACATGTACCAATCTGCTGGACTATATTGACGTGGCACAAGGACCCAGTCCGTATCAAGATGCGCTGCCGTTAAACGCTCGGCCAGCATGTGCACACGCGCTGGTTCTTGTGATTCGGCCAATTCACGTACTTGCGCCAACAATTGTTGAATTTGACCAATGTCATCTGTCAACAAGTCAGCATATGCGACTACGCGTTCACGAAGGTGTTCTGTCATAATTACTTACCTCCTTGTGCATCAGCCAAATACGTCACATACGTTTCGTACAATGACGCAACCGCTTCTTGGAAGTTTGCGAATGAACCAAACGTATCTGAGATGGCACGTTGTTCGTAAATCAAAATCGTATCTTCCTTTGATAGATTCAAAATTTGCGCATTGTTTGCTGCAATTAACTCAGGCACTTCTTTAGCCTTGTCGTCCGCAGCATCCAATTGTGCCAAACGTTCCTTCAACACTTCACGTTGTTCATTTTGTGAACGATTACCAAAAATACCACCACGGTCTTCGCTCGATGCCAGCTGAGCCATCAATTGGGCACGTTCGGCATCACGTTGATTTTGATCAGCCACAATTTGTTGCAACGCCTCGTTAGCTCGTGTAGTATCTTCAATTACTTGTGCGTTATAACGTTGGCCGGCCTCTGATAATTCAACAGCGCGTGCCAACTTTTCATACTCTTGATCATTGAAAATAAAGTTCACAGCTAATGGATCAAGAATACCGAAATGACGACGATCCCACCAATTTCCAAAGAACAATTGGAACACACCCAATTGCGTTTCTTCGTAATAAAAGAATGGGAATTTTTCTGACAAATACTGAATCAATTGTTGTCCCAAGTGATGGCTCAATTCATCCTGCATATCATCCACCAAGACTGACAAGGCACGGTTTGAGGCCGCATTTTGCGTCTGTCGAATCTTCGTGTTGTACTTTTGGCTATCTAATAATTCATACACCCGGCGATCATCATTCGTCGCAACAGCGTTCTGAATATCCCCGATGTAGTCTAATTTTGCTTGTAGTTTTCCATTTAATACGGATTGATTTGACGGCAAGTCCGTCTTCAAGTATGGCGTGTTCTCCATCTCAACCCCTCCTCGTGTGTGGTTGTCCTAAAACTCATGTCATAACACTAACATCTTAATAGTTCTATCATACAACCTAACCTTAAAGAAAAACGCCAACCTTTCCCCGGTCGGCGTTGTTTTTTAGAACATTTAACGAAAATTTTAGTATTGCTCGAGATATGTGTCCAATTCCCATTGCGATACTTCTTGTCGGTAAGCTTGATACTCAAGACGCTTTGCATCCACAAACGTCCGTGACATGTGTGAACCCAAGGCTGCCTTGATCGTTTCATCCTCATCCAAGTCGTTCACAGCTGCTAGCAAGGTATCAGGCAAATCAGTAATACCTGCACGCTTGCGCTCACCTTCATCCATCAAGTAGATGTTACGGTCAACAGCGTGTGTTGGTTCCAATTCACGTTCAATACCATCCAAGCCAGCTGCCAAAATAGCAGCAAAGGCCAAGTATGGATTAGCAGTTGGATCAACGGAACGCAATTCCAAACGTGTTGAGTTACCACGTGAAGCTGGGACACGAACCATTGGTGAACGGTTTGAACCTGACCAAGCCACGTAAACTGGTGCTTCAAAGCCTGGCGTCAAACGCTTAAATGAGTTAACCGTTGGATTTGTAATGGCCGTAAAGTTGGCCGCGTGATCCAAAATACCACCCAAGAAGTTATAGGCCGTCTTAGACAATTGCAACTCACCCGCTTCATCAAAGAAGGCGTTGCCATCCTCGGTAAACAAAGACATGTTCGTGTGCATACCATTACCATTAATACCTGAAATTGGCTTAGGCATAAAGGTTGCATACATACCGTGCTTACGCGCAATCGTCTTCACAATCAACTTAAACGTTTGAATGTTGTCAGCCGCATCAAGTGCATCCGCATACTTAAAGTCGACTTCGTGTTGTCCTGGCGCAACTTCGTGGTGGGCTGCTTCAACTTCAAAGCCCATCTTCTCCATCTCCAACACGATTTCACGACGTGTGTTTTCTCCAAGATCAAGTGGTGCTAGGTCAAAGTAACCACCCTTGTCATTCAAATTCATCGTTGGGTTACCATGTTCATCCAGCTTGAACAAGAAGAACTCTGGTTCCGTTCCAATATTAAATGACTTAAAGCCATCTTCCGTCATCTGCTGCAAGACACGCTTCAAATTGCTACGTGGATCACCTGCAAATGGCTCGCGATCTGCCGTGTAAATATCAGCAATCAAGCGAGCAACCTTACCACCGTGCAAGTCAGTCGCCCATGGGAAAATCATGAACGTTGACAAGTCTGGGTATAGGTACATATCTGACTCTTCAATACGGACAAACCCTTCAATTGAAGAACCATCAAACATCAAATTATTGTCGAGCACCTTCTCGAGTTGTGAAACTGGTACTTCAACATTCTTGATTGTACCGAACACGTCTGAGAATTGTAGTCGCAAGAATTCTACGTTTTCTTCTGCAATCATGCGACGAATATCATCCTTGGTATATGCTTTGCGAACCATCTAGATCTCCTTTTGATAACTTAGCAATTAAAACGAAATGTCAAAACTTACGCTGACCATTAAACCGTCCAATTTTCAGCAGCTCATCCGCCAACATGTGTCGTAGATTTTCTTCATTTGGTTCAGGCTTTTCAGCTGACTTGCGTTGCTTCTTCGCATCAACCTCATGAATTTCAGACACCGAATACCCAGCATCCAAATAATCTGCGATTTCAATTAACCGGTCTACATCATTTAATGAAAAACGACGTTGTTTACCAGCCCCCCGTTGTGGCGTAATTAAACCTTGCTGATCATAATAACGAATTTGTCGATCAGATAAGTCAGTCAGTTCACGTACGACGCTCATTGGCAATACCGCCAAATCGCGACGAAGTTCTCGTCCACCCATACGTTCTGACCCCCTATGCTTAGCATGTTACCACCGATTATATGTGAAGTTTTTAATCATGTCAGCTATTCTGACATGAACCGTTTTACCGCTTCTTTGATGTCAGTTATTTCAGACGGTTGCTGTACTAAATCAAACCAATGAATGTCTGTAAACTGATTATTGAACCACGTCATCTGCCGTTTTGCGTACCGTCGTGATGCCTGTTTTAAGGTTTCTGTTGCTTGTTCTAATGATTCATCACCAGTTAAATAGCCAAACAGTTCCTTGTAGCCAATCGCCTTTCGAGCTGTGCTATCTGCTGGTAAAGCCATCGCAATTTCTGCTTCTGCCAAAATGCCTTGCGTCATCATGGCGTCGACACGTTGATTAATGCGTTCATATAACACTTGCCGATCAGTTGTTAGGCCGATAATAAAGGCATCATACAGTCGTCGCGGTTCTGGCTTTTGTTCAGAGAAAGGCTTGCCGGTATGATCACTCACCAGTAAAGCACGCACTAATCGGCGAATTTGACCAGGTAAAATCCGCGCCTCACTCACCGCGTCCACCTTGCGCAAAGCATCACGCAATACCCCTTCCCCCTCGTCGTGGGCAATTTGCGTCCATTTCTCCGTAAACGCATCATCTTGAATATCATCAACCGCAGCTAACGGCTTATCGCCCAACAAGGCTTGCACATAAAAGCCGGTGCCACCAACCAAAATTGGCACCTTGCCACGGGCCGAAATCTCAGCAATCGCTTGCTGGGCTTCCTGCACAAAACGGGCCGCCGAATACGTTTCAGTTGGCTCAGCGATGTCGATCATATGATGCGGTGCTTGCGCCTGTTCCGTCGGCGTGGCCTTCGCCGTCCCGATGTTTAGCTGTCGATAAATTTGCATCGAGTCACCCGATACAATTTCACCATCAATAGCCTGGGCCAATGCCAAAGATAATGCGGTTTTACCAACCGCGGTCGGCCCAACAATGACAATTAATTTATCCATTTTTACTCATTCACCTATAAAATTTTTGATGCAATATCTGTAATGATACCGCGTACGCTTAACATCCGGAGTAATGTTGTCCACCCCCGCGTATTTGGGGTCCACCAATAGGTCTTCACACCGAATGGCCTTAACCAGGCGAGGTACCAATAACGATAATCCAGGTTAACTTGCTGAATGATTCCATCACGCCACAAACGCCAGCTCACCATATTCGGCACATGCCGCAAATAACCAATCGGTACGTTCGCATCTAAGCGGCGCCACTTTCGCAAGGGCAACTCTTGAAATGACTGCAACATCACGGCATTCGGTAATTGTTTTGCCTGCAACTCGCGATACAGTTGTTCCGCGCCGACCCGGCCCTTTAACTCAATTAGTAATAACCCTTGATACTGCGTTGTTGCAATCAACGCCAAAAAATCGCCAAATGTTGCAACATCCGCCGGCACCACGCCATCCTGATCATGTTTTAAAATTAACCGATTACCATACAATTGGACATCAACTTCAAGGCCGTCAACGCCCGCTGCAATCGCCCGTTGAAAGGCAATTAGCGTATTTTCGTCACCTCGGTCGCGATATGTGCCACGGTGTGCAATAATTAATGTTTTGTTT
The DNA here is from genome assembly GCF_000193635.1 of Weissella cibaria KACC 11862. Lineage (GTDB taxonomy): Bacteria > Bacillota > Bacilli > Lactobacillales > Lactobacillaceae > Weissella > Weissella cibaria. Next base: position 113,596 of record NZ_AEKT01000023.1, on the reverse strand, counting down.
ACAGACATTTCACGAACCTCAGTAGTTTAATTCTTGTTAAATATGTTAAACTTATCTTAACAAATAAATGGAGGAACCACATCATGAAGAAGTTTGGTTTGGGGATTTTGACTGGTGTTGCCGGTACGTTAGCCACTGCTGCAGCCGCTGCTTTGACTTTCCACAAGGTTGCTGTAAAGCCTTTGGAAGAAGAGGAAGCTAAGTTCGAAGAGACAGAACGCAAGGCTGCTCGTAAGGCTGCTCACTCACACGGCGCTCGTTTTTAATCAAGCACATAAAGAAAAGGTTTGGGATATACATCCCAAACCTTTTTTCATTAGTTAGACTTTGTCTTACCGTTATATTCGGCAAACCCATTCTTGAGGACGAAAATTTCGTTATAACCGTCCTTCTTCAACTTACGTGCCAAACGGGCTGCAAATTGCATGTTCTCGTCGTACAAGAACACAGGCTTGTCCTTACGCAAAGCAGTGTGGTTTTCATTCAACATGGCATATTGAATGTTACGCGCACCTAGGACGTGCTTCGCCTTAAACTTTGCCGGTTCGCGGATATCGATCAATTGTTGACCGCGACTTTGCTTTTCAAATTCTTCTGACTTTAATACCGTTGCCACGCGCTTCAACGTGGTACGTGTCCAGATGATTGTACCAACTGTCCAAATAACCCAAATTAAAATCAAGACAAACAATGCTTGCAACATACTGCTCAAATCCCCGTTTCGTTAATCATGTTAATTACCATTTTAACAAAACCTAAAGAAAAAGTCTGCCAACCTTTGGCAGACTTTGTTTTTTCTTCAATTATTCAGCGTGACCGACAATCCAGCCATTAACGTAGCCAAATCCGACTCGCGTGAATGACCCATTCATTTCCCAATCATGGTGACCGTTTGGTACACCCGTCATATTGGTTTCGTTAAACCAAGCCGAGATAACGTCTTGTCCGGCACCAAAGCCAGCCGCCACAACTTCATTGGCCACTGCCCCTGAATAGTGCGCTTGATCAACACCTGTTTGTGACATTGATGCGGCACGTGCCGTCGCTGACGCAGCCAGGCCATCATCCCAAACCAGTTGTGGCAATCCCGCTGAAGCGCGCAATGCGTTCAATGCATTCAACGTTGCGTCCGCGCTGGCTGGTGAAACTGTCGCAACCGGCGCAGTAGATGTAGCTGCACTCGTTGCGACTGGCGCTTCTGAACTAGCTGATGATGCTTGTGAAGCAACTGAGCTGGCTGGCGCAACAGATGACGCAGCTGGGGCCAATGACGATTCGCTTGGTGCTACTGACGCCGCAACACTTGTTGCTGGTGCTTCTGACACCAAATCAAGCTTCTGCCCAACTTCAATCATGTTGGCATTCGTAATGTCATTTTGCTTCGCAATATCGTCCACACTGCGATCCGTCGCTGCTGCAATCGTTGACAACGTGTCACCAGATTGCACAACATATACACGTCCAGCATCCTTAACCGTTGTCCGCACTTCGTCAACCGTCTTACTGCGCCAACCCTTAGCTGAATCGTCAGCTGATGCGGCATTTGTGTGCATAAATGGCAAGACAGCTGCTGCAACTGCAGCCGTCGTCAAGGCCATCCCTTTAATTGATTTATTTACTGATACTTTTTCCATAAGAATCGTTTTTCTCCCTATAGCGTTTCTTATCTATTTTCTTCTCTTTTAATCTACTTACAAAAGTATAGTAAATAATTATTGCCAGTTGTTTACATCTGCGCTTCAAAGCAGTTAACAGAGTGCTCGGAAAATTGCAAGAACAAATCCTTCATTTCAAATTAAAAAACCAAGTCCAAAAATGGACTCGGTTTTTTCGTCATTATTATTAGTGGACAAATTGGATGCCAGCAGCTGAAATCGTACGAACGTGGTATGCCAATCCAGCATAGTTACCCTCTGAGATTGTAATCGTACCATCTGAGTTAACAGAATCAACAACCGCAACGTGACCCAATTCACCAGCGCCATCAAGGCCAGGTGCAAAGACAGCAACCGCACCAGCAGCTGGCGTTGCGTCAACTACACGACCTGCTGCCGCAGCTGAGGCGCCCCAACCAGAAGCGTTACCCCAGTTGTTACCAACCCATGACAAAGCGTTCTTAACGAACCACGTGCATTGTCCAGCTGGGTAAGTGTTACCAGTCGTATCATACGTTGGCGCAGCAACAGCGGGTTGTGACGCTGCATCGTACGCAACCGCACCCGTATTTGTGTATTGCGTGTTATCGGCTGCAGAAGTCGTTGCAACTTTTGCAGCTGCACTAGCAGCCTTGTCAGCTGAGGCAGCTGCTTGCTTAAGCGCATCTGATGCAGAGTTGTTATCTTGCTTATCTGCTGGCGTCAGCTTCAACGTCTCACCAACCGTGATAAAGTGAACATCTGACAAGCCGTTAGCCTTCGCGATGTCATCAACGCTTTCTCCCGTTGCTTGGGCGATCGTTGACAATGTGTCACCCGTTTGCACCTTGTATTCAGTGCCAGCTGACAAAACAACTGCCTTCACGTCGTCAACTGTCTTAGCACGCCATGAGGCAGCCTTGTTTGTGTTTGCATCAGCCTTATTTGCAGTTGAATCTTCAGCAGAAGCGGCCGTTGTGTGTGTCATTGGTAAAATTGCAGCGGCGGCCGTTGCAGCAGCAACAAACCATCCCTTAGTCATGTTTTGAGTTGTCATATTCTTTATTATCCCCTTGATGCGATTTAAGGCGCGTCGCTACGGCAACGTCTTTCCTCTATCCATAAAAAAGTCTATCAACCTGATTTAACGGCCTAGTTACACTGGTATAACAGTTACTAAAAAAATGAAAGCAGACACAAATGCTGTTATATCAAGGGATTTCCTTGTTTTACATTGCCTTCGTGATACACATGTCACGGCGAAAACGTGAAAACCGGCTACAATATTACGTTTTATTACAAAATGTAATATTTAATGTAATAAAAAATGCCTGAACCAATAGGGTTCAGACACCTTTATTTCAATTTACAAGTATGTGAAATTTGCTATTAGTGCACAAACATCATGCCGGCCTTTGAAAGGGTACGTGAGTTATATGACAAACCAGCGTAGTTACCTTCTTCAATCGTAATTTGGTCACCATTTACGGCAACAACGACAGCCACGTGACCGTATCCGCCTGATCCACCAACGCCTGGTGCCATCACCGCAACTGATCCAACTGTAGGGTTCGTATCAACTAAACGACCAGCGTAAGTTGCTGAGTTAGCCCAGTCCGCTGCGTTACCCCAGTAGTTTCCTACCCAAGGCAAAGCATTCTTAACGAACCACGTGCATTGTCCAGCAGGATACGTGTTAGCACCATTTACTGACATATCTGCATTATATGATGGCGCTACTTCTGCAACTGGTGCCTCTTGAGCTGGTACTTCTTGAACGGCCGTTTCTTCGACAGGTGCCACCGTCTCAGCAACTGGCGCTACTTCTTCAGTTGCTACTGGGGCAACCGCTTCCGTTGCCACTGGTGCAGCTTCAACCGGTGCCTCAACAGGGGCTACTTCCACGGCTGGCGTCTCAACTTGAGCAACTGTTTCTGCAACTTGAGCCGGCTCTGTTGCCACTTCAACTGGTGCACCAGTCAATTCAATTGTTTGACCAACCACAATGAAGTGAATGTCATCAATCTTGTTAGCAGCCGCAATTTCTTCAGCCGTCAAATCCGTTGCTGATGCAATTGATGACAACGTGTCACCTTCTTGAACCAAGTACGTTTGACCCGCAGTTTGAACGGCTGAGACAACCTGATCAACCGTCTTAGCACGCCATGATGACGTCGTTTGTGTTGGTGCTACTTCTTCATTAGCATATGTTGCATCCATGTGGAACATTGGCATAACCAAAGCCGCTGCCGCCAATACCGTACCCGCTACCCAGTTCTTACCTGACTTGTACAACTTCTTACGTGATGTTACGTTTTGCATGATTAACTCCCTTTTCGTCGCTCGTGTAAAGCGTGTCTTACTTTTTTTAAGTTTATGATTTTTGTTTTCGTCGTTGCCTTAACAACATAATCTATCTTAGCGAGGACGCGTAACAGGCGTATAACAGGCGCCAAACAACCTGTGACGCACAAATTCTTCATAAATCACACACGTGTAAATCAGCGCTACATCAACGTCTTGTTTCAGTCGTTCATACCATGTTCATAATTCGTGCATATTTCATTTTGTGAATTAGCTTACTATTTCACCATAAACGGGTGCAATGTTACATTTTATTACAAATATCTCAGCGATTTTCAGTAAACACCGTCATATTTGCCCACAAAAAAACGAGTATCGTCACGATACTCGTTTTTAATGACTTCTATTTATAATTAGGCAATCGTACGATCTGAGTTACGGGCCAATGAAGCAGCACCGTATGCACCAGCGTCGTTACCCAACTCTGCCAACTTCACTTCAGTTACGTCGCGCGTAGCCTTGAAAGCAAATTGGCTAAAGTTCTTGGCAACACGGTCCAACAAGAACTTACCAGCGGCTGAAACACCACCACCGATAACAACTGAAGATGGGTTCAAGATGTTTGAGATGTTAGCTGAAGCCAATCCAAGGTAGTAAGCCACCTTGTCGACAACTTCATTTGCCAAGTAATCCCCATCCTTTGCCAAGTCAAAGACAATCTTTGACGTCACTTCTTCACCATTGTCGACCATAGCCTTCAATTGTGAGTTACCAGCGTAAGCTTCGGCAAAATCTTGTGCCAAGTGGACAACACCTGTTGCTGAAGCATATTGCTCCAAGCAACCGTAGTTACCACATGTGCACAAATATCCACCAGGTTCGACGATCATGTGACCGACCTCACCACCAGCACCGGCAACACCGTGGATCAACTTACCATCGTTAATCAATCCACCACCAACACCAGTTCCCAACGTAATGAAGGCAACATCTGGTTGATTGTTTCCAGCACCACGCCATTGCTCACCCAAAGCGGCAGCGTTAGCGTCGTTGTCCATCGTCAATGGCAAGCCAGTACCAGCTTCAATTTGTTCGCGGACGTTTTGCGTTTCCTTCCAGTTCAAGTTGAACGCTGCACGAACGGTTCCGTTCTCAGTGTCAACCGTTCCCGGCGTACCCATTCCGATACCAATGATACGGTCCTTATCCAATTGGTACAAGTCCAAGTGGTGGTTAATAGAATCAATGATGTCGGGTACAATGTGTGAACCTTCGTCCAAGATGTTTGTCTTGATTGACCACTTTTGTTGAATCTCACCTTCAGCAGTCAAAATGGCAAACTTGATGGTTGTTCCACCAAGGTCAACACCGATTAGCTTGTCTTTAGCCATCTGTTCTTTCCTCGTTATTTCTCAAAAAATATATTTGTAATCGCTTTCTTGCTTTCAACATTATTAATTATAACGCATTTTCCAATTAAAACAAGCATTTTAGTGAAAACGGTTACAAAGTTGATTTATAAGGCTTGGCGTCGCTCTTCATCTTCATGTTCATGTCGTAATACCAGCTTGATTTGCGCGTATTCCTTTGCTTCTAACAAGCCAGCCTTATACATGTTGTCGATTTCAATTGCCGCCAACTCAATATCCCACAAGCGGTTACCCACGTGAATATAAATATCGTATTTCTTCAATAAATTTAAAACATCCAAAAACGTCCGCATATCATCACGCTCCTTAGATACGATTTATCGCAATGCCAAATACCACTGCTAATAATGCGAGATACACAATCACTGCTAATAAGCGGTGCCACACGCGTACCTTAAACAAGCCGGTGTAGTGAAATCCCGAAATAAAGGCTGGTACCAGAATGAATCCCCCTAGTAAGCCCCCAATGTGGGCGCTTAAATCAATATCCGGCGTTGCAAACGACGATACAATTGATAACAAGATAAAAATCCCCATCAATTTTGCCTGACTACGCCAGTATGCGCGGCGCTTGTCCAACAGCCCTAACATACCAATGGCACCGAACAGGCCAAAGATTCCGCCTGAAGCCCCAGCTGAAATAACATTCACTCCACCAAAGGCTAGGCTCATCAAATTACCACTAATCACCGTCAGGAAAAATAGTGCTAGGAAACGCCATGGTCCCAGCTCAATCTCAAGTAACCGACCGATAAAGTATAACGTAATCATATTAAAAGCCAGGTGTGAAAACGTCACGTGCAAGAAGCCCGCCGTTATCAGACGCCACCACTGGTGTAATTGGTAAACAGCCGGTGAAAATTGCGCACCAGAATGAAATAACACTTGTGAGTTAATGGTAAAGCTATGCGCTTGTAAGACTTCCCATAAGTAGACAAGCACCATCACGGTCACTAAGCCGGCGGTGGCTGGCGTCGCTTTAAACGCCCGCTTGAAATCATTAGTCATGAACATTATTCCTCATTTTTAAAAATTAAAACTTGATCAACTTGTTGGTCAGTTGGCTCAAGCGGCCAACTAGGTTGGGGATAAACATTCTCCGGCAGCGCCAATGCGACTGTCCGAGCTGTGGTCTGTGGTAACCACCGATCATAATACCCGCCACCAAAACCAATGCGGTCACCGGCTTCGCTAAAGGCCAGTCCCGGAACGACCACAAAGTCAATCTCAGTTGGCACCACAATCTCATCCCCCACGGGCTCTAACATGCCGAAGCGGTGCCGCTCATAGGTTGTGGCTGGCGTCACCACAATAAAGGTCATCTGCCGACCAGGTTGGACGCGGGGCAAAACCACACGTTTCCCCTGTAACATCGCCGTTTGAATGAGTAATTGGGTCGGTATTTCATCATCTTGAGACAACGTTAGTGCGACCGTTTTCGCTGATTGCCACGCTGGCAGTGCAGTCACTTGCGCCACAACAGCTTGCATCAGCCAGCCCCGTTGCGCATCAGAAAGCGTCGCTAAATTGGCTAGCGCCTGTTGTCTAACTGCTGCTTTTTCCATCAAACCGATTCCCCCTTACCAAAAAACTGGTACTTACAATCATAAGTACCAGTTTATCACAATAGTTCTTAGTCTAAGAACCGTTAATTATCAGGGTATTACCCCTTATTTGTTAGCTGACCCAGCGTCCTGGACATCCTTCCAAAAGGCAGCGTAGATTTGTGAACCAATTGCTTGGTTAACGTTTTCATCAGCATCGTCCGTTCCTGGAATAACAACCGCCAAGGCCACGTCTGAATCCGGCACGAATGAAATCAATGAACTCGTAACCGTCGTTGCCCCATTCGTCGTCGTTTCAGCTGTTCCCGTCTTAGCACTAACTTCAGGCTTAACATCCTTCAAGTGCGTTCCAGTGGCATAGCCTGAGCTACTGTGCACAACTTCATTCATACCCTTCCAAATTAAGTCACGCTCGTCCTTCGTCCAACCAACAGTCCCAAGAACTTCGGTTGGTATCGTCGTCGTAGTCGTTACCTTATTGGCTGTATCACGGGATTGAATTGATTGCACAATGTGTGGACGGACACGGTAACCACCATTTGCAATTGTTGCAACGTACTGTGCAAGTTGCATCGTCGTGTACGTATCATACTGTCCGAATGATTCGTCTAAGGCATTACCGATGTGCTCACGAGTTGTTGATCCCTTGATACCCGTGATTTCACCAGGCAAATCAATGCCGGTCTTCACACCCAATCCGAAACGGGCGAATCCGTCACGCATCGTCTGGTAAACAGACGTTGGCAAGGCACCCAATGACATACCTGGGAAGTAGTTCAAACCACCCAAGCGCAGCATAACTTGCATAACGTACGTGTTAGAAGACATCATCAAGGCAGTGTCGGCCGTCAATGGCATGTTTCCACTACCATTACGGTTCCACCATGATGACTTTGTTGGCGTTCCAGCAACCGAAATTGGTTGATCAGTAATCGTATTATTTTCTGGTGTAATCGCACCATTCATAAATCCGGTTGTGATCATCGCTGGCTTAACAACAGATCCGACAACGTTAGCTTGGTTAACTGTCGACAAGGCGTCAGCCGTTAACTTTCCTGTTTCATAATCACGGTTAACGCCAGCTGTGGCATAAATGCCACCAGTCTTCGGGTTAATCACGACCGCATACGCACCCGTTGTATTACCACCAGGAATATTCTTCTCCAAAATGTCTTGCACATCATTCTGGAACTTTGCATTAATCGTTAACGTCAAGTTGTCACCAGCTTGACCCTTATACTGGGTCGTTTCCTTCGTGTTGCCATCTTTATCAGTTGTGACTTCAACACGGGCCTTCGTCCCCTTTAACGTTGACTCATACTGCTTTTCCAAGTATGACGTTCCGACGACATCGTCACGTGAGTAGCCTTGGGTTAGCAAAGAATTAACACTGTCTTCAGGCAGCCCTGACTTTGAAGTTGACGTGCCACCAACTAGTGACTTAATCGCATCACCTTGTGGATAATCACGTGTGTAGTAGATGCCGACCTTAACGCCTGGCATCTTTGATTGACGCTCACCGATATCCGAAATTTCTTGTTGCGTCACATCAGTTTCTTTCAAGTAAACCGTTGACAAGGCATATGAATTTGCCATCTTCTGGTAAATCATTGCCTTATTCTTTTGCAAATCCGTTAGTGGGAAACGCTTTTTATGTTTTTCAACGTAGCCACGTAGCGCATTCACGTATGCATCCGTACCGGGAGCAGCTGTTGTGCCACTCGCTTCAACCACGCGCTTAGCACGCTTAGGGTCTTGAATATAATACGTTGCATAGTTAGGTGTTGATAACTGCTTAGTATCGACAGTTAAGTACTTACCAACATTATTCGCAATGGCGTACATTTCTGATTCAGTAATGCTTTTTGGCTTGGTATAAGTAATCGCCTGCGATCCCTTATTCGCAACCAAAGCTTGGCCGGTACTATCATAAATCATGCCTCGTTGGACATTAACTTGTTCGACGCTGGATTCGGCACTCGTCACGGCAGTCTTATATTTTGCGCTGTCCGTAATCTGTAGCGTTGCCAATCGCCAGCCCAATGCACCGAGCATCAGTACAACAATACCCATCAAAACATTCAGCCGGACAGGAATACGTGACAACGAACCGTTAGTTGACACACGTCGCTTGCCACGGCGCTTAGGTGATTGCATAACTCGACCCTTTCTTTCTATTCAATCTAATTGTTTAATTGTAGCATATTTTATGCCCCTAATACCTTAACCTCTTACAACGAATTCGCTGAATTTTCAGGCCTATTATATGGTTTAATAGTACTAATTGAAATTATTGGAGAAAACATTATGTTCGCACATTTAAATCCTTTAAAATGGCGCACATCTACTAAAACCCTATGGATTAGTTTTTTACTACCCGTTATTATCATGACGGTCTATTTTGGGTTCCGTGGGATGGCACCATTTGGGTCAAGTTCCATTCTAACTGTTGATTTGGGACAACAATACATTGATTTTTTCGAAAGTTATCGACATGCCCTATTTTCTAATCCGCTCAGTATTTTTTACAGTTTTGCGAAAGGGTTAGGTGGTGAAACGTATGGTGACTGGGCTTACTACTTGCTAAGTCCGACGAACCTATTATTATTACCATTTTCCAACACCTATCTGCCCATCGGCATTCTGTTTCTTACTATATTAAAGTACGGTTTAGCCGGTTGGAGTTTCGCCTACGCCTTAAAAAGTATGCGCTGGCAAAACGGCTGGCGGCTCCCCCTCTTTAGTGTGACTTACGCCATGATGGGGTGGTTCGTCGCGAATGACCTCAACTTACTTTGGCTAGATGCGGCCATCTTACTGCCTTTAATCATCGCCGGCCTAGAACGGTATATTGAGGGGCGGTCGGCTTGGCGCTTCATTGCGCCACTGTTTGCAATCTTCGTGATTAACTACTATATGGCCTACATGATTGGGCTATTCCTTGTGTTATACATTATCTGGCGTTTATTCTGGCAACCATACCGTCTGTTAGAACGCTGGCATATTTTACGGAAATTTATTTTCGGTAGCATTATCAGCATTGGGTTGTCGACCGTCATTTGGTTACCTACTGCCTACACGTTATTAAATAGTAAAGGGCAACATATGCTGGATAACTTGAGTTGGAAGTTTGAATATCAAGCCCCCGACTTACTTGGTAAGTTATTCTTAGGGACTTTCAACTTTGACCAAATGCCAAGCGGCCTACCAAACATTTTTGTTGGTAGTCTACCAATTATCATGCTCTGGTTCTTCTTTACCTACCGCTTGATTCGCTGGCAAACTCGTTTGGTCGCTTTCTTCATTACGGCATTCTTAGTCGTCTCAATGATGTACGCCCCTTTGAACTTGATGTGGCATGGCTTCCAGTTCCCAGTTTGGTACCCTTATCGGTTCTCATACGTCTTTAGTTTTTGGGTCATCTGGCTGGCGGCGTCCGTGTGGTCACCGACGCTTCGATTCTCGTGGACCCAACTCGGCAGCCTCTTCATTTTGGCTGTCGCCGCAGTAGTGTATCTCTACTACCGCCTGGATAGCCTCAACTTTTTGACCCAAAACCAACTCATCATTGGAGGCAGCTTCTTCCTATTGCTCCTTGGCTTCCATGCCTTGCCAGTCCGCAGTGGTTGGTGGTTACCAATGGTGACGTTGTTGGTTGTCGGTGAAATGACAACCAGCACTATCTGGTCTCTCAATAATTTCAGCTATCTAACAAACACAGAGTACACAACCTACATTAAGAGCCTCAATCAAATTACGGCAGATTTGCCCAAGTCAGATAAAGACTTCTACCGGGTGGCGCAATCATTCCAGCGAACTAAGGGTGATCCGCTCCAAGCACACTACAATGGCGCGTCAACATTTAGCTCGGCCCTTGAACATCAGCAGAGTGATTTCATGGCGGCCATCGGTCAACCCGAGGGTGATAATTACATCACCTACAACGGCGGTACTTTGGTTTCCGATGCTTTACTGGGGATGCGCTACTTAATCCAGCCAAGTGGTCAAGAACCACACACGTCTGGTACGCCAACGAATATGCGCACTTACTCGCGGAGTGATACCAACGGTTATTATCAAATGACCAAGCACACCCAGATGGCGGTGCTGTCAAAGAACCCTTATGCGTTGCCACTCGCATTTGCAGCGAACACAAATGCCCTCAACGTTAAGTTCAAAGATAACGACCCTTTGCGTAATCAAAGCGACCTTTGGAATGCCCTACTTGGTTATGACAACACACCGATTTTCGAAAGTGCCAATTTTGATAGCTCAGCGGCGACAAACATGACGGCACCAACAACCATCACGGGGGCCTTTCTGAAGAAAGAAAACGCCAATGCCGTTGGTTCATTAACCGTGACCTATACGCCTAGCACGGATGATCCGTACTATTTAACGATTGGGGATGCATTGAATAATGACAATGTTGAAATTCAATTAAATGGTAAGGCACTACCAACCATGCCAAGTCACCGTCACACGATTATCGTGCCACTACCGTCATACCAAAAAGGTCAAACGCAAACTATTACGTTTATCCTGAAAAAGAATGACTTGTGGCTACAAAACGTTTCACTGTACCGGGCCAACACAGATTCTATCCGTGCACAAGCCCAGACGCTACAACATAACGCGTTTAAGCCAAGCCATGTTAGCCAAACACGTATCAGTGGTAAAATCACGATCCCGGCTGGTAACGGTCTTATGATGACTACGATTCCAGCCGCCGATGGTTGGACTGCCTACGTTGATGGCAAAGCAACCGATACTGTCACCGTTGGTAAATTCTTTATCGGTTTGGCCTTAAAGCCTGGCGAGCACAGTGTCACCTTTAAATTCACGCCACCTTACTTAAAGATTAGCGCGATTGTTTCTCTTGGCTTTGCCCTCTTTATGGCTGGGTTGGGCTGGTCAGAAAGCGAAAAACGACGTCATTCATTGCACCAATTTTAAAAGAAGCCGTTGTGAACCTTTACACACGCCAGCCCCCGTGGTATCGTATTTTTTGAACCTACGGGATTACAATTATTTTTTCAAATAAAAAACTGTTAGAAATAGGAGGCCACACACATGGCTGAAGAAAAGACATTCCCAATGACGGTCGAAGGTAAGGCCAAGATTGAGGAAGAATTGAACACATTGATTACGGAGACTCGTGCTGAAATCACTGGTCGTATCCAAATTGCACGTAGCTTTGGTGACTTGTCAGAAAACTCTGAATACCAATCAGCTAAGGATGAGCAAGCTTTCGTTGAAGGTCGCATCAACACGTTGCAAAACATGTTGGACAACGCCGTTATCATCGACTCATCAGAAATCGCTGACGATGAAGTATCAGTTGGTAAGAAGGTAACCTTTAAGGAGTTGCCAGACGAAGAGCCTGAAACTTACGCCATCGTTGGTGCCGTTGAAGCAAACCCACTTGAGGGTAAGATTTCAAACGAATCACCAATCGCCGTTGCCTTGATGGGTAAGAAGGTTGGCGACCAAGTTGAAGTACCATTGCCAAACGGTGCCTCAATGGACGTTGAAATCATGGCCGTTGACTTGGCTTAGTTAAATCAAATAAATAAATAAAAGAGGCTAGGACAAATTTGTCCTAGCCTCTTTTTTATTATTCAGTTTCAGTTGCTTTAGCAATCACGGCCAACACTTCCTTACCGTAACGTTCAGCCTTAGCATCCCCAATTCCTGGTACAGCCATCAACTCTGCGTTATTGCGCGGTTGCTGCTTGGCCAACTCGACCAAAGTACGATCATTGAAAATAATGAATGGCGGAATTTCTGTCACCCGGGCCAGCTCCAAACGCCAAGTTCGTAACGCTTCAAAGACCGTCCGTTGCGCCTCATCCAAATCGTCACGCGTACTTGGTGAGCCTGCCTTTACACGATCATCAATCGACCGAACATCTTGACGACGCTTAACCTGACGCTCTCCCTTCAACACCGACACGCCCTCTGGTGAGACAGTCAAACCAGCATACTGCCCCGTCACACGTAGGTACCCCTCCGCAATAAGGTAGTCAATCAAACTCATGATATGCACCCGAGCGGTCCCTTGGAGTAACCCAAACGTTGGCAGTTGATCCAAATTGGTCCATTGGAACTTATCTGGCAATTTACCACGTAATGTTTCGGCCGTCAGCGTTTTACCAAAGCCATTCTCGCCACCACGTGACTTTGCCATGCGGACCACGTGGCTCAACACCTTTTGAGCATCCGTTGTGATATCAACCGCATCACGGTTATCCAAGCAATTGGTACAACGGCCACAATCCGGCGTATCTTCACCAAAGTAGCGGGTGATATAGCGTTGCAAACACATTTGCGTCGCGCCATAGTTTGCCATTTCCTGTAACTTCATCTTCTGTAAGTTTTGGTACTCTGGCGTCTGATTATCACTATTATCAATGAAGAAGCGTTGTGTTTGTAAATCAGCCGCCGCATACAGCAAGATGGCTTCGGATGGTAATCCATCACGACCCGCACGACCAATTTCTTGATAATAGGCCTCCACTGAGCCCGGAATCCCATAGTGAATCACAAACCGGACATTCGACTTGTTAATCCCCATTCCAAAGGCGTTTGTCGCCACAACCACGTCACGTCGATCGTAAATAAAATCATCCTGAGCTTGGGCACGCGCTTGGTCAGGCATACCAGCATGGTAGCCAACTGCGTTAATGCCCGCCGCCGTTAGTGTCTCCGTCAACGCTTCAACAATCTTGCGGGTTGGCGCATAAACAATGCCTGATTCACCACGATGTTCGCGAATATACTTGGTAATAAAATCTTCCTTACTCCGTTTATTCAGCCCCTTTTCAATGCGGATTGTCAAATTATCACGGACAACACTCGTCCGAACCGTATGTTGAATGTGCAACATTGCTTCCAAGTCGGCTTGCACCCGTTCTGTAGCCGTTGCAGTCAATGCCATCACTCGGGGCGCAGACTCTAGATTATTAATTAACCCAACCGCATTCAAATAACTTGGCCTGAAATCATGACCCCATTGCGAAAGTACGTGAACCTCATCAATCACGACTAGCGAAATTGGCAAGCGGTTAAGTAAGGCATACGTCCCCTCGCTCCCTAACCGTTCAGGCGCCAAATACAGCAGTTTCGCCTCTTCGTTCAGCAGGCTGTTCATTGCTGCCCGATATTCCTCATCATTTTGGGTTGAATTCAATGTCACTGCCGGCACGCCTGCCTCATGCAATTCATCAACCTGATTTTTCATCAAAGATAGCAATGGCGAAATGACCACCGTGATGCCATCCAACATCAGCGCTGGAATTTGGTATGTTAATGACTTACCACCACCAGTTGGCATAATCCCCAACGTGCGCTGGCCAGCCATTACGGCATCAATAATTTCAGCTTGTCCCTCGCGAAACGAGCTATAACCAAATGTTTGTTGTAGCGTCTCTAATGCTGTCGCCATGCTCTCCTCCTATGTGTGTAAAATACTCTACGTTCCATTATGGACTGCTACCGAAAGTGTGTAAAGCCAAACGAAAAAGCGACCCGAAAGCCGCTTTTCGCATGTGTTTTTATTTTGATGATGTTGCAGATGAAGTCGTTGTGTTTGATGACTTCTTAGCTGCATTTGATGAATCAGCTGCATTACCGACTGATTCATTGGTTGATTCCAAGTCACCCGACTTACCCAAGTGTTCATCATAATCCTTTGAGTAGAACACCTTACCAGTCTTCAAATTAGCCACGAAGTAGAGGTAACCCTTGTCGCGATCCTTAGGATTCAAAACAGCTTGAATTGATTGCAATGATGGGTTGTTAAATGGTCCTGGCCCGTAACCTGAGAACTTGTACAAGTTATATGGGTTATCTGACTTAACATCTTCATTGCTCAAATTCGTCTTGTCTGTATCAAGCGCGTACTTTGTGGCAATATCTGATTGCAATGGCATCTTAACGTCCAAACGGTTTTCGAAGACACCGGCAATTGTGCGTCGGCTATCTTCATCGATTCCTTCACGTTCAACCAAAGATGCAAGCGTCAAAACTTGGTGAACCGTCTTGCCTGACTTCTTAATCGCATCAAATTGGCCCTTCAATTGGGTATAGTCTTGGTAAACCATTTGGTTAATCAATTCATTAACGTTCTTGGCATCCTTCCAGTTATAAGTCGCTGGGTAAAGGTACCCTTCCAACTTGTAGCGGATTTGATCCTTTTGATCACTTGTGGTCTCTGAATCAAGCAAGCCTGGATAAGCAGCTTGCAAACGCTTAAAGAACGCATCATCGTTAACAGCCTTCAAGAATTCATCACGGGTGAAGTGCGTCTTAGCTGCCACTTCATTCGCAATATTTGAAATTGTCTCACCTTCACGAACCGTAATCGTTTCCTTGTTGTTCAACGGATAAGCTGAACCACCTTGGCGCAATGACTTAACCATTTCTTGCACCGTATCTGATGGGCTAAACAAATAGTAACCAGCCTTCATGTCTGACACATTGTTCGTCAACACGTAATTCATAAAAGCACGTTCAGAGCGCAAGACCTTAGCTTTGTCCAAATCCTTCGCAATCGTAGCTGAATCAGAACCAGCCTTAATTTGCACCTGTACATCCTTCTTACTCTTAGCATTCAAGGCTGAGTAATCCGTCTTATCTTTTTGAATTGTGTAGTATTGGTAACCACCGTAACCGGCACCACCAAGTAGCAAAACGGCTACCACACCCAAAGTAATCCAAAGACCCTTGCGTGACTTTTTACCGTTCAATCGACTCAAATCGTCCATTATGCAACTCCTAGTTCTAATTGGGCTTATAAAAAAGCCGTTGTTACTGTCTAGTATACCAGCAACAACGACTTTTTGATTACAGTCTTTTTAAGATTAACGGATTTCCGCGTTAAACTTCTCTGCAAGTGCAGCCGTAATACGTTCCACAGCTGCATTGATATCTTCATCAACCAACGTCTTTTCAACATCAACGAATGTCAAAGCGTATGCCAATGACTTCTTATCATCAGCCACGTTTTCACCCGTGTACACGTCAAACAATTCAACGTCGTGCAGCAAAGCACCACCAGCAGCTACGATGGCGGCACGCAAATCAGCTGCGGGCACATCACGGTCAACCAAGATGGCCAAGTCGCGGGCAACAGCTGGGAAGCGTGATACCACTTCATAACCATCCTTAACCTTAGGCAAATCGAAAATGGCGTCTACGTTCAACTCAAAGGCGTAAGTCTCGTTGACCTTGTAAGTCTTAGCAGTCACTGGGTGTACTTGACCAACGAACCCAATTAACGTCTCACCAACATAAATGTCAGCCGTCCGGCCTGGGTGCATTTCAGCACGTTCAGTCGTTGGTACAAAACGAATGTCATCAGCAAACGCATAATTAGCCAACAAACGTTCAACAATGCCCTTCAAGGCGAAGAAATCAGCCTTTTGTGCACCAGCAGCCCAAGTACGAGGTAATACGTTACCAGTAATCACACCAGCCACATGCTCAATTTCTGTTGGCAATACAGAAGCATCCCCATTTGAAACAAAGACACGGCCTTGCTCATACAAAGCCACATCAGCTTGCTTGCGAGCAACGTTATAGGCAACGTCATCTAGCAAGCCCGTCAACAAGCTACCGCGCGTTTGTTGGCGATCTTGTGACATTGGGTAGTCCAATTGAATTGGTTGCCCATCATGCAACTTGAAGTTATTTGCCTTCTCTGGCGTCGTCAATACGTATGAAATAGCTTGGTTCAAGCCCAAGCCTTCAAGATCATGACGCGTCGCACGAATCAATGCTTGCTTTGGCGTCAACTTACCGGGTGTCGTTTCACCAGTTGGCAACGTTGCTGGCAAGTTATCGTAACCGTACAAACGGGCGATTTCTTCGACCAAATCAGCGGCAATCGTAATATCCCAACGACGAGCTGGCACAGTTACGGTGAATTCACCGTCATTCAACTCATAATCGAAGAACAAACGGTCAAAGATAGCTGAGATTTCAGCCTCTGTGATTTCAGTCCCCAACACATGGTTCACATGGGCCGTCGTCACCTTCACAACTGGTGCTTCGTAGTCAAAGTCTTGTGCAACCACACGACCTTCAGTTACCTCACCACCAGCAATTTCAGCAATCAAAGCAGCCGCGTGGTCCAATGCTGTGAACGTATCTTCTACATTCACACCACGTTCGAAACGTGTTGAAGCTTCTGAGTGCAAGTTTTGATCACGAGCAGCGTGACGAATGGCCTTTGGCTCAAAGATAGCCCCTTCCAACACGATGTTCGTCGTCTTAGCCGTTACTTCAGTTGACTCACCACCCATGACACCGGCAAACATCAAAGCTTCATCACCAGCTGCGATGACAATATCTTCAGCTGATGCTTCACGTTCAACGCCATCCAATGTTTTAATCTTTTCAGCTGGCTTAGCCGTACGAACCGTGATGTCCTTGCTTGGCAACGTATCCAAGTCAAAGGCGTGCAATGGTTGACCGTACGTCAACAACATCAAGTTTGTTACGTCGACCACGTTAGAAATTGGCCGAATGCCCATGGTCCACAAACGACGTTGCAACCACAAAGGTGAGTCTTTCACTTCAACATTCTTAACAACACGCAAACCATACTTAGGTGCCAATTCAGCTGGGGCTGTGGCTGAAATCAAATCAGCTGTTTTCTCTGACGTTTCCGTCAATTCAAACGTTGGCAACGTTGGTTCTTCTGACAAAATAGCTGCCACTTCCCAAGCTGTGCCGTTCATTGAGAACAAGTCAGCACGGTTAGGCGTAATGCCTGTTTCAAGCACATCATCATCCATGCCCAAAACATGCAAAGCATTCTCGCCTGGTGTCAAATCAGCAGCGTCAACATCGTTAAACACCCAGATACCGTCTTCAAAGTCCTTAGGTGACACCTTGTCATCAAAACCAAGTTCTTGCAAGGCAGCTAACATACCGTTTGAAACAACGCCACGCAACTTACCCTTCTTAATCTTTTGACCACCACCAACGATTGAGTTGTGCTTGGCCAAGATAACTGTTTGACCTTCAGCTACGTTTGGTGCACCAGTCACAATTTGGATTGGCTCATCTTCACCCGCATCCACTTGGGTAATCACCATGTGGTCTGAATCTGGGTGTTCTTCAACTGACAATACCTTGGCAATCACAATGTTCTTCATGTTTGCTTGTGGTTGGTATTGTCCTTCAATTTCAACTGTCGTACGTGAAATCTTCTCTGCCAACTCATTTGCTGGCAATTCGATTGGCAAATAATCACGCAACCAATTTACAGAAACCTTCATTTTGTTTGCTTATCCTTTCTGGTCAAATTGCGTCAAGAAACGCACATCGTTCAAGTAGAAGTTACGGATATCTTCAACCCCATACTTCAACATGGCAAAACGGTCAGGCCCCAAGCCGAAGGCAAAGCCACCGTATACTTCAGGATCAACCCCAGCCATACGCAAAACGTTAGGGTGCACCATACCGGCACCAAGCACTTCAATCCATTCGATATCTTCAGGGTTCATGTCAGGCGTTACCGCGTTCCATGACACATCGACTTCAACAGAAGGTTCCGTGAATGGGAAGTACGATGGACGCAAACGAATATCATGGTCTTCACCAAACAAGTTGCGCGCAACTGCCAAAAGCGTTCCCTTCAAATCACGCATCGTGATGTGCTTATCGATCACAAGTCCTTCCATTTGGTGGAATTGGTGTGAGTGCGTTGCATCATCCGTATCGCGACGGTAAACACGACCAGGTGATACCATCTTCAAAGGTCCAGCATTAAAGTCGTGTGACTCCAACGTGCGGGCTTGAACGGGTGACGTTTGCGTACGCATCAAGATTTCTGGCGTGATATAGAACGTATCTTGCATATCACGGGCTGGGTGATCCTTAGGCAAGTTCATCATCTCAAAGTTATACTTGTCTTGCTCCACTTCAGGTCCTTCAATGACTTGGTAACCCATACCAAGGAATTGATCCTCAAGTGACTCGATGATTTGTTGCAACACGTGTGGTTGTCCTTGTGCCGTTGCACGGCCTGGTAACGTCACATCCAATGTTTCAGCTGCCAACTTTTCATTCAAAGCAGCGGCTTCCAAATTCGTTTGACGGGTTGCAATGGCCTCAGTCAGTGCATCGCGCACTTCGTTAGCAAGCGCCCCAACAACAGGTCGCTCTTCAGGCGTCAAATCCTTCATACCGCGTAGCACTTCTGTTAGCGGTCCCTTCTTACCAAGCCAATTAACACGTACTTGGTTCAAAGCCTTCAAGTCCGCAGTTGCCGCGATTTCGCCCAATGCTTGATCGCGCAATTGTGTGAGCTCGTCTTGTAAACTCATGATCTGTCTCCTTAAAATTTAAAATCAAAATAAAAAGTCCCTGCGACAAATAAACATTGTCGCAGGGACGCTCATTAACGTGGTACCACCCTACTTTTAGTAGTCAATGCGACTACCCTCGGACATTCGTTAACGGAAATGAACCGCAACGGCCTTGCAACCGCTGAACTCCTGACTGAAATTCAGTTATCATGCTGATGGGTTTTCACCGACTCCCACTCTCTAACACAGCCCACTAACTTACTAGGTCATTCAAAGTTTCTTATATTATTGTACAACATTCTAGGCACTGTGCAAGGGGAAGTCATTCTGGGTATGGTTTTGTGGTGTTTGCGGGTGTCGTCGCGTTGCGACGAGCAACGGAGGTGGTTGTTTCCTACGCCTTTGTTCAAAAACTCGGCAACCGAATGGCGCGGACGCCATTCAGCGGGGCAAATAATTCCCCCTAACCCTCAAGGTCTGTATGGGCTTTCCTGAATAGCGCCGGCCATGCGGCATGTTGCCGATTTTTGAACGCTCCGGATACAACCACCCCCGTTGCAGCTGCCAAGAGTTACTCTAATTGTTTAATTATCATCTACCAAAAACAACAAAGTAATCTGTTCTCCAGTTTATGACCATCTCATCTAAATGAGAACATCTTAGTTGCTGGCTTGGGTGTGGCGGATTGGCGTAGCGATGACAGTGGGGAACTCACAAGTTCGGCCGACCGCCGGTTAGATAAGGCGATAGGAGCCAGACCCTTAGCACAATTATTTGGGTGCTAGCCGGTGCTCGTGCCGGCGGAGTTTCCCACTGTCATCTTTGTCGGAGCCAATCCGCCACACCCAAGCCTCGTGCGGCAGCACGACACCCGCACCCAAACAGACAATTAAAAAAAGCCAGCAAACACATCACTGTGTCTACCGACTCCATTTGCTATGCAATTAGGCGTTCCAGTTGTCTGACCACTCGTGGATAGCAGCCATCATTGGACGCATTGATTCACCGCGCTCCGTCAAAGCGTATTCAATCAATGATGAATCTTCGTATGTACGACGCTCTACAATGCCAGCTGATTCCAATTCCTTCAAACGCTCAACCAAAACACGGTCTGAGCACTTCGTTACAGCTTGCGCCAAGTCCTTGAAACGACGTGGACCATCATTCAACAAAACTTCAATGATCAATCCGTTCCACTTACGTCCCAAAATATCGAAAGTTGCGATGAACTTGTCGCACAATGTGTTAGTTAATTCGTGTGATGCTACTGCCATAATTATCTTCTCCTAAATTTGAACAATGTTTTTAAAATTTGCGTTTATATTTACATTTAATAAGTAATTTAATCGTACACCTCTTCACAAGATTTTGCACGTCTAAACCCTTGAAAAATGTAAGCAGAATGCGTTGCTCCCCAACAACTCATTCCTCACTTTTGATACTTACATTATACAACTGAATATGTGACCATTATAAGACCAAACCTCGGACGAAATGAACACAAACTATGGCGTGTTTCTTGCGATAGTGAAGAATTTTTGGTTATTTTCTGTCAATGAAATGAAGGTCAGTTAATACTAAAAATACCCTTTGTGATACATTTCGTTCACAAAGGGTATTTAGATTATCTTGTATTAGTTTGCATGGAACAGTCGTTTTACACGTGCTGATGCCGGTGAAAAGAATTCAGCGATGGCCATATAGTCATCCACTAAATCCAATAAAAGACTTTCACGATAATGTGGTAATGCCGCTGTGGCCCCCCACATATGTTTTAGAATGATGTCCTTTTCCATTGGCGATAGTTGTGTAATTTTCTCCGCATTTCGTAATGAAACGCGTGGATGAATGAACGCATGCGTTCCCAATTCAAATTTGGTTGTTCGCCAATCATAAAAGAACAAGTCGTGCAGTATACCAGCACGCGCCAAAGCCGTTGCGTTGAGCCCTAACCGCAGCCCCAATTGATAACTGACGTATGACACCGCAATTGAGTGTGTCAACCGATCAGAGTGGTGGTGCTGCGTGTAATTAGCCAACTCTTGAACCTGTGGGTGTGCCAATAAATCTTTAACAATATTTGAATACGCTTTATCACGTTGCCAATCCTGCATAAATGTCCCCCTTTTGCATGATCAACGAACAATCGTTCTAACTTTTAACTTAGCGCGCCTTCAAGGCAAACATCGCAATTCCAGCTGCGACAGCGACGTTCAATGATTCTGCATCCCCAGTCAATGGAATGTACAGATTCTTAGTCGTCATCTTAGCCAAATCAGCAGCCATCCCTTGGCCTTCGTTACCCATGATTAGCGCAAATTGTGACTGTGCTGGAATGGTAAACAAGTCAGCAGCTTCTGGATCCAATTGTGTTCCATACACATTGATATCATTTTGAGTGAAGGCTGCGGTCCAATCCTGCAAGTCACCCGTTGTGAGTGTCATGTGGAATTGTGAGCCTTGCATCGCACGCAATGCCTTTGGTGAATATGGATCAACAGAACCATTTCCGAAGACAACCCCGGCGAAACCTGCTGCATCAGCTGTACGAACCATCGTACCGATGTTACCAGGATCTTGAATCGCATCCAAGAATAACCATGCGCCATCGTGAATAAAACGTGGCTCACGGGTTGCTGTTGGCAAAGATACTTCCGCAAAAACACCTTGTGGTGTTACCAAATCAGACAACTTCTTAGCGATATCCGTCGTAATTTCAAAAACAGGCACACCAAGTGGCAACGCCTCTTGGTGCTCTGCTAATTGTTCGGGTGTTGCCATAATCGCATGCAACTTACCCTCGTGTTGGATGGCCTCTTGGACCAAGTGCCAGCCGTCCAATAAGTATGTCTTACTTGCTTGGCGACCCTTCTTCGTTTGCAACTTTTGCCATGACTTAACACGGCTATTTTGTACTGATGTAATAGTTTCCATAGTTCTATTATACGCTGAATTTAAGTAACTTGCCTATGTTATAATTTTTAAGGTATTTTGTAGCTTAGTTGCACTAAGCAAGCTACAATAATTAATTGACGAATTTAAAGCAAAGAGAAAGAAGGATATCATGCCAGTTTTGGATATGAGTGATGAAACTGCGGTCGCACGTTACAACGATTTTGTCCGCAGTTCAAAGTTTGGTCAGGTGACACAAGACCTTGGTTGGGCCCAAGTTAAGAATAACTGGGAGCCTCGATATGCATATGTAGAAAACGAGGCTGGCGAAATTGTCGCAGCCATTTCAATGTTGTTAACTAACACGCCAAGTGGTAAAAAGTTTGCTTACGCTTCTAAGGGGCCTGTCATGGATATGACTGACTTAGACTTGTTTGATCAACTAATTGCCGAAGCGAAGGTGGCTTTGGCTGACGATGATGCCTACCTATTGCGTATCGACCCTGAAATTGCCTTTTCAGAGGAATTGGATGCTGATTTGCACGCACGCGGGTATGAAACACGTAACCGAAACGTGGCTGATGAAGGTATGCACGCAACTATCCAACCACGGTTGAACATGGTCATCGATTTGACTGCTAAGCCAGAGGCGAAGGAAACCCTTGACTTGTACCCTTCAAAGACAAAGTCAAAGTTGAAGCGCCCATTCCGTGATGGCGTGACGGTGCGTTATGCTAACGATCAAGCTGCCCTCGACGCATTCTTTGAGACGTACGGCGATATGGCCGACCGTCACGGTATTTCTCACCGTCCTAAGGAATACTTTGAGCGGATGCAGGCAGCGTTCCCTGGTGACGATATTATGCGTATCTACATTGCTGAGCGCGAAGGCGAATTGCTTTCAACTGGGGTTGGCTTCAAGTTCGGTGACAAGATCTGGTACATGTATGCTGGTTCAATGGATGGTAACATCTACTACGCCCCTTATGCGGTTCAGACTGAAATGATTCAATGGGCTATGGATAGCAACGTCTCATTATATGATATGGGTGGTATCGGCGAAGCCTCACCTGAAGATGGTTTGTTCGTCTTCAAGCGCACCTTCGTTAAGGATGACCCCCGCGAATACATTGGCGAAATCGACGTTGTACTTGATGATGCAACGTACGATGAACTCGTTCGCAAATAAACAATAGCTAATAAATAAGCGCTACTAATTTAGTAGCGCTTATTTATTTTGTCGTTAAAAGACGTTTATGTAACTGACTATTGCAACATGATATGCTTATCTCAAAAGATTGGGGGGCATTGTCGTGTTACTGGATTTATTAGGGATTACCTTGGAAATAATTATCGATTTTGTCGTCACCGCTATTACACCCGACAGACAAAAATAACGCAAAATAGGCAGCCACTATGTGGGCTGCCTATTTTATATATTGCATCCTTACCTACTAATCAAAACGTTAATTAGTTAGCAACGTACGCCAAATCCATGACAAACGCGGTTGAGGCACCTGAATGCATTTTTGGAATGGCCAATGCCATATTTAATCGATATTGCTTTGTCGCACCAGATGCATTAAGCTCATTTGTCCGAATACCAGGCTGTAACAAAGTCGTACGATGTCCCCATGCAGAGCCACCGTCATCAAATAACATGCCATAAATACCGTTATAAATTGAGACCTTTAATCCCGTCATCGTAAAGACCGATGACCAATCTTCTGGCGAATTTCGGCTTCCCGAAGCAAGGGTTTGCCATTGATAATAACTTGTTGTAATCTGCGTCGGCTCATAGTCAACAAACTTATCAGCCAACATGCTATCCGTATCGCTTAACCCATTGGCTTTGCGCATTGCAGCTAACATATCGTTAAAGCTTGTATGTTGTTGCACACCATAACCTTGTTGGTCACGATTTGTAATATCAGCCAAGGTTCCCTTCAACACAAAATCAGATGTCTTCAAGGTATCTAAGCCTACAGTCTTGCGATAGCCATTTATCAATTGAACAGCGTAATTCGTCAACTCTTGATTTTGCGCTGTCGTTAACCCTTTCGAGATATCAACGGCTCGATCACCATCAGTCGGTTTAATGCGTAAGTAGCCTAACAACTTAGTGTCACTTTGATCGCCTAAATTACCCGCCGAAGTTTTACCATAGGCTGGAACAGACAAACTCGTTGGTAATTCTGCTGGATTGCGGACTGTGGCGGACGACGTTGCTGACAACGCTTCAGAATAAATACTCATGTACTGTGAATTTAAATTCTTTGCGACGTCAGCCCGCGTCAACAAATTATACCCACTATACTTCGTTGCCATGTCACGATTTGTATATGAGTCCACCATCGTATTCAAGGCTAATGACCCCATCACCATACCATTGTTTTCTTGTGGTACAGCAGAACGTGTTGTATAGCTAAAATTAGCACGACTCGCAGATAAATAACTTGTCGCCGATGAGATGGCCTTCAAGTTATTCCGAATAGCCGCAACTGCGCTATTCGTACTACGACCATCATCTCGCACTTCACTTGCAACGTAACTTACCATGGCTTTATTTGATTTTGCTGCACTTAGTTGCTGATTTGCATTTGATACCGCCTTGTTCCCCGCGGTCGCATACGATTGCGTTTTCCGTAAGGCACTTGTCGCAGCAGCAGAATTAGCCACCTTAGCAGCAGATGTTGCGACAGACTTGTAAACCCCTTCTTTTTTCACAAATGACTTGAGCACTTTTTGCCGATTGGATATGTCAGCCACTTGTTTAGTCGCCATAGCACTAGCTGACGTTGCAACTGTTGTGGCACTCGTAGCTTGGCTGACAATTTGTGCCGTCTTGCCATTCGTCGCCGCAGCCGAACCAGCACTGTACGCTTTTACAGCGTACATATTATTGCTGATAGCATACGCATTACCCGCTACTGATCGGGCTGCTGAACTTGCGGCAATTGCCTGTTTGCCAGCACTAGCTACCAGTGTTGCATCTCGCTTAATCGCCGCTGACTGCACGCTCACAGATTTTGCAATTTTCGCTGCCGAGGTCGCGGTTGCAATCGCTTTTTTCGTCGCTGTCTGCCGTCTTGTTGCAGCTGAAGCCGGTTGCGCGACAACCACACCACTGAGCGCAACACCAAATAAGGTTGCCACAACCCATATCTTGCCTGCCTTATATAGCTTCTTTCTCGTCCCATCTCGTTGAATCATTTTACCCACTCCTAATTTACTCAAAAGCTAGTTAGCCTTTAACGTGGCCACAATTACCAATTGTCACCCCAGCCAGCTTCGTAATAAAACCCACTTTAACTTCATTACTTATCGATAGTTTACTAAAAGTTCCATGCTGTACTCATTTTGTCCTAAAACTGAGTTAATTAACCTTGTTTTTACTTTTTGTGCATAAGCAAAAGAAAAAGCGACTAGAACCGAAATTCTAGTCGCTTATTTTTATCAGTAATTATTACTTGCTAATCTCAATGTCATTGTTCAAGAATGGCAACTTTGAACGCAAGAATGGCGTTACCCAGTGGTCCAAACCGATACGTGCTGAGTTGTAACCACCCATCAAGATGAACATTTCGATGAAGATGAACGTTGGGTTAACTGAGACAACACCGGCACCCAAGTATGAGAAGTTCATAATCATACCGAAGAAGGCAGCTGCCAAAGTCAACGTACCGAAGATCAATCCCAAACCAACAAACAATTCACCCCAAGCAACCGCAAATGAGAAGAAGCCAGTTGAGTGACCGTGGTTCGTAGCCAAGTTCAAGAACCAGTCATACCAAGGGAATGCCTTGTGACCTTCAGGGTTCGTAACTGGCTTTGCAAGCGCCATGTTAATCATACCTGCAGCGTTGAAGCCACCCTTAGCAGTAACCTTTTCAACACCGTCCATTACCCATTGTGTACCCAAGTAAACACGTGCAATCGTCAAAATCCACATTGCAACCTTGTTGTTACGCAACCATGAAATCATAATAATATCTCCTAAATAATCCTAAATAAAATATGTGAATCAATTAACATATATAACTATAATGTACTTACATAAATTTAGCAATAGAGTATTCACACTTTCTTCACACATGATGTTTCGTTCATGAAACAAAAAGCGACAAACACCTTTAAATAGGCATTTGTCGCTACTGAAAAATTGTGAATTAATGTACATAAATGTATTGTTTAACACTTTCTTACAAACATTCCGATAAATCATTCATTGTGAAAAGAACACTTTGTTACTTTTAGTCAGGATTTTGCTCAGCAAGCTTCCAACGTAGGTAAGCATTAATGAACGGATCTAGATCACCATCCATTACGCCCTGTGGATTACCAGACTCATAATTAGTTCGGTGATCTTTTACCATTCGGTATGGTTGGAAGACATATGATCGAATTTGAGACCCCCAACCGTTTTCTAGTTGCTCACCGGCAATTGATGCACGTTCCTTTTCCTTCTTATCCATCTCAAGTTGGTAAAGCTTGGCACGAAGCATAGCGTAGGCTGTATCCTTGTTCTGAAATTGTGAACGTTGCTGCTGTGAGGCAACGACAATTCCAGTTGGGATGTGTGTCAAACGAACGGCTGATGATGTCTTGTTAATGTGCTGTCCACCCGCTCCAGATGCACGATAAACGTCCATCTTAACATCGGCTGGGTTAATATCGACGTCCACTGAATCATCCAATTCTGGCATCACGTCGATTGAAACAAAGGACGTGTGACGACGACCAGCTGAGTCAAACGGTGAGATACGAACAAATCGGTGCACTCCACGCTCTGAGCGCAAATAACCGTACGCATTATGCCCCGTAATCATCAAGGTCGCCGAATCAATGCCGGCCACATCGCCGGGGTGATAATCCATGATTTCAACCTTGAAACCATGGCGTTCCGCCCAACGGGTATACATTCGTTGCAGGTTAGCACCCCAGTCAGCGGATTCCGTTCCACCTGAACCCGGGTGAATTTCAAGAATCGCGTTGTTCTTGTCATAAGGTTCATTAAGCAACTGAGCCAATCGGTAAGATTCCAAGTCAGCGGCTAACTTTTCAAGATCGGCTTCCATCTCGGCTTGCATATCTTCATCCGGCATCTCAGCTAACAGTTCCAGGGCGGTTTCAACATTTTCTACGCCTGCCGTCAGATTCAAATAATCATCTCGGCGCCCCTTCAAAATGTTATTCGCGTCGATCACTTTTTGAGCAGCAACATTATCATTCCAAAAATCAGGTTGCGCCATGTCGTCTTCGTTCGCGGCAATTTCGTCATTCAAAGCATCCAAATCCAATGACTCACCAAATCGCGTAATTTCTTCGCCCATTTCAGCTAATGAACGACGTGCTTCTGAAAGCTCCATTATTTTCTCCTCTTTGATATGAAAAAGGAAAGCCAGCTACCCGACTTTCCCCGTTAAATTCGTGTTTAGGCACGCAAGTTTTGACGAATTTCTGACTTCATGAACAAACGCGTGGCGTCATATTCAATCCCAGCAATCATCTCTTCAAACATGCGGAATCCTTCGTTTTGATATTCAATCAATGGGTTCAACTGACCGTAACCACGCAATTGAATGGCATCACGCAATTGGTTCATGGCATCCATGTGGTCCGTCCATTGGGCATCCACGACACGCAAGATAACAACACGTGTGAATTGCAATAATTGCTCATCGTCAACCAAAGCATCACGCTTTTGATCGTAGACTTCCTTGGCACGGTTGTACAAATATGCCTTAATATCGTCTTGTGACTTGCCTTGCAAATCTGACACATCAATTGAATCATCCGGCACAATGACAGCCCCAGCAAAATCAACAATTGACTGCAAGTCCCATTCATCTTCCTTACCCAAGGCATGTCGCTCTACAACACGGTTAATCGTTCGCTCAACCATTGGCAAAATAACATTGCGCAATGATTCTTCTTCATCGATAACTTGGTTACGGTTGGCATAGAACGTGTTACGTTGTTGTGACATAACATCGTCATACTGCAAAACGTTCTTACGTGAGTCGTAGTTATTACCTTCGACACGCTTTTGGGCTGATTCAACTGAACGTGTAATCAAACGATTCTTGATAACGGCGTCTTCTTCAGCAAGGTTCATGCGTTCCATCAAGGTCTTAATACGCTCACCACCGAAACGAATCATCAAATCGTCTTCCAATGACAAGAAGAATTGTGAGTATCCCTTGTCACCTTGACGACCAGCACGTCCACGTAATTGATTATCAATACGACGTGATTCGTGTCGTTCAGTTCCGATAACAGCAAGGCCTCCCAAATCAGACACACCAGGGCCAAGCTTGATGTCAGTTCCACGACCGGCCATGTTGGTGGCAATCGTCACGGCACCACGTTGACCAGCGTTGGCAACGATTTCAGCTTCCTTGGCGTGGTTCTTCGCGTTCAAGACGTTGTGTGGGATTCCTTCACGGTCAAGCAATTGAGACAACAATTCTGACGTTTCAACTGCAACCGTACCAATCAAGATTGGTTGACCCTTCTCGTGCAGTTCCTTAACCAAGGCAACAACCGCGATAAACTTAGAACGCAAGTTAGGGTACAACAAGTCTGGTTCGTCGATACGTTGCACAGGTCGGTTCGTTGGGATTTCAACAATTTCCATGTTGTAAATCTCACGGAATTCTTCTGCTTCAGTCTTCGCCGTACCCGTCATACCAGACAACTTCTTGTAACGACGGAACAAGTTTTGGTACGTAATTGATGCCATTGCACGGTTATCTTCTTGAATTTGCACTTGTTCCTTGGCTTCCAAAGCTTGGTGCAAACCATCAGAGAAACGACGTCCTTCTTGAATACGACCAGAGAACGCATCAACCAGAACAACTTCACCATCGCGGACAACGTAGTCCTTGTTATTGAACATCGTGTAGTTGGCACGCAATGATTGATCGATGTGGTGAGTCAAAGCCGTGTTACCAGAATCGTACAAGTTGTCCAAGTTAAAGTAACGCTCAGCCTTCTTGATACCTTCATCTTGTAGCAAAACCGTCTTTGATTCTTCGTCGACCGTAAAGTCTTCTTCCTTCGTCAAAGACTTAACAAAACGATCTGCTCGAATGTACAATTGCGTACTCTCTTGGGCAGGCGCACCAGAGATAATCAACGGTGTACGCGCCTCGTCAATCAAGATTGAGTCAGTTTCATCGACCAACGCAAAGTTCAATGGACGTTGCACACGGTCTTCCTTACGGGCAACCATGTTGTCACGCAAGTAATCAAACCCAATTTCCGAGTTAGTCGTATATGTAATATCAGCGTTGTAGGCGGCACGCTTCTCATCAGGTGACATTTCTGACCCGTTGATACCAACCGTCAAACCAAGCCACTTGTACAATTCACCCATTTCCTCACCGTCACGAGCAGACAAGTACTCGTTAACCGTGACAACGTGAACACCTTCTTGTGGCAACGCATTCAAATAAACCGCCATCGTGGCCGTCAAAGTCTTACCTTCACCGGTACGCATTTCGGCAATGTTTCCACCGTGCAAAACGGCAGAACCCATGATTTGCACACGGAATGGGTACAAGCCCAATACACGGCGTGCACCTTCGCGGACAACCGCAAAGGCTTCAGGCAAAATATCGTCCAAAGTCTTGCCGTTTTGCAATAGCTCACGGAAGTATGGCGTCTTTGCTTGTAGTTCTTCATCAGAAAGGGCTGCCATTTCATCGGCAAACGTCTCAACTTGATCCGCAGTGCGGTTCAAGCGACGCATTGTTCCCTTATCACTTTCAATTATTTTACGTAATGGATTAGCCATATTTACCTATTCCCTCTTGGTCTTCATCGGCTGATACAGCCAATGGTGCTAATAATTATTTTAACACACTCTAGGCCCTGATTGTGTGCGTTCTTTTTGAATCCTGTCGGGCATGACATTGGTCGTCGCGTTGCGACGAAGCATGCGGGTGGGAGATTGGCTTCGACAAAGATGACAGCTGGGAAACTCCGCCGGCGCGAGCACCGGCTAGCACCCAAATAATTGTGCTAAGGGTCTGGTTCCGATCGCCTTGTCTAACCGGCGGTCGGCCGAACTTGTGAGTTCCCCACTGTCATCGCTACGCCAATCCCCCACCCACATGCCAGCAGCCGAGAGCTACTCTAATCATTTGATTACCATCCATCAAAACACAAATGGATGAACTGTTCGCACATTTGACCGATGATATATGGCTAACTCACTTAATTCAAAATATCTCATCTGCTACACCAGCCTTGGGTTGAAATACCATCAACATACCGCACAGTTCACACATTTTTTTGTGTATGACTATCTTAGCTAGATTAGAACATCTCGGCCGCTGGCATGGGGCTGGGGGATTTCGGCGCGATGACCCACGGGACAAAGAAGCCCGACCCGACCGCTGCCCGTCTATGCGCCAAAACCCCAAGTTTCCAGTTTGGTGCATGCGACCGGCAAGGGAGCCACGGGCAGTGCTCGCGATTGGGCGTGTCCCGTGGGTCATCTTTGTCAGAGAAATCCCCCAGTCCCATGCCTCGACGCAACGCGTCGACCCTGAACGCCGACAAAAAAAGCCCAGCACCGAATTGGTACTGAGCTAATTAGTTGTTAAATTTTACAAGAATTCGCGGATGTTTGCGATTGTTTGCTCGCGTCCTAGCAATTCTAGCAATTCACCAAGGTTTGGACCTTGCTCCTCACGCGTCGTTGCAATACGCAATGGGTTCCACAAAGCACGGGCCTTGACGTCCATTTCGTTTTGAATTTCGCGGATTGCCGTCAAGATAGCAGCTGCCGTGAACAATGGCATTGCTTCAATCTTTTCGATGAACAAGTTCAACATTGCTGGCACGTTTTCAGCGGCCATCCATTCCTTTGCTGAATCCGTAATAGCATCAGCAGCTGGCATCTCAAAGAAGACTGGCTTTACCAATGGCACAATTTGTGACGTGTATGAAACACCATCCATGTATACATTCATCACTGAACGCAACCATTGCATCTTTTCAGCCGTTAATTCGGCTGGGTTAACCAGTTCTGACTTTACAAGTTGTTGCATCAACTTGTCAAAGACCATGTTTTGGTCAGCCGTCTTGATCCATTGGTTGTTAACCCATTCAAGCTTCTTGTTATCAAACTTAGCTGGTGACTTTGACAAGCGGGCTTCATCAAACATCTTAACCAATTGGTTCTTGTTGAAGATTTCCTTTTCACCCACTGGTGACCATCCCAACAAAACAATGAAGTTCAACATTGCTTCAGGCAAGTAACCCAATTCACGATATTGCTCGATGAATTGCAAGATTGACTCGTCACGCTTTGACAACTTCTTACCTGTCTCAGCGTTGATAATCAACGTCATGTGGCCAAAGATTGGCGCTTCCCAACCGAAGGCTTCGTAAATCATCAATTGCTTTGGCGTGTTTGACACGTGGTCATCCCCACGCAATACGTGAGAGATTTCCATCATGTGGTCGTCCACAACAACGGCAAAGTTGTACGTTGGCATACCATCAGCCTTTTGAATAACCCAGTCACCACCGATAGTGTTTGAGTTGATTTCAACATGACCCTTTACGATATCATCCCAAGCATATGGCTTGTCTTCTGGAACACGGAAACGAACAACTGGTTGCAAGCCCTTTGCTTCAGCCTCAGCTTGTGCGGCTGCAATTTCGTCATCTGACATGCCAGCATATTCGTAAACGTAGTGTGGGGCTTGCTTTGCAGCAATTTGTGCCTCACGCTCAGCTTCCAATTCTTCAGACGTCTTGTATGACTTGTACGCCAAACCGCGGTCCAACAACTCTTGAATCAACGGCTTGTAAATATCCATACGTTCTGATTGACGGTATGGACCGTACTCACCTGGGTTGGCTGGTGATTCATCCCAGTCCAAGCCCAACCATGCCAAGTTGTCCAATTGTGACTTCTCACCATCAGCGATGTTACGCGCTTGGTCAGTGTCTTCAATACGGATCACAAATTCACCCTTATAGTGACGCGCGAACAACCAGTTAAACAATGCCGTACGAGCGTTTCCAACGTGTAGGTGCCCAGTTGGAGATGGGGCGTAACGTACACGAATCTTCTTTTCAGTAGTCTCAGCCATGCTAGTCTACTCCTTTTTTCTGTTTATAATACCGCTTACTAATATACCGCGGTTTTTAACGACTTTCAATGTTAAGTCCTTAATCGACAACCACACCAAAAATCATACGGCCAGCATCTGTTTGTAATGCCGACGTTACTTCAACCGTCACGGTCTCTTGCAAATGGTCACGACCTTCTTCAGCCACGACCATCGTGCCGTCATCAAGATAACCAACCGCTTGCTTGCGTTCAGTACCATTTTTGACCAAGGTCACCTTGAAACGATCACCAACCGCAACCCGTGGACGCAATGCGCCAGCTAATTCATTGATGTTCAGAACCTCAACGTTTTGGAACTTTGTCACCTTATTCAAGTTGTAATCGTTCGTTACCAAAATACCGTTAACGTCCTTGGCTAATTGAATTAGTTTTTCGTCCACTTCTTTAATTTCTTCATAGTCGCCCTCCCACATTTCAAGTGGAATAGCGTCCGTTTCACGCAACTCATTCAAGATATCAAGACCACGCCGACCGCGGACACGCTTCAATGACTCACCCGCATCAGCAATGTATTGCAACTCATACAGGACGAAGTTGGGCACCAACAGTGTCCCTTCGATAAAGCCAGTCTTCACTAAATCTGCAATTCGACCGTCAATCAAGATATTCGTATCTAAAATTTTATAGTGGTGATAGTTTGTTTCCTCATCCGTTAGCACGTCACTTTGATTAGCTGAACGACGTGGCCGTACCCGCTTCGTGACGTTATTTAAGTTAGGGATTAAATTCCGCCACTCATCAATCCGCGTTGTCCCCAAACGGAAGCCCAAATACCCCAACAGCACCATGACGATAACTGGAATAACTGCACTTAAAAAGAAATTATTCGCCCGCTGCAACGGTACGGTGACAACCACCGCAATCACCAAGCCAATCAAAGTTGATAATGAACCAATCAGCAACAAGAGTGGTGATTGCTGGTTCAAATACGTTTCAATTCGCTTAATCCCCTGATCGATTGGTCGCCATAAAGGTATGCTCAAGATATAAAACAATATGCCACCAATAATAAAGTTCACAATTGGGTTATTTAACCAAATCTGATTATGTTCACCCAAAATGCGCCAAATGATTGGCAATACTGTTATCGCGAGCGCACCTCCAGCAACCAAAAAAGCTACCTGAATTATTCGCCTACGCATAGTTTCCCCTTTAAATTAATCTAATGCCAACCGTAAAGCATCTGCCAATGTGGCCACACCGATAATTTGAATGCCCGGTATATCTTTCATTGTATCAACTGAATGCTGTGGCACAAATACTCGTTTGAAACCAAGTTTTTTCGCTTCAAGAATGCGATCAACCACATTTGGCACCCGCCGGATTTCACCAGTCAAACCAATTTCACCGACAAATGCGTCAGTTGCCCGTGTTCCCTTATCCCGGTAACTCGAAGCAATTGCAACCGCAACAGCCAAGTCGATTGCTGGTTCGTCTAGCTTTACACCGCCTGCAGCACGCACATAGGCATCCTGGTTCTGCAACAACAAGTTTGCACGCTTTTCTAAGACAGCCATCAACAGTGAAATACGATTGCGATCAATGCCGGCTGCTGTGCGTTGGGCATTACCAAAGACGGTTGGTGTCACCAACGCCTGGACTTCAACCAAAATTGGTCGAGAGCCTTCCATCGCAACGACCACTGCCGAACCACTGGCGTCTGAGAGCCGGTCTTCCAAGAATAAACCAGATGGGTTCGTCACTTCTGCCAAACCACCCTCGTTCATTTCAAAGACCCCTAACTCATTTGTTGAACCGAATCGATTCTTAACAGCTCGTAGCAACCGGAAACTACGCTGATTATCACCCTCAAAGTAAAGTACCGTATCCACCATGTGTTCCAAAATCTTTGGTCCAGCGATGGCACCATCCTTGGTTACGTGACCAACAATAAAAATTGTAATCCCGTTCGTCTTCGCGATTTGGAGCAATTCGGCGGTCGTCTCACGAATTTGTGCAACTGATCCAACCGCCGATGAAACATCTGGTTGTTGCATGGTTTGGATTGAGTCGATAATGACATAATCCGGCTTTGTTTCATCGATTGCCTTACGAATTTGGCTCATGTCCGTTTCTGGGTACAAGAAGAAATCCGCATCGCCACGAACTCCCAAGCGTTCTGCTCGCAACTTAATCTGCGAAGCACTTTCTTCTCCAGCGACGTACAAAATCGTTCCGCCTGAATTTGCCAACTGACTTGATACCTGAAGTAGCAACGTTGACTTTCCAATCCCTGGGTCACCACCGATCAAAACCATTGACCCAGGTACGATTCCGCCACCAAGTACCCGGTTAAATTCATCAATTTGCGTATCGACACGTGGCGTCTCCTCGATGCTAACTTGGCCTAATCGCTCAACCTTCGCAATTTGTCCAGCCAGGTTAACGCGTGACTTTCGGTCCGCCTTTTCTGGTTGAATAACTTCTTCAACGAACGTTCCCCAGGCACCACAGTTAGAGCAACGTCCCATGTAACGTTGTGAAACATACCCACAGTTAGAACATACAAACTGGGTTTTTGTTTTTGCCATTTCTCCTACCTCTCTTAATGTACGCCGGAACTACCAAAGCCCCCCGTACGATCATTCTTCTCTTGTGTTGCATCATCATCCGTTACCAAAAACGGCATGAAAATTCCTTGACCGATGCGTTCACCCTTTTTTAGATGCATATCTCGGATGCCCCAATTAACCATCTGAATAAAGATTTCGCCCTCATTTTTATCGTTATCCACATAGTCCGCATCAATAATGCCGACCCCATTTGGCAAAATCATCCCCCGCTTCAACGGATTGGATGACCGATTGGCAATCATTAAATACTCATTTTCACCCATGTATGCCTTAATACCAGTCGGTACTAAGAGAGGCTTCAATGTTGCTGTCGCCTCTTCATAATCGTGATCTGTCAATTGTCGCTTCATATATAGTGACGCCAAAATCTTAATAAATGGGAGCTTCCAAATTGATGGTAGCGTAAAGTCCTCAGCGACCTCAAAGTCGTATCCAGCCGCCATTTTCGTTGCGCGTTGGGGAAGATTAAGCCCCGCCGTTGCGTATTTTGAAACAACTGCAAATCCACGTTTCATAATTATCCCCCAAAGTTAGTTATGTTTTAAGTATATCGAAAAACGCCCCAAATTAAAAAGCACACCGGTTATTTTCGGAATGCTTCAACTAACTCTTAACTTTTGGCCTGCAAAGCCTGATATTCCGGATTCCTAAAGAACGCCATTCTAGCATATGAACAAACCGGTCGTAGTGTGACTTGGTCAACTTGGGCTCGCCGAACAACTTCAGCTAACAACTGACCCGCAATCCCTTGGCCTCGCAATGCCGGATCCACAAAGGTGTAGTCAATCGACCACGTTTGCCCATCGTTGATCGCTGGAAATAGGATTTCTGCGTCGACTTGGCCGTCTGTTTCATGATATAGACGGCCTGGTTCAAATGTAAATTCCATATTGTCACCCCCTCATAATCATTATACCCGACCGTACCTAAAATTAACGTAATGATCCAATAACATCAGGCAACCACGACTGGGTCACCGCTTTGATTTGCACAACGTCATTTAGTATATCAACCGTGATATATTTCCCGCCGCCTAAGTACACACCAGCCGCCGTCGGTACCGCTAGACTGCCCCAAACTAAGATATCCCCCGGCATCGTTTCCGCTAAGGTCACTTGCTGAATCAAGGTGAACTGCTTGGCAATATTTTGCGGAAAACTGACGCCAAATACGTGATTATAGACATATTGAATCAAGCCGCCGGCATCAAATCCTTCTGCAGGTGTATTGCCTTGCAATTGATATGGCCGACCAAGTACACTGCGCAATGTTTGCCCAATGTTTTCGCGTAAACTCGCCATGATCATTTGCATCATCACGCGTTGCACACGGGCCCCCGCCATTTTATTTTTAAATTCGGCAAAGGTAATGGCAAAAGGGGCCTCACCTTTTGGGACATCAAATCGCATTTCTGCGTCAATCTGACCAACATCATCAGTATGAATTACCCGGCCAGGCGTTAGTTCGAACGGCATCACTTTTCTCCTCGTTATACAAAAAAGAGCCCACACTTGCGAGCTCTCATTAAATCTCTCTTATTGGTGAATGAACAACAAACCTGACGTTGGAATTGTACGCTCGTGATACAACATTCCTGCATAGTTTGCTTCTGAAATCGTCACTGTACCATCAGCGTTAACTGAATCAACGACCGCAACGTGTCCGTATGATGAAGCACCTTGAACACCAGCTGCAAAGTAGGCAATTGAACCAACCGTTGGTACTGAGTTAACAGTGTGACCAGCTGCAACCGCCGTTGAAGCCCAGTCTACTGCGTTACCCCAGTAGTTACCAACCCAGTTCAAATCACCCTTAACGTACCACGTGCATTGTCCGTATGGGTACGTGTTTGTTGATGACACCGTGTTGTTTGAATTTGTGTAGCCGTTATCAACAGTGCCCCAGTTGTTGTTAGTGTTAGCAGAAGATTGGCTATTATCTGTAGCTGGCGCTGATGGTGTTGCAGTCGCAGCACCGGCACCCGAAATCTTCAATGAGTCACCTGGGAAGATGTATGAATTTGCTTGCAACCCATTCAATGACAACAATTCTGACAAAGTCATGCCATTGCTGTTTGCAATGCCCCACAAAGAATCACCGGCCTTAACCGTGTACGTTGCGTTTGAAGCCCCAGCAGACGTCGTTGTGTTTGCTGATGCGTTGTTGTTTGTTGCTGGTGCAGTGTTGTTAGCTGATGTCCCAGGCAATTGCAATTGTTGTCCAACAAAAATCATGTTGATGTTTGACAATCCGTTTGCTGAAGCCAAGGCATTTACCGTTGTATTGTGCGCTGTTGCAATCGCGTACAACGTATCGCCGGCTTTAACAGTTACAGAATCTGCTGATGCAACAACAGATGATCCAGTCAACGCAGCAACAGTTCCCGCAGCTGCCAATAACGTATTTTTAACAGATACATTCATGTTTATGATATTCCCCTATCAAATATAGATTTATTAAACGTAAGAACCAACCAATTCTTAATCTTTTCTTTATTATCTTTATTATTTGTACGTTATTTATTCTACGCGAAATAATTTGCACTTCAAGGCACAATTCATTGGTTTACAATGACGAAGTTTGCATTAGTATTACAAAGCCATATTTTGCGTAAATATTGCCATAATTTTCGCGCAAATTTCACGGTCACAAAATGTTTTTCACAAGTGTTTTCAAAATTTGAATGGTGTGACACAATCCCACAATTACGACACCAAGCCAGACTAGGTATAACGTTCAGGTGTGACACGTTTTCAAATTATCCGTTTTTTGTCAACTGAATCAAAAAACGACCAATGTCACAAAGAATCGGTCGTTTTTTAAATTTTATTTAAAATTCAATCGCGAGTTTGCCGTTAACTTTGCCGGCGGCCACTTTTTCTTGTGCTGCCAGAATTGTTTCAGCCGTCATGCCGGTCATCGTCTCCGTCAAAGTTGTCCGTAAAACACCTTGATCTGCTAACGTCGCTGCCAATGCTAGGGCACGACCCTGTGTCGCCATGTTGACCCCATAATTAGCCTTGGCAAACATAAATTCCCAATCAAGAGATGCTGCCTTATTTTTAATTAACCCAACCGGCAAAGGTTCCACTGACTCCACAATGGCTCCAATGTGGCCAAACGGTCCAACCAAAGCTGCTGCTTGTTCAAAATGGGCTTCCGGGGCATGCAAAATTGCAATGTACGGTACTAAATCAAAGCCCAAGCTGTGCATATCCGCCACATAATCACGTCGGTGGTTAACCACATGATCGGCACCCAACTTGGTTACCCAGTCGCTTGTTTCTTGACGTGAAGCCGTCGCAACGACCGTCATCCCCATCCACTTTGCTAATTGGATCATGATTGACCCAACGCCACCAGCACCATTAATAATGAGAATCGTTTGACCCTTTGCACTATTTTCAGCAACTGTCAGGCCAAACTTATCGACTAGTAACTCATATGCCGTCAAAAAAGTCAGGGGTAGCGCAGCTGCTTCAGCGTGCGATAACGTTGTCGGCGCTTTAGCAACCAGTGCTGCGTTGACCGCTTGCAACTCTGCATTCGCACCTAAACGGCCCAACTGACCAGCGTAAAATACAGTATCGCCTAACTTGAAATCCGTCACCTTAGCTCCGACTGCAACGACTTCACCAGTCGCATCAAAACCTAAAACATGGGACGACTTATTTGTGACTGCCGCTTGACGTTGCTTACCATCAACCGGATTAACCGCCACAGCTTTCACACGAACAAGCACATCTTCATCTGAAACAACTGGCGCAGGAATCGTCATTACCTCGAGTGGTTGTGCCTCATTTGAAGTGGTCACAACTGCTTGCATAAATTCGCTCATCTTTCTTTACCTCTACTTTTCTTACTCAGTCATTGTACCGCCTTTACCAAAAAAATGGCAGACAATTGTGTCTGCCATAATCTTCTTAATCGTTTGTGTTACCTTCAGCCGCAGTAA
Organism: Weissella cibaria KACC 11862; assembly: GCF_000193635.1. Taxonomy (GTDB): domain Bacteria; phylum Bacillota; class Bacilli; order Lactobacillales; family Lactobacillaceae; genus Weissella; species Weissella cibaria. Next base: position 74,767 of record NZ_AEKT01000023.1, on the reverse strand, counting down.
CACCTTCGCGAAGCCCGTTCATATCGAGATGGTGTTCACGGAAAGCGGTATTTTCAATTGGCAAATGCAACTGATAGTCAGAGAACGCCACCAGTGACCCCGTTAATTCAGGTGCCTGGAATTCCAAGACGTGGCCCGCAAATTGACGATCATCACTAATAAAGTGAACGTGCCAACCAGCAGCTACCACACCATGGTATAACTCAGGTGAGTAATAGCCAACCAGCGTACCAGAAACATTTTCACGTTCGAAAACTGGTTGTTGCTTGGTAATCTCAAGCAATGACGGAAACGGTTCAGATGCCTTGGGTGCAATACGCACCTTGATGTGTGAAAACTCACCATGCAGGCCGATTCCTGAAAAATTATTGTACAAGTTGTATTCATTAATGACGTCAACATTACTCAACGTAACATCTTTCAAGGTAATCGCCTTTGACTCAGGCCCATGAGCCTGGTGCACAGTCGCAAAAGGCACCAGGGTCGACATGTCCGTAATATGATTAACTTTCCCTGATGACTCAGCTTGGTAAACCTCACCATTCAAAATGATGACTTCCCCATCGACACCGTGTAACGTACCGATACCTGTATCACCATGTTCCTTCAGTTCGCCGACAGTTATCGTACCGCCCAACAATCCTGCCATCAATGCAGCTAACGTACTATGTTGATAAACCGTTGCCATTATTCGATTCCTCCTATTTTTTTACAAAAAAGGGGCGTCCATGACCGGACACCCCCTCATCATTAGATTTCTGATTCAATCAATTGTGACATCAATTCGAAGTTGTGTGAGTAATCCACTGGTACTTCAACAACAACTGGACCTTCAGTCGCAAATGCTTCGTCCAAGACGGCGTCCAATTGGTCTGGCGTATCAACGCGCAATCCCTTGGCACCAGCCGCTTCAGCAAACTTCACGATATCAATATCAGCGATCTTAACACCAGCTGACTTACCATCGTACTTCATTTCTTCTTGGAACTTAACCATGTCGTAGTGGTGATTATCTTGCCAAACGATGTGTACAGTATTCAACTTCATTTGAACAGCCGTTGCCAATTCAACACCTGAGAAGAAGAAACCACCGTCTCCTGATACTGAAACTGCCTTAGCATTTGGACGCACCATCGCCGCAACCATGGCCCATGGCAACCCAACACCCAACGTTTGCATACCATTTGAAATCAAGAAGTGGCGTGGTACGTATGACTTAAAGTGACGACCCAACCACAAGTAGTGTGAACCGATGTCTGACGTCAACGTCATGTCATCTGTCATGTGGTTTTGCAATGACTTGATAACATTCAACGGGTGGTTCAAACCAGCATCAGCTGGCGTGTACTTAGGCTCGTCAGCTGCACGCAAAGCGGCCTTCAACTCTGCCAACTTGTTTTGTGAAGCGACTGGCAACTCGTAACCAGCAACCTTTTCCTTCAAGAAGGCCAAGGTGTCGGCCAACGTACCAATCAATTGACGCTCTGGCGTGAAGTTGTTATCAATTTGAACAGCAGCCGTATCCAAAGCAACAATACGCAAATCAGCATTCTTGTTCCAGTTACGTGGCTCATACTCAATTGCATCGTAACCAACCGTAATTACCAAATCAGATTGGGCCAACAATTGATCACCCACTTGGTTACGGAAGAAACCGATACGTCCGAAGAAAGTCTTTTCTTCCAAATCACGTGAGATAACCCCAGCACCTTGGTACGTTTCAACAACTGGTAACGTCGTTTGCGTCAACAATTGGTGCAATGCTTCCGTAGTTGCGTCGTCTGATCCACGTGCGCCGACCAAGATAACAGGCATTTCAGCTTGCTTAACTTGCTCAGCCAACCAAGCAATATCAGTCAATGAGGCTGAACCCATACGAGCTGGCTCAACACGTGGCAATGCATTAGCTTCAACAATTGCATCGTCAACATCTTGTGGCAAAGAAACAAAAGCAGCACCAGGCTTAGGACCATTGGCTTGTGCAATCGCGTTTGACAAGATTTCTGAAATGTTGTTTGGATCTTGGATTTCAACTGAATAATTCGTGATTGGCTCAAACAAAGCAGCTGATGGCGTGCTTTGGTGTGTCAAACGGTACAAGTCCTTACGAGGTACTTGTCCACCGATGGCCAATACTGGATCGTTTTCAGCGCTCGCCGTCATCAAACCTGAAGCCAAGTTACCAACACCAGGTCCTGACGTTGCAATCACAACTCCCGTCTTTCCTGTAATGCGAGCAAATCCTTGTGCCATAAAGGCAGCGTTTTGTTCGTGACGCGTAACAACCAACTTAGGTGACACAGCACCTTCTGCTGGGTGTTCCAACGTTTCAAACAAACGGTCGATCTTAGCACCGGGAATTCCGAATACCAAATCAACGCCGTGATTGTTCAAGCTGTCGACAACTAGGTCGGCACCATACTTCTTCATCTCAGCCATGAGTTTAATACCTCTTTAAATAATTGCGTAATAATATTAATAATTTTCATTGTACGCTTTCTTTGTAAAAATGAGTAGTCACAAAACTTCTTGTGAAAAATAGCATTATAAACCAGGCCCACCGAGCTAAAGATGTGGATTTTAAAGTTGGTTAGTTTGTGAATTTTCGACAAAAAGACACGACTACTCAAATTGAATAGTCGCGTCTTTCTTAATTACTAATATTTATTTAGGCGTCCAAACGGGCGAAACCACCTTCAGCAACTTCCTTCAAAGTCTTAGCTGAGGCTGCCATCTTAGCAGCTTCTTCTTCAGACAACGTTGCTTCAATAACAGCTTCAACACCGTTAGCACCGATAACAGCAGGCGTTCCGATGTAAATATCGTTCAAACCGTATTGACCTTCCATCCAGGCACCAACTGGCAAGACCATCTTCTCATCGCGGAAGATTGCTCGCGTAATACGGGCCAATGACGTTCCGATACCGTAGAACGTTGCGCCCTTACGGTTAATGATTTCGTATGCCTTGTGTGCTGTGTCGTACAAGATTTGATCCAAATCAGCGTCTGAGATACCTGCTTCAGCAGCCCACAACTTCAATGGACGGCCACCGATCAAAGCTTCATCAAAGTTAGCGAACTCTGAATCACCGTGCTCACCCAAAATGTAAGCATCAACTGCCTCAGGTGAGACATTGAACTTCTTTGCCAAAGCCATGCGCAAGCGGGCCGTGTCCAATGACGTACCTGATCCGAAGACCCGGTTCTTTGGGAATCCTGAGAACTTTTGTACAGCCATTGTCAAAATATCAACTGGGTTAGCAGCAACCAAGAAGATACCGTTAAATCCTGATTCAACGATTGGTGACACGATTGACTTGATAATCTTCAAGTTCTTGTCAACCAAGTCCAAACGCGTCTCACCTGGCTTTTGTGGGGCTCCGGCCGTGATAACAACCAAGTCGGCATCCTTGGCATCGTCATATGAACCTGAGTAGACATTCTTGTTAAACGTCCAAGGAGCTGCGTCCTCCAAGTCCAAAGCGTCACCTTCCGTACGCTCCTTCATAATATCAACGATTACCAATTCTTCGGCGATACCTTGTTGCATCAATGCGAATGCGTATGATGAACCAACCGCACCGTCTCCGACAAGAACAACCTTTTGGTGGTGTTGTGCCATGATTATATTCCTCCACAATTACTTAATATAAGTTTCAAATCTTTTATAGTTTAGCATAATTCACTTACAATGTGAATGTCTGTACAACGTTCGAATAGCGACATTTCGCAACGTGTGTGGTACAAATTAGTCGATTTTTCCATTTGTGAAACATTTATTCACAAATAAACGCAAAATAAAAAGGCGCTTCCGAAAAATCAGAAACGTCTTTCCGTTATCACTGGGCATACTGGATTCGAACCAGTGCATGACGGTACCAGAAACCGTTGCCTTACCGCTTGGCTAATGCCCAAAAATCAACTTCTATATGATACAACAACCAGCCGATGAATTCAAGCCTCAAAAATAGCAAAAAGCCCCGCGTATCCGCGGAGCATTTAATTTCAGTGGTGAGAAGCCACTGTTTATTTCTTAACGTAAATTAAGATAAAGAGAAAAGAGTTTTACGTGGTCTAATAGAGAGAGAGAAACCACGGTTCATCTCTGAACACTTACTATCCTACCGCAATACTTAGCTAAACAACGAAAAGTACCAAAAATGATGCAAAACCACCCCTTTTTATAAAAAAGCCGGACAAATCCCCCTCTGATTTGTCCGGCATCTCATGCTATTACTCTAAGTTTCGTGCTTTTACTTTTGCCTTCGTCTTTGAAACGACCTTATCGTCGAACTGACGAATAAACGCCAATACTTTGTGTGCTTTGTCTTCCCCAAAAGACTCCACCCAGCCATCAAAGCGATTTTCGACGCGTTTCGTCACAATTCGCTCGACATCCGCGCCCGCTTCAGTTAAATGTAGCAACATGCGGCGACGATCCATTTCATCAGGTTCTTGATAAATGAATTCTTTCTTCAACAACATCTTAATTTGACGTGATACGGCTGCCCGCGTAACATGTCGTCGTTCAACGACATCCGTTAGCGTTAACCCATCTTGATCAGCGATGCTATGCATAATCAAATATTGTTCGAACGACAAACCATAATCAGCTGCCGGTTCCGAAACAACTTCGTCTAAATACTTCAGCGTTGATAAATACGCATCGATATACTGACTTAACAGTTCCATCATTACCCTCCACAAAATATCCCAAAGTTATATAACGCTAACCATTGTACAGTAAACCACAAGCCTTGTCAGCCGGAAAAGGAACCTAATTCAGACCGTCAGAATACCAAAAAAGCACCTTAACAATTCAGTTAAAGTGCTTTTTATATACCTTTAAAATTAGCGAACAATCATGACCGTTACAGGGGCATTATTTGCCACATAACTAGATTGTGAGCCAAAATACTTTTCCGCGCCTCGTTGTGAGTGTGACCCAATCACAACCATATCCGGCTTGACTGATGGAATGACATCCTTAACAATCACCTCACCAGGCTCGCCTTCAGCGAATACCGTGTCAACATGACCAACACCGGCATCAACTGCCGTTTGTCGGTAACGTTTAAGCGCCTCTTCAACGTCCTCACGTGCTGCAGCGTTCTTTTCCTTTGAAAAGTAATCAAAGACGTTCATCTGTTCGGCCTCAAAGACAGAAACAATCGTCAGTTCTGAATCATCTTCTTGCGCTTGGTGAATAGCGTTAACTAATGCGAGTTGACCCAACTTTGAATCATCAACAGCCGCCAACACTCGTTTAAAATGCTTTGCCTCTACCATGAACTCGTCCTCCTTTTACTTAAACAATGGTGCCAACGTCGACACAATCAATTGGATATTCAATCCCGTCAAGATCACTGACACAGCATACCCCAGAACAGTTGCCCAACGTGGGTTAACAAACTCGCCCATGAACTTCTTCGATGACGTGAAGTAAATCAATGGGAACATTGAGAACGGCAAAGCCACTGACAAGAACACTTGTGAGTAAACCAAAAGACGATCTAAGGCCCCTTCAGTTGCACCGAAGATAATGGCAAAAATCACAATTGGAACCAGCGCAATACCACGCGTCAAAATTCGTTGTAGCCACATTGGCATCCGCCAGTGAGTATAACCTTCCATGATAATTTGACCAGTCAAGGTACCCGTAATGGTTGAGTTTTGACCTGACGCCAACAACGCAATAGCGAACAGCATACTCAAGACAGGACTCGCAATTGCACCAACAATCGCTTTATCGTTAAGGGCATTAAACAAATCACCAAAGGCTTCAAGCTCTGAACCGTGGCCGAAGAACAAGGCCGCACCCACAATCAACAATAATGAGTTAACAACAAACGCACCCGTTAATTGAATGTTTGAGTCCCACGTTGTGAAACGAATCGCTTCAGCAATGTTCTTCTTCTCGCTCCGATCAACCTTTCGCGTTTGCGAAATTGATGAGTGGAGATACAAGTTGTGTGGCATAACCGTCGCACCCACAATTCCCAACGCCAACATCAATTGACCATGCTTCAGAATATCGCGGTGTGGTACCAAGTTTACCGCAACCTGCCCCATATCTGGCTTTGCTAGGAACGCCATGTATAGGAATACAAGTAGAATTACGATAATCAGGGTCAAGACAATCCCTTCAATCTTACGGAACCCGAGCTTCATTAGGAGCAAGAGTAGCAAAACATCCAGTGCCGTGATAATCACACCCCACAAAAGTGGCAAACCGAACAGCAAGTGGATGGCAATCGCTGCACCGATAACTTCGGCCATTTCAGTTGCCATAATCGCCAATTCCGTCATAAACCAAAGGATGTATCCGATCCATTTATTCGTGGAATCACGCGTCATTTGGGCCAGATCTTTCTGAGCCACAATCCCTAGTTTAGCCGCCATATATTGCAACAACATCGCAATTAAACTAGATACTAAGATCACAGAAATCAATAGGTATCGATACTGTGCCCCACCGACAATTGACGTAATCCAGTTACCTGGGTCCATGTAACCAACGGCAACCAATGCCCCTGGTCCACTCCACGCCATCAACTTCCGCAAAAATCCGCCGCCTTGTGGAACTTCCACTGTGCTGTTGATTTCCGCCAAACTTGGACCATCAGTCGCTTGTGCGTTTGCAACTGACGGATCCTTTACTGAATCTTTTGCCATCAGTAAATATGCCTCCTTGTTTTTTGGTACGTTTAATTATCTTACTTTACGTATATTTTGTAAACAATGAAAGCCCGTGATATCAACGTTCGATCGCCATACCCAAAATAGGAAAAAAGCGCCCGTCACTTGACAACTATCAAAAAATAATGTAATTTAGAACAGTTGAAAAAATAATCGATTATTAAACACTGCCTTTCTTTTCTGACACGGCGGTGTAAGGGAGGATAAAAATATGGCAGTTCCTGCACGTAAGACTTCAAAGAACGCAAAGCGCTCACGTCGCGGTGGTCAAGGCGGACTTAAGACGCCTGCTATCCACATGAACGAAAACGGTGTTTACGTACGTAACCACCACGTGGCCGCTGATGGTTCATACAAGGGTAAGCAAGTTGTTTCACCTAAGTAATTAGAAAAGACTACTAGGATTCGTCCTAGTAGTCTTTTTTTATGCCTTTCACCCACTGCTTGACGCGTTGCCAAGCACCACTTGCGTTCGGTTGTGCATCCAACTCCCGTGTCGCATCCTGTAAGACGTTCTCCACCATTTCATACACCTCATGGACACCAGGTCCAATCACAACTTGATATTGACCAAGGAGCGCATTAAAGGCCTCTCCCGCCACGCCATCAATCGCGACCAGCCGAGGCGAATCAACCTTGCTAGGATCAACTAAATAAAAACGCAATCGTGTCACGCAATGGATCACCCGTTCAATATTTGTCGCACCGCCGACAGCTTGAATGATTTGTTCAGCTTGCTTCCGTTCCAGACTAACCATCACCTTCACCCCCTTTACTCGTATTTTACCGCCGATTACGCAAAAAAGCAGTTATCTCAATTTGAGATAACTGCTTTTTTGTTTAACTCACATTACATATCTTGCTCAAAATCAGCAGGCGTGTACAACTTAAAGACCTTTGTAAACAACATGTCGACTACGAAACCAGCAACAGCTGGCACAATCAACCAAGTCAACAAGGCTGGGAAAGCACCAATCGTGTGCGTTACGATATCTCGTTCAGCACCATCAGCAATCATTGATTGAATTGGTGAAACCATTCCAATCCAACCGAAACCAGCTGATGTAGGCGTTCCTTGTACGTTAAAGATGGCCACTGGGATAGCTGAGATAGCTGCTGCAACCAAGAAGCTCAAAATCATAATTGGCTTCTTGAAGATTGCTGGCATCATACCCTTCATCGCACCCAAGAAGATGGCAACCGTCGTTCCCTTCTTGTTAACCTTCCATGAGTTGATCAACAAGATAACTGTCGTGGCAACAACACCAGCACCGGCAGCACCAGCACCCAAACCTGACAAGGCGATTGCCAAAGCAATTCCAACCGTTGAGATAGGTGTGATGATGATGAATGAGAAGGCCATCGCAATGGCAATTGACATTGGCAATGGTTGCAAGTCAGTTGCCAAACGCACAGCATCACCAACCCAAGTCGTGATGTAAGCAACGTATGGGGCAATTGCCTTACCAAACAACGCCACACCACCACCAATAACAATTGGGCTCAAGATAATTGCTACCGCACCAAAGCCCTTTAGGTACTTTGATACTAACCAGATAACCAACACGGCAACTGCAGCGACAATGATAGCGTTAATCACGTCACCGGCACCGGCTGCGATGTACACGTTAGCAGGTGCTGTCAACTTAACGCCCGTCACTGGGTTTACAAAGCCAGCAGGTGCCATGGCCCACTTTACAGAACCAGCAGATGCACCAACCGCAATCGCCATCACACCCGCATCAAGTGCCTTCATGCGGAATTGCATGGCAATTGCAAGACCAATCAACAACGGAATGAATGATGAGAACAGCGTCAAAATCGCTGACAAATCAAGCGCCCATTGCGCCGTTCCGAACATCTTCAAGATGTACTTCATTACGGCAGATGGCAAAACACCAATCAAGATACCTTGGGCAGAACCTGAAAGCACCTTGAAGAAGAAATCCTTCAACTTCAGCTCGTATGAGCCGTCAAAAAATTCGCTCGTCATAATATTCAATTAACCTTTCAAACCAAAAACTCAATTCCCAACAAATTCTCGAAAACCGCTGAATCTCACAACAGACGGCATTTCATTTGGAGAGGATTATAAAAATGAATAATTACTTACAAAAAGTAAGTTATCACAATTAGTATTCAACTGCAATAGCTGGAGTTTCACCATTAATAAATGCCAATGAAGCATCCATTGATTGGTGAACCATTTCAAGCACAGCCTTTGTTGTGTAGAAAGCCGTGTGAGGCGTAACCAAGACGTTCTCGCGGGCAATCAAGTCAGCAATCTTAGCGTCTGGGAATTCCTTATCTGACCAGTCGACGTTAAACAAACCAACTTCTTCTTCGTAAACGTCCATTGCAAAGTCTGAAATCTTACCTGAATCCAAACCAGCAATAACTGCGTCGATATCCATCAAGTTACCGCGTGAAACGTTAACCAAGACAACGCCGTCCTTCATCTTTGCAATTGACTCTGCGTTGATCATGTGGTGGTTAGCTGGTACGCCTGGTACGTACAATGAAATAACGTCTGCTTGTGCGTACAACTCATCCAACGTATCAACATAAATGCCTTCGGCTTCCAACTCTGCATTGCGGTACAAATCGTATGCAATTACCTTGGCGCCGAAGCCCTTCAAGATGTTAATTGCAACACGACCAATGTGACCAGTACCGATAACACCAACCGTTTGCATGCGTACTTCACGTCCAATTGTTGGTGCCCAACGCAAGTCATGGTTCGCAATCTTGGCGTCCAATGCCTTTGCACGACGCAACAAACGTGACATTTGAATCATTGAGTGCTCAGCAATGGCATTTGGTGAGTAAACAGGCACGTTTGAAATTGAAAAATCAAATTCGCGAGCAGCATCGAAATCAATGTTATCCGTACCAACGTTACGCAATGACATCTTGTTGATGCCCAATTCGTGCAATGCCGTCAACGTCTCACGTGTGTAGTCCAATTGTTGGTAGACGTTAACTGCGTCAGCACCTTCTGCCAACTTAGCCGTCTCAGGATCCAACAACTTGTCAGTGTACCCAACTTCAACTTCCGGGTGAGCGGCAATCCACTCGTTCAATGATGGCTTTTCGTCTTCACGAATACCGTATGCAAAAATCTTCATAACTAAAATCCTCCAAAGCGTTTCTTAACACTTATTCATTATAAGGTAACTTGTGAATAAGTCAACATACTTTCCCAAACTAGTTTCACATAGTTTTGTCCCATTTGGACAAACTTCGGGCCAAAACACTCACTAATGTTACAGTAGCATGTCAAACGGCGTATCTTTAGGGCCCTTTTTCGCTGCGTAAAAGTTCACAAATTTCACGAATAATTCACATTTGGCCCTAAAAAACGGTCAAAAACCACCAAAACTCCAACTTATCGGAGTGCGTGGTGTTGATCTAAGAAAAAAACATGCCCCAAACGACGACATTCAGGACATGTTTATGACAAATATTAACGATTTACTTACGATCGTCAGCGTTCTTCATGATCTTATCAACCAGACCATATTCAAGTGATTCTTCCGCATCCAACCAGTGGTCACGTTCCGTATCACGTTCAAGACGCTCGTATGGGTTATCTGTGTTTGCAGCCAAGATTTCGTTCAACTTCTTACGCGTCTTCAAAATCTCTTCAGCAGCAATCGCGATTTCAGTTTGTTGACCTTGTGCACCACCAGATGGTTGGTGAATCATAAACTGAGAGTTAGGTAGCATAAAGCGCTTGCCCTTTGCTCCTGATGAAGCCAAGACTGACGCCATTGAAGCAGCCAAGCCGATAACAATCGTTTGTACGTCGGCGTGGATGAAGTTCATAGTGTCATAGATGGCCATACCGGCATTAACTTCTCCACCAGGAGAGTTAATGTACATGTAAATATCCTTATCTGGATCTTGTGCATCCAAGAATAGCAATTGGGCAATAATTGCCGTTGCCATTTGTGATTCAATTGGTCCACTGACCATGATAATACGGTCAATCAACAAACGTGAGTAAATGTCGTAAGAACGTTCACCACGTGATGATTGCTCAATAACGTATGGAATTGGGTTCATTTTTTAATTTCCTCCTGATGTTCAAATCAGAACATATCTATATTTTAGACATTTCGTCAAACATGGTCAAACAAAAAGAAGCCTTCTAGTTGATTCCTTTAGGAAGTGCCCCCGTCGTCCGTAAATCATCAGCCATCTTCGAGAGTTTACGCAGACGGTGATTAACCCCTGACTTAGAAATTTCACCAGACGGCACGTACTGACCAAGTTCCGACAACGGGTCTTCACGATGGGCAAGCCGCACCTCGGCAATTTCACGTAACTTTTCAGGCAGACGAGCTAAGCCAATTTCTTCATCTAAAAATTCAATATCATCAATCTGCTTTTGGCTGGCATTAACCGTCTTATCCAAATTAGCATTTTCTGCATTAACTAATCGATTAACAGAATTACGCATATCCCGTAGAATACGCACGTCTTCCATTTTAAGCATGGCATTAGTAGCCCCAATCACCATTAACATATCACCGATTTTTTCAGCCTCTTTTAGATAAACAATGTAGCCTGACCGGCGATCAACGACTTTAGCATTTAAATCAAACCGATTCATCAAGCCTTCCAATTGGTGAGCTTGTTCTTCATACAATGAGTAAATCTCTAAGTGATACCGACTTGTTTCTGGATTATTAACTGATCCAGCCGCTAAAAACGCCCCACGCAAATAAGAACGTGCTTTGCCTTCATCAGCTAGCCAATCGTCTGGTACCGTTGGCAACAATTCAAAGTCTTCAAAAATGTGCAAATCATCTAGCAATTCATTGACACCTTGCACAATTCGAACGACATACAGATTATTCTTCTTCAGTTTCATCTGACGTCGGACCGAAATTTCTGAAGGCAACTGGTAGAACTGTTGGAGCAACCCCAGAATCCGTCGGGCTGTCGCTGCATTCTCTGTTTGTACATTCAGCGTAAACCGCATGTTTGCTAGTCCTAGCGAACCATTCATTCGCAACAATGCTGACAATTCAGCCTTCGCATTATCTGGATTGTTAATCTCAAGCATTGTTAATTCTTTTTTCACATCACTTGCAAATGACACAGTTTACACCTCCTTTTTATATTTCGGGCGAGTTCGCAATTTGCATGATTAATTGGGCCACAATATCACCATTGTGAAAGGCGCCATCATCCCGTAACTCTAACAAATCGCCCAAGACAGGCACCGCACCTTCTTGTCGAACCTCTTCCGGATCAAACGTTACCTGGTGCGAGACCTCGTTCCACTTCTTCCAGTCAATATAATCTTCTGGCACGACGCCAGTATTCATAATCACGGCATCGACGACGTTATCACCCACGTGTCGATTAATCGCGCGTAGGTGATCAGCATCTGAAAAATCATCAGTTTCACCCTTTTGCGTCATGATGTTCGCAATGTAAACCACTTTTGCTCGGGTCGCCTTTAATGCTTCAGCGACATTGGGGACCATTAAGTTTGGCAAGACACTCGTAAACAAACTTCCCGGTCCTAAAACAATCACGTCTGCGTTCAAAATGGCATTAATGACCTCTGATGGCGCTTGCGCAACTTCATTCGTCGAATCATCCTGCGGTGTCACCCAAATACTATCAATCCGCTTGTGGGCAGCTGTAATTTCAGCTTCGCCAGACAAAGTTGTGCCATCTGAAAATGTGGCATGCAACACCAGTGGCTCATCCGCTACCGGATACACATGCCCCTGTACGTCCATGACTTTTGCAAGCGTCTGAACGCCTGTAAAAATGTCACGTTCCTTCTCTGCCATCGCCGCAATGATCAAGTTCCCCAACGCGTGATTCGCTAGCATTTCATCCTCTTTGCGAAAACGGTATTGGAAAATATCAATAATTTCTTGTGGCAAACTCGATAAAACGGCCATCACATTTCGAATATCACCAGGCGGTACCATATTGAGATAATCCCGCAACGTCCCAGAAGAACCACCATCATCAGCCACCGTAATAACGGCAGTTAAATCAGTATCATACTGCTTCAACCCCCGCAAAATCACCGGTTGACCGGAACCACCGCCAATGACAACAATCTTTGGCCGTGTTGTTACTTTAAAGGCCTCTGTCATGAGCGATTACTGCTTTCTTTACGACGCTCAATGTCACGGTGGTATTCGTTTACCTTCCAATCAGCTGCCAAATCCTGACTCAAGCGGTGTGCAAACGCCACTGACCGGTGTTGACCACCAGTGCAACCAAAGGCAATCGTTAGCGTACTTTTACCCTCAGCCTTATACTTTGGTAACAACCACTTAATCAAACTACTTTGGCGCTCATAAAATTCTTCGGCATCTTCGCTTGACCAAACATAATCCCAAACTGCTTTATCCAAGCCCGTTTGTTCACGCAAAGCCGTAATGTAGTAGGGATTCTTTAAAAAGCGCACATCAATAATCAAGTCAGCATCGACTGGTACACCATATTTAAAGCCGAAGCTCATCACTTGCACAGAAAAAGTGCCCGCACGATCAGCATCCGACCCGAAATGTTCTTGAATATAGTTACGCAATTGACGAGGAGCGAAATCATCTGTATGAATCACTTCGCTCGCCATATCATGAATTTCTGTTAGTTGTTGACGTTCAGTTTGAATACCGTACAACGTGCCTCGGTCACCTGACAAGGGGTGCGAACGACGGGTTTCCTTATAGCGGGCCACCAATTCTTCATCCGTCGCATCGATATACACAATCTTCAAATCATACTTATCATGATTTGAATCCGACATAATGCGAATCTCGTCATCTAGGTCAGCGAAAAAGCTTTGTGACCGCAAGTCAATCATCACGGCTGCCCGCTGAATGTTTTCTTCGTCAGAAATCATTTGCCAAAACTTTGGCAACATAGCAGGTGGCAGGTTTTGAACAGTAAAGTAGCCAAGGTCTTCAAAGGCTTGAATCGCAACTGTTTTACCAGCGCCACTCATCCCCGTAACGATGACCAATTCTTTTTTAGGCATACGCGTTCCCTCCGAACATATAATGTGTCTAGGTTATTATACCATTGAGAGGAAACGCCCGGCTATGTGGTTTTTGTGAACGTTAGCTTGATATCAAAAAACTCCCTAGATAGCTGATTTCAGCTTTCTAGGGAGTTTTTACATAACGCCAAGAATTACTTCTTGTTGTTCGCTGCCTTACGTGCATCGTGCAATGCCTTCAATGCGCGCTTGCGAGTCTTAATGTTTGGGCTCTTCATCTTACGACGAGCTGATGCCACATCCAACTTTTCAGCCATGATGTTTACCTCACTTTTTAGTCTTTATTTTCTTTAAAAATATCACTTACAAAAAGGGAGTATACACGCATCAAGCTGCGAACGCAACTAAAAAGGCCAACTGTAACATGCACTTAATCTTTACTTTGCTGTCGCTGCAGCCGCACGTTCGCGGTCGCGCGTCATAATTGGGCCAAGATATTGACCTGTATATGAAGCTGACACAGCAGCGATATCCTCTGGCGTACCGGTTGCAAGCACCGTTCCACCACCTTCACCACCTTCTGGCCCCATATCAATCAGCCAGTCAGCGGTCTTGATAACATCCAAATTGTGTTCGATAACCAAAACGGTGTTACCACCATCGACTAGGCGTTGTAACACTTCAAGTAAGCGCGAAATATCATCAACGTGCAAACCAGTGGTTGGCTCGTCCAAGATGTAGAATGTCTTACCCGTTGACTTACGTTGTAGTTCTGACGCTAACTTCATACGTTGCGCTTCACCACCAGACAACGTTGTCGCTGATTGGCCAAGCGTCACATAACCCAACCCAACATCAACAATCGTTTGCAACTTACGACGAATCTTAGGAATTGGTGCAAAGAAGTCAACGGCCTGTTCGGCTGTCAAATTCAAAACATCTGCAATCGTCAAACCGCGATACGTTACTTCAAGCGTTTCTGAGTTGTAACGGGTACCACCACAAACTTCACATGTCACGTAAACATCAGGGAGGAAGTTCATCTCAATCTTGATGACCCCATCACCCTTACATGCCTCACAACGACCGCCCTTCGTGTTAAATGAGAAGCGACCCTTGTTATAGCCACGTAGCTTAGCTTCATTTGTCTGCGCAAATAGCGTGCGAATATCATCAAAGACGCCCGTATACGTCGCTGGGTTTGAACGTGGCGTACGCCCGATTGGACTTTGATCAATATCAACAATCTTGTCGACATTCTCAAAGCCGGTCATCTTCTTGTACTTACCAGGCTTTTCAGAGTTGTTGTTTAACTCCATCTTCAAAGCCCGCTTCAAGATTGTGTTCACCAGCGTTGATTTTCCGGAACCAGAAACACCGGTCACGGCGACAAACTTACCCAAGGGGAAGTCAACCTTCACGTTTTTCAAGTTGTTTTCCGATGCACCGGTAATTGTAATCTTTTTACCATTACCCTCACGTCGCGTTTCAGGAACTGGAATAAACTTCTTGCCTGATAGGTATTGTCCCGTTAGCGAGTTATCATTTGCTTCGATTTCCGCTGGGGTACCCGTCGCCATGATTTCACCACCGTGGTCACCAGCTCCTGGCCCCACGTCGATGATGTAGTCGGCCGCTTTCATCGTATCTTCGTCGTGTTCAACGACAATCAACGTGTTACCTAAATCACGCATCTGCTTCAACGAATTAATCAAACGGTCATTGTCACGTTGGTGCAAGCCAATTGACGGCTCGTCCAAAACGTACATCACACCCGAAAGGTTTGACCCGATTTGCGTTGCCAAACGAATTCGTTGTGCCTCACCACCTGATAACGTGCGCGCTGAACGAGAGAGCGTTAGATAATCTAGCCCAACGTTCTTCAAGAAGCTCAGGCGATCCGTAATTTCCTTAACGATGGGCGCTGCAATCTGACTGTCTTGCTCACCAAACGTCACGTTTTCAAAGAATTCTAATTCCTTATCAACCGGCATTTCTGACACTTGACCGATGTGCTTATCACCAACCTTAACCGACAAAGCAGCCGGGTTCAAACGGTATCCGCCACAAGCGTTGCAAGTCAATTCGTCCATGTAACCACGCATTTGTTCACGGGTAAAATCAGAATTTGATTCACGGTAGCGACGGTCGATGTTATTCATCACCCCTTCGAATGGGACATCAACATCACGTACCCCACCAAAATCATTCTCATAGTGGAAGTGGAATGGCTTCAAACGTGAGCCATATAGCACCATGTCTTGTTGATCAGCGGTCAATTCTTCAAATGGGATGTCCATTGGAATTTCAAATTGCTCAGCAAATTGGCGCAACATTTCTGGGTAGTATGATGATGAAATTGGGTTCCAGGCCACAATGGCACCGTCAGCCAATGACTTTGACTTATCAGGAATAACTCGGTCAACATCGACCTCAAGTGTCATCCCCAAGCCCCCACAGATTTCACACGCTCCCATAGGTGCGTTGAATGAAAAGAGCTGTGGTTCCAGCTTACCAACCGCAAAGTCCTTCAACGGACCGGTGTAGTGATCTGAGAACGTAATTGGTTCACCACCAATCACATCAACTGTCACGACCCCTTCGGCCATGCGCATTGCTGATTCAAATGATTCGAACAAACGCGCGCGTGAACCATCCCGCAAAATAATACGATCAACCACAATTGAAATATCGTGATACTTGTTCTTGTCCAACGTCAGCTCATCGGTGATTTCATGCATCTCACCATCAACCATGACACGAACAAAACCTTCTTTTTGAATACGTTCAAAAGCCGTCGCATGCGAACCACGCTTATGACGAACAATTGGTGATAGGATTTGCATCCGCGCCCCTTCATCCAAGTTCTCCGTCAAATAATTCAACATTTGGTCAATTGACGTCTTCACGATTGTGCCATCTTCGGCCGCGTCGGGCTGTCCAACACGAGCAAATAATAGTCGATAATAGTCGTTAATCTCGGTTACCGTCCCCACCGTTGAGCGGGGATTTTTTGAGGTCGTCTTTTGATCGATAGAGATAGCAGGACTTAATCCTTCAATGGCATCTACATCCGGCTTATCCATTTGTCCTAAGAATTGACGGGCATAGGCAGACAAGCTTTCAACATAACGTCTCTGTCCTTCTGCATATAGCGTGTCAAAGGCAAGTGAACTCTTACCAGAACCAGAGAGTCCGGTCATCACCACGAATTTGTCACGGGGAATCGCCACGTCCACATTTTTCAAATTGTGAGCGCGCGCGCCGTGAATATTGATCCAATCATTGGCCATTTCGGGCGGCCTCCTTCATGTGTTTTTAGTTAGTGTTATTATACCCCTAAACGCAAGTGAGGTGTTAGTTATAACCTAACACCTCACTTGCTTTCTTAAATTAAATTCAACTTAGCCTATTCTGAATAAGGCGCGTTATGCTTCAAAAAGCGATTAAACCATACGAAATTCAGCACACCCAATGCCAACATAAACCAAAAGACATGCTGGGCACCGCGCGCTGTTTGTGTTGCAACGGAGGCAGCACTGTCGGGATTCACCTTCATTAACAATGACGCCACCGTTGTTCCGATGGCGCCGGCAAACTGCTGCGCCGTGTTAAAAATCGCGTTACCATCGGCACGTTCGGGCAATGATAACTGCGCTAGCCCAGCGGTCATCGACGTACCAAAGGCTAGATTCCGGCCGAGCGTCATCAACAAGTAAAAGATTGTCATTGAGATAACTGTGCCATTCATCGTCATCATCGACCAAACCATCATAATCACAACAAACGCTGCATTACCTGCCAACAAGGGCATCTTTGGTCCGTACACATCATACGCCCGCCCATAAATTGGGTTCAATAGCGCCCCAGCCAACGACCCCGGCATCAAGGCAAAGCCGGCAATCATCGTTGTTGCTCCCAAGGATAATTGGACAAATGTCGGTACGGCAAAATTAACCATCAAATTGGTAAACATGTATGCAACGTACCCCAACATCGCAAAACGCAACGCAGGCACTTTAAAAATACCTAAGTTTAAAAATTGGCGCGTCGCATGCTTAGCTCGGTATAAGAAGCCAGCAAATGCTAAAGCAGCAACAATCAGCAAACCAAAGAGCATGCCACTAACATGTCCATGTTCTAGCTGACTTAATGCCCACAAGAAACTGGTAAAGGCGATGGCCAACATCGCAAAGCTCACATAATCAAAGCGGAATGCGTCATTTTTAATATGCTCCGTTGGCACTGTCTTAATTGAAATAACCAGCGAGACAAACGCAACTGGTAACACCAATAAGAAAATTTCGCGCCAACCTAAGTAGTAGGCCACGACACCACCAAAAATCGGTCCAAAGGCTGGTGCCAACGACAAAATCATCGTACCAAAGCCCATATACTTACCAATATGAGCCATCGGAACATTTTCAAGAATAATATTGAATACCAATGGCGTAATGACGCCTGTCCCAATCCCTTGAATCACACGGCCAACTAACAGCAGCGCGAAGGAATGCGACATAATCGCCACAATGTCCCCAATCAAGAACGCCACAATTGCGATGATAAAAATTTGCCGTGGATTGAATTTTGCTTTTAAGAACGCTGAGGTAGTCATCACCAATGACACCATTAGCAAATAGGCCGTAGTCAGCCATTGCACCACACTCAACGAAATATTAAATTGCTTCATCAAATCCGGAAAGGTCACGTTCATGGATGTCTCTGTTAAAATACCCGTAAACGCTAAAATACCCGTCCCCACAATTGCCCAAATAATCTGCGGACTAACCGTTTGATCCGTTTTTGCCATACATCACTCACCCCTATTATTTCAATATCCCTAGTTTCCCACAAACCAATACCCACAACAACACTAAATTAACGTATAATAGGGACTAGTTATTATTCACTTGGAGGTCGCTATTCATGAATCATAAGGCAGCAAAAGCCTGGTCAATCACTTGGATTGCGCAACACGTTGCTTCATTCATCCTGCTTGCCGGCGCGGTACTGGCCGCGGCGATTGCATTGACTGCATTGATTATTGCGGTCGAAGAAATCGTGGCGTTGATTACGATGCAACACTTAATCAATACATACACAAACATTTACGGTAACGCCTGGGCAACGGTCTTCTGGCACTTTATCGTTGTCTTCTCGCTGGTCGCTTTCTGGTCAGCCCTAGACACGTTTGTTCCTGAACCAAAAACAGAAGCTTAATTAAAAACGGTCACACCGCACAATTCATCGTGTTGGGTGTGACCGTTTTTAATTAAGCTTTCTTAGGCAGAATAATCGTCGCTGCTGTTAACATCGTTGCTAGTCCAAGCAGTAAGCCAGCTAGCACATCGCTTGGATAGTGCACACCCAAGTAAACGCGACTAATTGGAATTAAGATGATGACTGCAACCAAAACGATTGTTGCAACCCCCTTTACCCATTGTTTACGTGCATATAGCCAAATCAATACCAACAAAGCCCCATAAAACGCCATAGCATTAATGGAATGGCCTGATGGAAATGAATACCCATGTTCGGTAATCAACCGGTTTGCGGTCGGCCGTGGCCGTTGGACAATATTTTTAATAATCCACATTAAACCAGCCCCCGCAACCACACTGAATCCTACAAACGCCCCCATACGAAGGCGTTTGGTGATAACTGCCCACACAACAAACAGTGCCGTCAGGGTAACCCCCGTCGCCGGCTGAGCCAACAGCGTAATGCCGGTCAAGAAGGCGGTTTTGCCAGGTGTAAAATCACCTCGAATCCAAGCAATACCAGTGCGATCAATGTCTGAAATCCATGTTGCATGTTGCATGACGCCCCACGCAAAAAAAGCAAACAGCAGTATCGCTAAGCCACTAATTGGCATTGTTAATCGTTTATTCAAAATGACCACATCCTCTAAAAAAATTTGGGCGATGCAGTCTGATGTTGCATTGCTGCAACCTGTCGTATCTGTAGCTCACGTGGTGGCACAAATTGATTACCCGCCAAGATGGCTTCACCAACTTGCTGCAGTGCAATGCGTTGCCCCAATGGCGCAAGCGCCGGTAATTGTGCCAATTCTGTTGCCGTATTTAAACGGTGAATCAGGTAATTACCAAATTGTCCCAACAACCCAGCCGGCAAATCAAGCGGACTTTGTGTCGTTAACATCAAATACAAGCCCGCTTTACGTCCTTCACGTGCAACCCGCAAAATGCCGTCCACTACACCAGGTTGTTGCAACAAATAACGGTGTGCTTCATCAATCAACACCGTTACGGGCAACTATTGTGTGCCTGTTTGCTTGATACGTAGCAACGCCGTCATCAATAGTGACACAACAACCTTACCTAAACCTAAATTATCCGCTAATTCTGACAAATCAATGACCAGAATTTTTTGTTCGCTCCGTTGACTGCTAAACAACCGCATCAAATACATTACATCAGTTCTCATCCCCACCGTCGCAATTTTCTTACGACTTGGCAAATTGAATAACTGCTGGAAAGCTGGTTGACTTGTTTGACTTTTAATGCGACGAATGAGTGGCAACAGCGTCCGAAAACCAGCTTGATCAATTGTCTGACCAATCAAATCAAAATCATCTGTTGGCACAGCAAATTCTTGCTGCAACTGTTCTGGCAGCAAATGCATATCGGCCGGTTGCGGATAGTCATACAATCGCTGGGCATCCGCCTCAAACGTTGCCCAAGGACGGTTAACCTTTTGATAAACCCCTGACTGACGGACAACGTTCTTTTGAATTTTCAAACTTTGCCACGCATCAACCACTTTCTCTGTCGCCACCGCCTCCGTGACGCCAAATATTTGCGCGATTTCGGCACCCGTTAGTTGTTCATAATCAATAAAAGCGTTGTAGCCTAATTTCGCAACGACGGCGTGTGGCAACTTCGTGTACTCGCCAGTTGGATCGATAATAATCGTCGTTTGGTTCTGCATCATCAAGTCATGCAAAATTGTCACCGCGCTCGTCGACTTGCCACTACCAGTCGCTCCTAGAATTAGCAGATGTTGTCGCAACAAATCATCTGGCGTTACCGCAAAATTATCAGTCAACGCAATCATCGTGATGAAATCCCCCATTCGTTCCTATCTGTTCTTTAGTATACCAACAAATGGACTAAGAAATCCCCATTACCACAGCCGTATATGGGGCCATCGTAATACGATGCCCTGTCATCGTGACTTCACCCGATTGCGTCAGCACCTCACCAATTTGAATCAGACTAAAGCGTGATGATTGCACACTCAAATTAACCAACACGGTAATCAGCCGGTCACCTAAGCGCCGTTGGTACGCGATAACATCGGCCGGCAAGCGTGTTAATGGATGGAAGGTGCCATCAATAATCACATCATGCCATTGTGACTGACGACGCACTTTGGCCAGACCACGGTAATAGTTTAAGACCGACGCTGGGTCTTGCTCCTCGGTTGCAACATTAATATCAGCCCGATGCTCCCCCATTGGCAACCATGGTTCAACCTCTGAAAAACCACCAAACGCTTCACCAGTCCATTGCATCGGCGTGCGGGCATTATCTCGTGACTTTGCATTTAACCATTGCAGTGCTTCGGCCTCTGAAAAACCATCACGCAGTGCCATTTCATAGTTATTCAACGATGAGACATCATTGAATTCTGAAATATGCCGGCGTTCAAAATTTTTCATTCCCAATTCTTGCCCCTGGTAAATAAATGGCACACCTGGTAGGAAATAGTACATTGTCGCTAAACTTTTAGCTGCAACCGCCGTTTGATAAGCAACATTTGGCACTAGTTTTGATAAGACGCGTGGCTGATCATGGTTTTCCAACACGTTTCCCAAATAACCTTCAATCGCTTGTACTTGCTGTTGCGATTCAAAGAGCAAGTCACGTAAATCACTGGTGGTCCATGCCGAACGACCGCGGTACCATTCATCAACATTTTCAACTTCAATATTCATGTACGAAAAATCGAAAATCATTGAAAAATAACCATCCGGTCCAATGTACTGATGTAAGTCTTGTTGCGGTACGCCATATGCTTCACCAATCGTTACGGCATCATACTTAGCGAACGTTTCCGCTTTCAGCTCACTTAGAAAGCGTTCAATTCCCGGCCGGTTTTGCCCCTTCTTTGTTACCGAGACCAACCCATCGCTACCATCAGCCGGTAAACTCGCCCAATCCAAATCCTTTTTTAAATGCGTAATCGCATCAATGCGAAAGCCGGCGACACCTAGGTCTAGCCACCAGTTAACCATGTCATAGATTGCCCGGCGTAGTGCTGGATTTTCCCAATTCAAATCCGGTTGTTCCGACGCAAAGGTATGAAAATAATAAGTCCCGGGCTCATTCGGTACTGGTGTCCATGTTGAGCCGCCAAAAATGCTGCGCCAATTATTCGGTACCGTGCCGTCTGTTGTGGTCTTAAAAATATAAAACTCACGATATGGACTCGCTGGATCTGCTAATGCTTGTTTGAACCAAGTATGTTGATCCGATGTATGATTGACCACTAAATCCATTACGATTTTAATTTGTCGTTCACTTGCTGCCGTTAGTAGCGCCTTAAAATCTGTCAGCGACCCAAACTGCGGGTCGATATCTTGATAATCTGAAATGTCATAACCCATATCAACCATGGGTGACTTATAGACCGGCGATAGCCAAATTGTCGTAATTCCTAACGATTGGATATAATCTAGTTGGTTAATCACGCCCTGAATATCGCCAATGCCATCATGATTACTATCTTGAAAGGAACGGGGATAAATTTGATATACGACTTCGTCTTGCCACCAGTGTCGTTGTGCCATTACTGTGTCCTCCTCTTAACTACGCGTGTTCTTACCGCCAATATACCGAATTGTTTCCTAGTCGCGCAAAGAATTGCTCTTGATAATGATAGCGTTTGCATAAATTGCTTTTTAGTGAGACAGTATGGTTATCAAATGAAAGTGAGGTTACATCAAATGGTTAACATTCCAACACTAACTTTAAATGACGGACATCCACTCCCTGTTATGGGATTAGGAACATACCAGATACGTGGTGGCGCTGGTCGTCAACAAATTCTGGCAGCTATTAAAAGCGGTTACCGTTTAATCGATTCTGCAACAAACTACGACAACGAAGGTATTGTTGGTGAAGCCATTCGCCAATCTGGCGTACCACGCAGTGAATTATTCATCACCTCAAAGTTGCCCGGTAAATATCACGGCTACGATGATGCTTTGATGGCCATTCAAGAATCACTAGCTCGCATGGGGTTGGATTACTTTGACCTGTTCATTATTCACTGGCCACTCCCAAAGCGCGATAAATACGTTGAAGCTTGGCAAGCGTTGGTTACAGCTCAGAAGCTAGGTTTGATTCGTTCAATCGGTGTTTCAAACTTCGAACCCGAACACTTGGACCGTATTATTGATGCAACCGGCGTCAAGCCAGCCGTGAACCAAATTGAAATTCATCCTTACTGGGTGCAAACGGATAACGTCCAAGCAAATATTGATCGTGGCATCACGGTTGAAGCTTGGAGTCCGCTTGGTCGTGGTGGTGGCGCCATGCGCGAACCAGTCGTTCAAACAATTGCTGACAAGTACGGCAAGACGCCAAGTCAAATTATCACCCGTTGGCATATCGACCGCGGTATTGTCCCAATTTTGCGTTCAACCAACCCGGTTCACCAACGCGATAATGCGACGATCTTTGATTTCAAGCTGACTGCTGAAGAAATTGACACGATTAACCAGCTAAATCGTGCCGATGGCCGTATTGACGGGCAGGATCCTAACGAGTACGAAGAATTTGAATAGTTAAAAAGGTCGCCAATCTCCTGATGTAATCAGATGATTGGCGGCCTTTTTCGCACACTAGTGTCTATAAAATTTTAAACCAAACTAAGAAGCCCCATGCAATTCCTAATCCGGCCAGACCGCCGATAACGCTGGCAACCGTATCAAGCGTTGACCACGTTTTAGCAGCGGTTGCCGGTTGGCTCACGGCCCTGGTATGAGTCGTTGCTTGCGTCGGCTGCCGTGTTGTCACACGGTCAGCAGCTTGAGCTTGTGACGCTACCGGCACGGTTTGACCACGCTGGATTGGTTGCACCGCTGCACTCGTCGGTACCGTTGCCTCAATTTGTGTTGGTTGCATCCTTGACGGCGCCGCCACAGCACTAACCGCTTGGCTCCCCGCCAGACTTGGCACACTAGTTGCGACGCTATTTGGTGCTACGGTTTGTGATGCGACTACCGATGGCAAGGTTTGCGTGATTGCTGGTGTCGTATCAATCACCCCACTAGCTGACGTTGCCTGACTAGCAGCCACCAATGTGACGCCCCGCTTGCCGGCTAACGTTGCGCGTTCTGCTGACGAAGCCACTTCCTGTGTTGCCGCAGAGTGCTTAGTCCGCGTCTGGGTCGTCATCGATGAGCTTTGATGTACGTGAGAAGCCTGGCTGCTAAACTGCTGCGACGAATGAGACTGCTTACTCGTTAGCACCTGACTTGATTTTGTATGTGACGTCGCTTGGCTCATACTTGATGACTGTGAACTGGCTTGGCTAGACTGGGGCGCCTGTGAGCTAGCTGCTACCGAACCGGGTAATGTCACCGTTGGTTGGCTGTCCGGAATGCCGGTTACCTTAAAGGCGACATCATAACGATGATTATAGCCAATACTAGCAATATTCACGTGCATATTTTCCATAAAGTACGGATTCGCAACTTGCGCTGGCGTTAGATGAAACTTTGTCGTCATTAAGGTTGCCACACCAACCGTCTTCGTTGATAGTCGCTCACCATCCTTAAAAGTCACACTATCATCCCCATAAGCACTTGGCACACTGACATTGACATACAAGTAGCCACCACCGTTACCATCAGCTTCAAACGTCGCATCTGGTTGGACATAATTACTAGCAACCGATGTTAATTGACTGCCGTCACCTTTTAGTACGGCTAGTTTCACTGCAATCCGTTGTGATTCTGGTGTGGTTGTCTCAACTGCCTGCTCAAACGATTGCGTAATCGTTCCAGAGAAGCGCTGACTGTTCCCCGTTGCCGCTGCGTTATCCCACGCCAAATAACCAGTCGTACCAGCTGTGACCCCGGTAAATGTGACCTGGTCATCCGTTACTGTTACGTTAGTATCTGCTTGTGGGGTAATTGCGACCGACGTGCCGTCAATCGCTTTAGCAGTGACTGGTACGGTGACCTCCGTCTGCCCTGCACTAACCGCAGCCGCTGGCAACGTGATTGACTGTTGCTTTGCATTCACATAGGTTAACCCTGTCATCTTAGCTAAAGGCGTCAAATCCCGTACATGATTACGCAGCAAGTTCACATAAGTCAAATTCGTTAAGCCCGCGATTGGTTGTAGCGTGGTCACTTGCGCATTTGAGAAATTCAAACTCGTCAACGACGTCAGATGCTGCAGTGGCGTTAAATCGGCGACTTGATCTTTGCTAAAGTTCAAACTCGTCAATTTCGTTAACTGCTGCAACGCGGTCAAACTTGTGATTTGATCATTAAAATCAATTGATAAATCCGTCAAACCTGGCATTGCCGCAAATGTTGGCATCATCGCATCCGTTAAGCCCATCTGCGAGAACGTTCCCTGTTGCAACTTCGTCAGAGTGCTTAACATGCTGATATCGCTGCTACGATTATTACCAATTGAAAGCGTGGTCAAATTCGTTAGTTTGGCAATTGGTGTAAAATCAGTAATTTGATTCGAACCAACCTTTAATGACGTTAATTGTGTCAAAGGTGCCAATGCACTAACATCTGTTAGTTTGTTACCTGCCAAACCTAATTCACGCAGTTGATGCAAATTGCCTAGTTCGGGCACACTGGTTACTTTCGTATTCTGCATTTCAAGTGATGTTAGCGTCGTCATCTGATTAAGCGCCGCTAACTTTTCAGGAACCAACCCATAATCGTCTGCAACTAAGTTCAAACTTTTAATCGGTGTACTCGTTAAAGGCGTTAAATCAGGTAAGACGGTCGCTTTATTCATCCGCAAGCTAACATCCTGCAACTTAGGCAGCTTGGCTAACGCACTAATGTCTGAAATCGCATTCCCCGTTAAGTCAATGATGCCGAGATTAGTGGCGTATTCCAAACCAGTTAAGTCCGTGATGCCGTCATAAGTCAAATTCAATTGCTGAATTTGGGCAACATTGCTTTTAGTCAGTGGTACACCGGCACCCAACGCACTTTGTAGTGCTTGACGCAGCGCTGCATCTGGTACCCAGTCAGATGCAGCATCAGTTGCCATAGCAATATTGTCAGTCGCGTATGTTGGCGTAGACATAATCGTCATGCCACCTAACACACTACTAAATAGCAAACCACCAATCATTGCCGTCCGCTTTATATTCATAAGATTCTCTTACCTACACATTCTAGGTCAGCACGTTCATAGCTGACATTAAATTAGTCCTACTTTTAGGAGTGTACAGGAATACTTACCAATAAACAATGTTTTCACAAACTTATTTGGCCAAAATCGTCGCCACTCGTTTTTGAAGTGCCGGCACAACCGTGGCTTCAAACCATGGATTCTTAGCCAGCCAAATATTGTTAAGTGGGGATGGGTGAGCCAACGGAAAATACTTAGGGCCAAAATCTGCAAAGCGTTTCACAATCGACGTTAAGGTTTCGCTAGATTTGACGTCTAAATAATACTTTTGTGAATAACCGCCAAGCAGCAAAATCAGGTCAATCTTTGGCATCGTCGCCATAATCCGTTGATGCCATTCCTGCGCCACAAATTTACGTGGTGGCAAATCACCCGTTTTCGCTTTACCTGGATAATAAAAATCCATTGGCAAAACACCAATTAGGCCCGAATCATAAAATACGTCACGATCAATGCCCATCCACTCTCTCAGTCGGTCGCCACTCTTATCATTGAACGATACGCCCGTCTGTTCAACCTTCAACCCCGGCGCTTGCCCAATGATTAAAATCCGGACATCTTGCCCGACCATGTAAATTGGTTCGAGACCTCGCTCAGTGAATGATTGATTCCGTGGGTCAGCCATAATCTCTGCTTTTAAATCCATTTTCCCCGCCTCCTTATTACTGCTATCATAGCAAACAAAAGCAAAACGCTCACACCAACTAATTTCAGTGCGAGCGTTTTATTAGGCATTCAATTTTACTAACACGACCAGCCAAAGTACTAGCATAACGCCAAAAAGTATATCTAGCAGCGTCCAAAACTTTGTTTGCTTTTTACGTGTCGTCATCAGCGCTATCCAGACCACCACTGTCACCACGAATAACGTCACAATTGCTGACATCGTCCCACCTCCTCATCATAAACCGTACCCCATAAACTTATGATACACTTGGTCGCCTTGCGCACTCAATGCCTCGTCGTTGTCACTTGTAAACGTCACCTAAAAATAAATTGAAAATGAAATAAGACTTCATTAAATCAACGTTATATAATATACGTCATGTATACAATACTGTTTCATCAGATTGCCACATTAACAATTCAAGGAGGTAATCATGCAATTCACTGACTCTGACATTCAAATTTTTCAAGCATTCGCTAAAGTCGCCCAACGTACCGCATCATTTTCTGATATTACAATCAAAGCGATTGCTGATGAGGTCGGCATCTCACGCCAGGCCATGTATCAAAGCCATTTTCGCAATACCGACGAGCTATTAACATCTTTGTATTACTATGTTGATCAAGATATTCAGGATGAAATTAAAGCGGTTGTCACAGAGCGGGCTGGTAGTCCATCTATCATTCATCACTTGGTTTATGCTGTATTACCACTGATTTATGACAAACGTGACTTCTTTCAAATCCTTTATTCTGATAAAATCAATTCCACTTGGAACGGCTTTATGGAAGACCGTTACAGTGATTTACTACTACCACTGTTTCAAGATCGCTTACATATGGGCGTGGTTGTCCCAGCGACTGTGCAATCTAAAGTAATTATCCATGAATTCATTGGCCTTGTGTCAATCTGGATGAATCAAACTGAGCCGGTCTTACCAGAGTCCTTCGCGCCAATTTTGATTTACGCCCTGAACAATTCTGCTAGCACAATGATCAATAATTAACACCATAAGAAAAAGCAGCTAAGTGTCGTTAGCTGCTTTTTTGTGTATGGTTATCTAATTTAGGTGTGTTTAGAAGCTAAACTTATTGCCTTCGTCAGCCTTAATGTAGTTTGACGTCAAGCCTTCACCTTCCAAGTATTCACGGAATGGTACTAGGTCTTCAGCCTCATACTTGGCCTTGTAGTCTGCAACGACATCTTCACTGTACAAGTTGGTATCCAACTTCAATGTTTCAACTGGAATTGGACGATCCTTTGTAATCTTGGCATCCACTACCACTACACGACCTTGCTTGTAGTAATCAACCGCTTCTTGCATAACGCGATCAATATCTTCAATGCGGTTAACCGTCAAACCAACGGCACCTTGCGCCTCACCAACCTTGGCGTAATCAACGTCAGTGAAATCAACGCCGAAGTTGTACTCGTTAGTATCCTCATACTTGTTCTTAATGAAGCCGTATTCTGTGTTGGTAAAGACGACATTGATAACTGGCATGTCGTAACGAACGTTCGTAACCACATCAGGGTATGTCATTGAAAAGGCACCATCACCGATGATGTTCCAAACTTGACGGTCTGGGTACGTGTTCTTTGCCCCGATTCCACCAGGCAAAGCGATTCCCATCGTCGCGAACAATGGTGATGTTCGCCACATGTTCTTAGGATTCATGTGCAAGTGACGCGTTGACAATTGGGTCACGTCACCGACATCAGTTGAGAAGATGGCATCTTCATCAGCCAACTTGTTAATCGCATTGTAGACTTGGTAAGCCTGCAATGGACCTTCTGTCTTCTGCTCCAACTTGTTCATGTAATCGCGCCAGTTTTGCACGTTCTTAATGTTTGCACGCCACCAAGCGTTTTCTTCAACAGGGGCCACCTTTGCCAACAACGCTTCAAGCGTCTTACCTGCATCCGCCAAAATGGCAACGTCCGTTTCGTGACGCTTACCAAGCATTGCTGGGTTCGCATCAACTTGCACAAACTTCTTAACGTTACGGAACGTCCCTTCAACTTCTGAGAATGGGAAGTTTGTTCCCATAAACAATACTGTATCAGCTTCCAATACCGTTTCGTTAGCTGGCTTCCAACCAACACGGAAGGTTGAACCCGTCAATGCCTCAAAATCCCAGTCGAAGTTATCAAAATTCTTACCCGTCGTAATGACTGGTGCCTTAATCTTCCGTGACAACTCTTGGACTAAATCACCGTGGCCTTGTGTACCAAATCCAGCATAAATCACTGGACGCTCAGATTCAGCCAAAATGTCGACAACCGCATCGATATCAGATGCTTGTGGCTCAACTGGTCGGTAGTTTTGGAACTTAGGACCTGATGAATACAATGGCGATGAGTAAATTGAAGCGGCGTCAAGCTCTGCAAACCCAAAGTCAGCAGGGACTTCAAGTACCGCAACACCATGTTGTGAGATAGCCGTACGAATGGCATCATCCACCAAGTGTGGCAATTGTTCAGCCGTTGCGACACGTCGGTTATAAACCGCAATATTTTCATACATTGGATTTTGGTTTAGCTCTTGGAATGAATCCATATTCAATTCGCGAACTGGCTTTGAACCTAGGATGGCCAACACGGGGATGTGATCCATTGCGGCATCATACAACCCGTTAATCAAGTGGGTCGCACCTGGTCCCCCTGAACCAACTGTTACCGCAATTTTACCACCGAACTTGTATTGCATAACGGCAGCCATGGCACCAATTTCTTCGTGCTTCACTTGAATAAACTTAATGTTGTTTTCTGGATTTCCCATTGCATTCATCAAGCCGCTAAGCGTACCTGATGGAATACCGTACATGGTGTCAATCCCCCAACCTTCCATGACTTTCAATGCTGCTAATCCTGCAGAAATCTTCGTATCTGACATTTCAATGCCCCCCATAAATTTAAAGCAAACGTTGTAAGCGCTTTCTTGTTTACATTGTATTTTAAGTAAGCATCGATTGTCAAGTTTCTGGGACTATTCACGAACCGAAATTGAAACATTCCGCTGTTTCATGCGGACGAAATGCTTCGCGACTTTACTCAACTGTTAGTAGGCTATCGTAGAGGTGAATAACAAGATCCACATTCGTGTGTGCCTTGGTTGTATCTTCGTTGCTTAACCAAATAACTATGTTTTTACCATCTTTGCTCATCTTAACTGACGGTTCAAAGCCTAAAATAATCCCGTGCATCCGGTAGGCATTGCCATCATCGTACATCCCACTCGCATAGGTTTCATTAGGTGCCAGTCGCATCATTGCATTAAATTGCAGCTTTGAAATAATCTTGTTGCTTAACTCATCTCGCAGTAATTTATAGAGATTACCCGTCGTCATCTCAATACTACCGGTCCCAATTTCTCGGTTAAAGATATTCGGATTATCAAAATAAGCTGTCCCATCTGCCCCGTAGTTTGCTGTCTTATATGGACTGTCAATGAAGTCGTTGTAGTCCGTATAATCGATATGATGTTGGCCCTTGAACGTTTCCTTTAATAAATCGGCATAAGAACGACCAGTAACCTGGCGCAAGATGCCAACTAACGCGACGTAATTACCAGCTGAATAGTACCAAGCCCCACGTTGATCCATCACCAACTGTGATAACGCATACTTTTCATAGCCTGCTTCATCAAGCGTGGCTTCCGTTTTGCCTATTTGATTATAACCAGCTGTCATATTCAACAATTGCTGTACAGTAACGGTGTTGGCTGCCGGTAATTGTGGTAAATATTGGCTCACCTTATCAGTTAACTTAATCTTCCCCGTTGCCACTTGTTGCATCACGAGCAATGCCGTTAGATTCTTCTGAAGTGACGCAATCCCATACAAAGATTGGGTTGTCGCTGGCTGGTTAGTCTGCTTATTTGCCAAACCATATCCCTGATTGAGAATGATTTTACCGGCTTTGGCTACTAATAATGTGCCACTTCGACCAGTCGCTTTGACTTGCTGGTCAATCGCTTTGGCCAAAACCGACTGTGGTTGCACGGGCGCGTTTATATTTTGCTTAACCACCGGTTTATGAATTTTCCGAACCTTTGGTGCTGCTTCGTGGCCAATTACACCATGCGATAGGTAGGTGAACGTCCCTCCTGTGACTAAAATCGTCAGGATTGTCGCACCAAGTATTTTACCAACTCCCATAATTTCCCCCTCAATTGTCATTAGTTGCTTCGGACTAAACATAAAGAACTAACGCTTTGATATGATGCTGTCAATTATACAACGGCGGGTAGTTTTCATTTAGTCACAATTGCCCATATTTGTTAAAGATTGCAATAGACGCAAAAAAGCACTTACTACCGAAGTAATAAGTGCTTTTAATGTTTTTTGAATCGTTCCCAATCCAGAAAGTGAAAATCGAAAGATTAACGCTTTGAGACGATTTTGATTACTCTCCATGACCCTAGAATGCCGTTAAATCAACGTTTCTGAGTCATACAAAGTCACCAAAAATCACTGAAAACATATCAATTGCTCCACAAATCGCTCCATGCTTTGCTTGCATACATATCTTTGCACCTTTTTTTGGATAACCAAAACACTCAAATCATCATTGAAAAACTTACTTATTTAATTGTTGAAGCTGATTCTCTAGCTCCATTAAAGCCTTTTTCTTTCTCTTATCGCTCGTCCGGTAAAAACCATTAGCAATACCCATACCGGTTAACAGAATTAGTACAATCACAAATATTAACATAGTATGTTCTTCGACATGCTCTTCTACTAACGAATATGTTTCGGCAATTGCCAGCAACCAACCACCAAGTGCTACATAGAACCAGCCTGTCGCTTTATCCAAAAATCCAATGACCTTACTTAGTTGATCTCGACTCACATTATTTTCAGCTAAGATTTTCAAGGTCCGTTTTTTCTCGTTGCGCACCTTCAATGGCGGTAACAACCAAAGCCATGGTGAAACTTTCTTTTCACTTTGTCCTTTTTGTTCACGAACTACTGATAATTGTTCATTTAACTCCAACAAACCTTGGTACAATGAAAAAGTAAAAATTAACCAAGCACTGCCAAACTCCAATAAGGTTGTCATGATAAATTCCTCTCCACTTAAATAACATCAGTCATTATATTACTGCTAGAAAATAAGAACAATCTTTTGACTCTGGAACTTTTCGTTAAATTCCAAACTACTACCGAAGTAATAGATGCTTTTAATGTCGTTAAATCGCAAATTTGAATGGTACTCGATCCACACAATTCCGAAAACGTTGATACAAAGGGCTTTGACTGCTGCCACTATCAAGCTCAACACAACCCAAGTTGCACTATCTCGTCAATTAAAATTACTCGAAGCTGCACTAGGTGTCACTATAATAAATCGCAACCACAAAACAGGCTCCCTCACCCCGGCAGGTATCTATCTGGCTAAGTGAAGACTTAATTGCCCTCGCTGACAAGACGGTGACCAATCTGCAAGACAAAGATGCTCACACTACACAATGTGATCGTGCGGCGTGAGCATCTTTTAAGTGTTTGCAATCATTATCAATACTAGACTTCTTGAGCCGTCGGACGAATAATCATATCCGTAATTGACACGTGCTTTGGTTGATCTACGACATACGCCACTGCATTGGCAATATCTTCTGGATCCAACACATTCATACGCATCTCTTCTTGTGAGACATGCTTAAACATTTCATCCATCGCTGCTTGCATTTCAGGATTATCCAAAGTGCTCATCAACTCAGTTCCCACTGAACCTGGTGAAACAATCGTTGAACGGATACCATGCAAGCGCTCCTCTTGACGAAGGCCTTCCATGATAGCACGAACAGCATACTTCGTTCCGTTATAGACAGCTGATTCAGGATAAACAACGTGGCCAGCAACAGAGTCGGTTGTGATAATCAACCCATCATTTTGTTCTTGCATAATTGGCAATGCCGCTGCAATACCATGCAAAACACCCATAATGTTAATGTTGATTTCCTTTTCCCAGTTTTCAAACTTTGCGTCTGCCAACTTTTCACGTGGCATGATACCAGCATTGTTGTACAAAACATCCAAACGGCCAAACTTTTCTACGGCTAGGTCAATCAAAGCCTTAACTTGATCCTTATCCGTCACATCAGTTGCTTGATAAATAACGTTATCGCCACCAATTTCGGATGCAATTTCCGCCAAACGCTCCTCGCGTCGCGCCCCCAAAACCAGCTTGGCTCCCTTTGAAGCAAGTAGCTTAGCGGTTGCAGCACCGATACCAGATGACGCACCTGCAATAACAACAACTTTATTTTCAATCGTCATTTTGTGACTCCTTTTAATCATATTTCACAATAAACAGTCTAAAAGATAATCCTTACATAAGGTAAACATCATCCGTACAGCAATAATAACATGTGCGGCCAAACCATTACCAATACCTTTGTTTTATGGTGAACTATAACAAAAAGTTATCATATGACCTTAGTCAGCCACTACCGCCGTGACACCGGATGTCTTTCAAATGTTAATGGATAAAGAACCAACTGAGTTTGGGCACATCTTTGATACAGATAATTTTCAGCATGCGGCTTTATTGAAGAAGCTTTTGTTAAATTCAGTGCGCTAAAAAAGACGACCCACAACATAAAGTCATGAGTCGTCTTAATTTTTTGATTCGTATTAAGTAGGTTGAAGCACCATGTTTCCCATGATGTTTCCCACAAACTCTCGAATTCGTTGATATACCGCTGTTTCCAGCAAGTTGATATTAACGCTTTGAGAATTGTGAAGCCTTACGGGCCTTCTTCAAACCTGGCTTCTTACGCTCCTTCATACGAGCGTCACGAGTCAACAATCCAGCCTTCTTCAAAGCTGCACGGAAGTCAGGATCCACTTGCAACAAAGCACGTGAGATACCGTGACGGATGGCACCAGATTGACCTGAGAAACCACCACCGTTTACGTTAACCAAAACATCGTAGTTTCCTAGAGTTTCAGTAACGTTGAATGGTTGTACCATAACCTCACGCAAGTTAGCGAAAGGAATGTATTGTTCAGCTGAACGACCGTTGATCGTGATGTTACCGTTACCAGGTACCAAACGTACGCGGGCAACAGAGTTCTTACGACGGCCAGTTCCGTAGTATTGTACTTGAGCCATAATTAACTATTCTCCTTTCGTTAAATTAAATAAGGTTAGTGATATCCAACACTTCAGGGTTTTGTGCTGCGTGTGTGTGCTCTGAACCAGCAAACACGTGCAACTTCAAACCTTGTTGGCGACCAAGAGTACCCTTTGGCAACATACCGTGAACTGAAAGCTCGATCAAACGTTGTGGGTTCTTCTCTCGCAAATCACCGGCCTTGCGCTCCTTCAATCCACCTGGGTGGTTTGAGTGGTGGTAGTAAATCTTGTCCGTTGCCTTCTTACCAGTCAAAGCGACCTTTTCGGCGTTGATAACGATAACGTTATCACCCGTGTCGACGTTTGGCGTGAAAGTAGGCTTGTTCTTACCACGCAAGATTGATGCTACGACAGTTGACAAACGTCCCAATGCAATATCAGTTGCATCGATGACGTACCACTTGCGATCGATCTCACCTGGCTTTGCCATATAAGTTGTACGCATGGAAATTTCCTCCAATATTCTGTTTGTTTACTTTACCAATAATTAAAAAAGTCGTACCAGGACATTCCCATTGCGGTGTGGTAAACAATACCGAGATTTATCTTACCTTTTTTCTACCGAAACGTCAACGGAAATACGCCCTAGATTTGAACTATTTGCTTGTTTTCGTGCTTTTTAATAGTCAACCGACATTAAATAGAGGCCCTGTGCTGGCGCTGTAAATCGCGCTTGTTGCCGATCTTTTACGGCAAACAATCGCTGAATATCATCAACCGGCCGTGACCCGTTACCAATTTCCAGCAAAACGCCGACCATGATGCGAATTTGATTATACAAAAAACCATTCCCAGTAAATTCAAACCAAATTTCATCCTCTTCCGGTTTCTCCCACATCTTAGCAGAATAGACCGTACGCACCGTTGTTTTTTGCTGGAACCCAGACGCAACAAAACTCAACCAATCGTGCTCTCCCACATAATCACCAATCGCCTGCTGCATCAATGACGTATCAATGCGACGATGCCAATGCCCCGTATAATTACGTTTAAAGGGATCAATGAACTCTGTCGTCGACAACCGATAGCGATACGTCTTATTGTGTGCACTAAATTGTGCGTGGAACGACTCATCAACCTTTTCAACTGACTTAATGCCAATGTCATAAGGCAACATGGTTGATAACCCTTTTCGAACCGCTTCATTTGGAATATCAAACGGTAAGTCAAAATGGACAACCTGCCCTTGCGCGTGTACTCGCGCATCAGTTCGGCCCGAGCCTTGCACCCGAATGTGGTCCGCTGGATCTTTAGCCATCTTATTGACGACCTTCTCCATTTCTAATTGCACTGTTCGTTTCCCAGGTTGCACTTGCCACCCGTAAAATTCAGTACCATCGTATGAAATTGTCGCTTTATAGCGCGGCATATTCAACACCTCTTACTTCATTTTTTATAGCCATTTAGTCGCGATGAGTAACACCGTAAACACAATGAACCCAATTACCGCAATGGTATCTTGCTTTTGCCAGGTTAAGACACGGTACTTCGTGCGGTTATCACCACCACGATAACCACGTGCCTCCATGGCATCCCCCAATTCAATTGCTCGCTTGATCGCGTTGATAAACAAAGGGATTAGGAGGGGCACAAATGCCTTAATGCGACTAATAATATTACCCTCATTAAATTCAACCCCACGGGCACGCTGTGCGTTCATAATCGACTCTGCTTCGTCCATGAGCGTTGGCACAAAGCGGAGCGCAATTGATAGCATTAACGCCAACTCAGCCACTGGGAAGCCAACCTTCTTCAAGGGTTGCAACAAACTCTCCATCGCATCAGCGACTGCCAACGGTTGCGTTGTTAACGTCAAGATGGTTGAAAACATGATAATCAACATAAAGCGGACGAAGACCGCGATACTATTCGTCACACCATCAGTCGTGATGGTTAGAAAAGCCCAATGCCACAGGACGTCACCAGTTTGAACAAAGAATAATTGCAATAAGGTTGTGATAAACATCAAAAACATCAGTGGTCGAACGCCACGAATAAAGACGCCCACACCAAGTCCCGTCAACAAAATTGATAGTAGCGTGAACGCAATCGCCACGACATACCCCGCCACATTATTCGCAAAGAATACAACGAAAATGAAGGCGACACTCAAAATCAATTTTGTCCGAGCATCTAAACGATGAATCCAAGAATTCCCTGGCATATAACGGCCAATAATCATATTAGTGAACATGTGCTGACCCTCCTAACTGCTCTGCCAATTGATCAGCTAGTGCATCGATATCCAACACCGTATCTAACGTGACACCTTTTGTCGCCAACTTATCGGCGAATTGCTTGGCGATTGGTACATCAAGTTGCTTCTCTTGTAACCAGGCCACGTCATCAAAAATCTTTGCTGGTGTGCCCTCTTTGACAACCGTACCACCTTCAAAAACAACCACATGATCCGCATATTGGGCCACATACTCCATCTGGTGTGTGATTAATACAACCGTCAAATGACGTTCCTTCTGCAGACGCGCAAACAAGGTCATTAACTCTTCTTGCCCCGCTGGATCAAGTCCAGCAGTTGGTTCATCTAGAATCAGCAAATCTGGCTCCATTGCGAGCACGCCAGCAATGGCGACTCGCCGCATTTGACCACCTGATAATTCAAATGGCGAGCGTTCATCGTACTTTTCGGCCATCCCAACCGTCCGAAGCGCGCGCTTTGCGGCCGCTTCAGCTTCAGTAGCCGTCTTACCAAAGTTCTTTGGCCCAAACATCACGTCTTTTAAAACGGTTTGTTCAAACAGTTGCGCTTCTGGAAATTGAAATACCAACCCAACGTGCGCACGCATCTTATTCAACTCTTTGGGCTTCGTCGTTGGCACAATCCGTTGCTCGGCAATTGTAATCTCACCAGCAGTTGGGATAACCAGGCCATCTAAATGTTGCACCATCGTTGATTTACCTGAGCCGGTGTGACCAATCACAGCCGTAAACTTACCCTCTGGCATCGTAAAATTGACATCATGCAGGCCTTGGGTCGCGAATGGTGTATTTAATTGATACGTAAATCCTACTTGGTTGAAATTGATTGCCATAACCAATCCACCATCCCTTCTGTCGTCAAATATGACGCAGGGACGTCAATGCCACGTTCCCGCAATTTTTCCTTAAGTTGCTCAGCAAATGGGACGGCTAAGCCAAACTCGCGCAGCTTATCCGCATTTGCAAAAACCTGTGCTGGTGCGCCCGTCTCAATCAAATCACCATCATTAATGACCACGACACGATCAGCACTCGCCGCTTCTTCAATATCGTGTGTAATTGATAGGACAGTCAATTCATCCCCCATCCGGGTCTTCAGTTCGTGCACCAGCGCAATCATTTCACGACGGCCCTTAGGATCTAACATGGCTGTCGCTTCATCAAGAATCAAAATTTTAGGTTGAATAGCAAGAACCGATGCAATCGCAACACGTTGCTTTTGCCCACCCGATAAACGTGCAGGTTCGCGGTCAGCAAACGCCGCCATTTGGACCTCAGTCAACGCAGCTTGCACCCGTGTAATCATTTCTTCACGGGCAATACCTCGATTTTCAAGTCCAAACGCCACATCATCAGCAACTGTTGCGCCAACAAATTGGTTATCAGGGTTTTGGAACACCATGCCAACCATATCGCGAATGGCCCACATATTCTCTTCTGTCACTGGCGTCCCCGCAATCGTGATATCTCCTGCAGTGGGCGCCAATAGGTAATTCAGTAATTTTGCTAAGGTCGACTTACCTGACCCATTATGTCCAATAATTGCCACCCACTCGCCCTGATTAATCGTCAACGATAAATCTTTCAACGCTGGGGTGTCACTATTAGGATATGAGTAAGTCACGTGTGACAACTCAATAATTGGCGTCATGTTTGCGCCCCCTTTTATTTTCTAATACTTACAATAATAACAAACAACCGCTTGCTTTTGTTTAGTTTGAGGATGTTTGTTTGTCGGTTACAATAGAAGACAGAGGAATACCATTATGTCTGATATTGATTTAACCCGGTCAGCCGATTATCGTAACGTGACGGACTTTTACAAAGGCAAGTCCGACGATGAAATTCGCGCTGACCTTGACCAACGCCGCGGCGAAATGATTTCAATTATGCAAAATCTCAGCCACGACTTCAACAAAGCTTCTGCCGTACGTAATAGTAATGCCTTTGGTATGCGCAAGCTCATTTTTTTAAACCCTGAAAATCCGGCTATTCCAGACGCCCCAGAAGGGATCAAAAAATGGGACCGGCGCGGGTCTTTGGGCACACAAAATTATGAGCACATTGAACATCGGCGGGTAACTGATTACCAAGCTGTTTTTGACCAGTTGCATGCCGACGGCTATACCATTTACGCCGTCGACAACACACCAGGTTACCAACCACAGTCGTTATATAACGTGACCTTCCCGGCAAAATCAGCCTTTCTTTTCGGTGAAGAACGACTCGGCTTAGCTGATGACCTCATCGCAGCAGCTGATGCCATGATTTATATTCCACAGTACGGTAGTGTTCGTTCAATCAACGTGAGTGTCGCTCACGGAATCATTGCCGCCTTCTATGCCTCACAACATATGTAAAAAGCTCGTCGACTTAACAATCGACGAGCTTTTTTAGCGACAATTTACTTTTTCAAATCGTTGTAACGTGACTCGTGCTTACCGTACAAGCTACGTCCCAATGACTTTTCAAGGAATGGTACGACCCAGTAGTCCAAACCAACCGTGCGTCCCGCACCGTTCATCAAGGCCAATGAGGCGAACGTCATCAAGATAGCAGATCCAGCAACGCTTTGACCAGCAATCAACATAACCAATCCCGTCACAAAGGCGACAAATGAAGCCAATGACGTGAACAAGCCAAATGTAATCAACCAACCAACAAGTGAAGCCAAGACACCAACACCACCGTTCAAAGCAGCACCCGCTTGAATCCACAAAATTCCAACAACAATACGAAGTGGCAATGACCACAAAACGTTACCCATACGTGATGTCCAGCCAAAGAATGGCGTACGACCGTTTGGCGTACGGAAGAATTCATCCATCATGTAGTGGAAAATGTGGTAACCACTCGTGATTTGCGTAAAGAAGTACAAATTAATCACGTGCTTGAACATGTTGGCAAAGAATCCCGTTAGTGGAATACCATTCTTACCAAACTTCATGCTACCGAATTGTTCCGCAATACCTACTGTGTAGTGAGCACCGATTGAAACGGCATATCCTTGGTAGTGACCCTTAAAGGCCTTACGTGAACCCTTACCAGTCAAGTCATACACAATGTTAGGTACGGCCGTGTTCGCAGCTGATTCACCACCCTCAACCGTTTGTGGTGTCCAACCTGAACGTGGGTTGTCTGCAACCGTACGGGCAGGTTCTTGATAAGCAGCGACGTCACCAACAACATAGATATCTTCTTCGCCCTTTGCGCGTGAGTAATCATCCGCCATGAAGCGACCAGCAGGTCCTTGTTCCAAGCCCCAAAGTGAGCCTTGTTCCTTCGCCTTAACACCAGCCGTCCAAACCAACGTCTCAGTTGGAACTTCTGTGCCGTCCTTCAAGACAGCAGCGCTTTCCTTAACTTCAACAACACCAGCAGACTTACGCAAGTTAATACCATGATTAATCATGTATTGCTCACCCTTGTCAGCCAACTTACGGTTTGCAAGCATATTCAAAATTGTTGGTGCTGCTTCGATAACATCAATCTTAATTTCTGATTCATCCAAGTTGTTAGCTTCGGCTAATTCGCGACGTTGTTCAATCAACTCACCAGCCAATTCAACACCCGTGAATCCAGAACCAACCACTGCGATACGCAATTTTGCTTCACGCTTGGCTGGATCCAATTCCATGGCACCTTCACGAATAACCTTTTCAATGTGGGCACGAAGCTTAACAGCTTCTTCAAATGACCACAATGTGAAGCCGTATTCTTCAACACCTGGCGTACCGAACGTGTTCGTTGTACCACCAGTTGCCAAAACCAACTTCTCATAGGCGATATCGCCTTCTGACGTCTTTACAATCTTGGCATCCTTATCAACACCTTCAAGATTAGCCGTCACAATTTTAACGTTTGGCTGACGTACGAACAATGTACGCAAGTCAAGTTGAATGTGCTTAGGCTCAACACGCTTCGTTGCAACTTCGTGCAACTCAGTCATGTACGTAAAGAATGAGTGACGATCAACCAAAACGATTTGGTAGTCAGTACCCTTCAATCGCTTAGCCAATTTACGTGCCGTGAAGACACCAGAATAACCAGCGCCGACGACAACAATGTTTTTAGTAGCCATACAAAAATCTCCTCAATAATAATCCCACTAATAAAAAATAAATCCATTAGCCATTTTAGACCTGAAAATTGAATTTGTAAACGTGTTCACTTGTTTTTTGTGCATGTTTTGTCCTATAAACAAAAGGTTTCTCGTTTCATTATAGCAATTTAGGACCGTCTGTTCGTGCATAAACGCTCAACCAAAAGTGCAATATATCGGACTTTTATGTGCCCCGAAAGTGCAACAAAAAAGCCACGCCATGGCTGAACGTGACTTTCTAAATTAATTGTGTGTTGTTTAGGTCAGGTAATCGTTCCCGGTATTAATCGACTAACATGCCCGCGTGAATCTTATCAATATTCCACTTAACCATATCGTAATAGGTATCCCCGGTTGTCCCCTTCTTCGCCAGTGAATCGGTATAAATCTTTTCGTAGATTGGTAACCCAGTCTCCTTTGATACCTTTTCCATTGATTTTGGTGATACTGAACTTTCAACAAACAACGACTTTACATTCGATGCCGCAATCTTGGCTAATACTTGCTTCATTTGCTCAGGGGTTCCTTGTGACTCAGTATTAATTTCCCAGATAAAGGCTGGTTGAATGCCGTATGCCTTCGAGAAATACTTAAAGGCACCTTCCGATGTCACCAACAAACGCTTTTCTACTGGGACATCAGCGAATTTGTCTTTTGCTTCGTTATGCAACGCACGCAACTTCGCAATGTACGCATCTGAGCGCTTTTGGAAGGCTTGGGCGTGTTCTGGGTCCTTATCCTTCAAGACGTTTGTAATCGTCTCAACGTACTTAATACCATTGTTTAAGTCCAACCAGGCGTGGGGATCCATTTCATCTTCCTTGCCCTTTGACGTCAAGAACAATGGTTCCACTAAACGTGAAGCTGAAAATACTTCTTGGTTATCCCGCTTATTAGCTGTTTTCGTAAGCTTTGAGAACCATCCGTTACCGCCCGTTTCCAAGTTAAGTCCATTGTGGAAGATGACATTAGCTTCCGTTGTCGCAGTGATATCGGCTGTTTTTGGTTCATATTCGTGCGGGTCTGTTCCGCGCTTAACGATACTGTAAACCGATACATCATCACCACCAACTTGTTCAACCATATCTTCAAGAATTGAATTCGTCGTGACAACACGTAGTTCACCACTTGCCGTAGCCGTTTGTGCATCACGATTTTGCACAAACCAAACCGTTCCCCCAATTGCAATTGCCAGCGCACCTGCTGTTAACCCAAGTTTCTTAAGCATTTTTAACCCCCATTAGTTTTGTCACAAAGCCTTGCTTTGGTGACACGATAAACGACCCCAAAAAGATAAGCGCTGCCACCAACACGATAGCAGGACCAGACGCCCAATTTAACGTATATGACAGATATAGCCCAATCGTAGAGGCCAATGCCCCAAGTGCCGAGGCTAAGACAACCATCGTGGTCAACCGGTTCGTCCAAAGAAACGCGGTAGCAGCTGGCGTAATTAACATCGCCACAATCAAGATAATCCCGACCGTCTGAAGTGCCGATACCGTGACTAACGTTAGTACAATCATCAAACCGTAATGGACATACCCTGTCTTCAGGCCATATGTCTTAGCAAATGTTTCATCAAACGA
The DNA here is from genome assembly GCF_000193635.1 of Weissella cibaria KACC 11862. Taxonomy (GTDB): domain Bacteria; phylum Bacillota; class Bacilli; order Lactobacillales; family Lactobacillaceae; genus Weissella; species Weissella cibaria. The sequence continues at coordinate 32,940 of NZ_AEKT01000023.1, read as the reverse complement.
TGTAATCAATAATTCCTTGAAGAACAACACGATAAACAAAATGACAATTGCTAATACAATAATCGTCGTAATCAAATCACGGTCTGACACTGCTAACACATTTCCAAACAAGATATGATGCAAATTCGTTGATGACTCAGCCATCGAAATCAGGATGAATCCTAAGGCAAAGAATGCCGAGAACACAATACCGATTGCTGTATCATTCTTTAGCTTACTGTTTGTCGCAACAAAGCCGATCAACAGCGCCGCAATGACCCCAAATGCTGAGGCACCAATTAGCAGATTAATCCCCAGCATATACGCAACCGCAACTCCCGGTAGCACAGAGTGAGAAATCGCATCACCCATCAACGACATGCCACGTAAAATAATGTAACTACCAATAATGCCTGACATAATCCCAACCATCACAGATGCTAACAACGCACTCTGCAAGAAGTTATAGTGTCCTAAGGCCGCGATAAATTCACCAATACTCGTCATGATACATCCTCCGTTTCAGTGAACAGAACTGCGCTCAAATCCGCTGAGAAGGCTTGTTGGATATTGACCTTATTGTAAACGTCCGACACAGGTCCATGCGCGACAATGCCGTGGTTCATAATTAATAAGTCATCAAAGTAATTCGCAACTTTGTTCAAGTCGTGGTGAACAACAATGATGGTCTTACCGGCTGCACGCCAGTCTCGCAGCACATGCATAATTTCTTCTTCCGACTTCATATCAATCCCGACGAAAGGTTCATCTAAAATCACAACATCTGCTTGCTGAACAATAGCGCGTGCTACAAAGACACGCTGCAATTGCCCACCGGATAATTCACCTATTTGACGATTTCGAAATTCCGTCAGATTAACTTGTTCGAGCGCTTTCATAACATCATTACGCTCTGTTTGCCCAGGGCTTTTGAATAATCCTAGCTTGCCATAAGTGCCGGTTAGAACCACCTCAAAAACACTGATCGGAAATGTTAAATCTAACGCTGCTCGCTGTTCGACATATGCAATTTTGCGTCGAACACGCCGGACCAGTTGATTATCCACAAACGATTCACCCGTTCGCCGAATCAGACCCAAGGCCCCTTTGATTAGGGTCGACTTACCCGCGCCATTCGGGCCAATAATCCCCGTAATCTTGCCCGGACTAAACGCGACTGACAAATCGCTAAACACCGGCGTCGATGTGTAGGCGACTGTCAGTTCCTTAATTTTTAGCATGACTGCCTCCTATGATTGTTTTTGGTTATGCAAAATATTCTTTTCCAAAACCAACTCACTAAGAGTAACTTATCCGCACACGCTAAACAATAGTTTTTCTTAGATTGAAAAATAAATGTAACTAGATAACATCTAACTGACATGAACGCTTGTTAATAGTTAACAGGTGCAAATAAAAAACACCTAGCTAATACGATTGTTTAGCCAAGTGCTTCGTCTGTATTTTTTATTGCGCATTCAATGTCGTATAAGTTGCCTTAGCCAATTGTTGTACCAGGTCAATACCAGCGTCTTCAGAGACGGTTTGATTGCTTAAAATGGCAATAACATAGTCTGATTGTTTACTCGTAATATGACCAGTTGAGTTAATAATCCAGCCATTTTTATCTGCCAGCCAACCATTTTTTAGTGCAACTGTGGCATCCGGCGTTAAGCCAGCTGTAATCCCCCAACTCTGATCTACCGCAATATTATTCATTAAGCCTTGCATATACGTTCGTGAACTATCTGTTAACACCCGACTCTGATAAAAAATATTCTTAAGCAACGTCAGTTGATCTGTTGCCGTTGTTGTCGAGTACCCCCATGATTCACTATCCATGTGACTATGGGTCATACCCAGGCGCTTAAACAAGGCATCTGGTTGCGTATTGCCCCCCTCTGTTTCAAGTAGGGCTGTCGCCGCATCATTATCGCTGTCTTGAATCATTGCGCTTGCCAATTCATCTTCATAATTCGACAAACCAGTGCCATTAGTCGCATGCTGTCGTAACAAGTTAGCGAGAATTGCGACTTTCACAATACTTGCCGTTTTAAATTGCACATTTGCATCGTTAGATAATTGGGTTGTAACGCCCGTTTTATGGTCATAGACTGCAATATCAACCGGGGCATTCTGCTTATCTAAAATGCCACGCCAGGCCGTTTTTAGATTATTGGATTCATCACTGACTACGGCAGCCTTGGTGGCTTCGAAATCGGCTATTAATTGACGCCCAGCATATTTATAGGCCAAGGCTATGCCAAACACCAACACAACGCCGACAAACAATACCTGCTTGTAGGGTCGCTTTAAATTTGTACGCGATGTCATGGCACACAGCACTTCCTTTCGTCGTAATCGTTACTAAACGCTATTAACTAATTATTAGTATACTCAAGAAACTTAATCGAATCTTTTATCACAACATCTATTGGCCTTGAGAAGGACGACTTTGTCAAAAAAATGCATAAAAAAAGACGAGATACCGGAGTATCTCGTCTTTTTAAGGGACGTTAATTACTTAACAGTAACAACGGCACCAGCTTCTTCCAACTTAGCCTTCAATTCGTTAGCTTCGTCTTCTGAAACGCCTTCCTTGATAGCTGAAGGAGCGTTGTCTACCAAGTCCTTAGCTTCCTTCAAGCCCAAACCAGTTGCTTCGCGAACTGCCTTGATAACTTGAACCTTAGCTGAACCAGCTGAAGTCAACTCAACGTCAAATTCAGTCTTGGCTGCTTCGGCACCACCAGCTGCACCAGCAACTGCAACAGGGGCAGCAGCTGAAACACCAAACTCTTCTTCAATAGCTGAAACCAAGTCAGCCAAGTCCAAAATCGTAGCTTCCTTCAATGAAGCGATGATTGAATCCTTATCAAATGCCATGATAATTAATCTCCTCGTTTATTTGCCTATACGGCGATTTTAATTTGTGGGCTAAGCCCGATATAAAAGTGCGTCGCACTAAGCAAAAGCTTAGGCTTCAGCAGCTTCTTCCTTTGCGTCTGACACAGCCTTAACTGCGTAAGCAAAGTTGCGAACAGGTGCTTGCAACGTTGACAACAACATTGACAACAAACCGTCGCGGTCTGGCAAAGCTGCGTACTTGTTGATATCTTCAACAGATGCAACTTGACCGTCAACAACACCACCCTTGATTTCCAAGGCTTCGATGTTATCAGCAAACTTCTTCAAAATACGTGAAGGAGCGATTGCGTCCTCGTTAGAGAATGCAACGGCTGAAGGTCCGACAAACAAGTCGTTCAAGTCAGTCAAATCAGCGGCTTCAACAGCACGCGTCAAGATCTTGTTCTTGATAACCTTCAACTCAACGCCTTCTGAACGCAATTCTGAACGCAAGTTGTTGGCTTGTTCAACCGTCAACCCACGCACGTCAACAACAACTGCAGATGCAGCTGACTTAAACTTGTCAGCAACTTCTGAAACTTGTTGTGCCTTCAAAGCAATAGTTGCTTCACTCATGGTAATGTTCCTCCTGTTAAGATTTTGATTCGTACCAAAAACCCCCAGCACATACTGCACCGGGGGTCAAAAGTCGCTTACGCGTTTTTCACTTCCTCGGCGGGTTATTAAGTCTTACGACACCTGCGTCTTAGGTAGAATCGATTTATTACTCAAACTACTCTAACAGGTAGTCGAGGAAGTGTCAACATGAAAAGCTAAATTATAATCTAGAAAAATTCTAAAATTACAATGAAGCTAGATCGATGTTAACAGCAGGTCCGAACGTTGAAGCGATTGATACGTGCTTTACGTATGCACCCTTAACAGCGGCAGGACGAGCCTTCAAGATAACGTCTGACAATGACTTGATGTTTCCAGCAAGCTTGTCGGCGTCAAATGATACCTTACCAACTGGTACAGCAACGTTTCCGTCACGATCAGTACGGTAAGTAACCTTACCTGACTTAGCGTCAGAAACGGCCTTTGCTACGTCAAACGTAACAGTACCCGTCTTAGGGTTAGGCATCAATCCCTTAGGACCCAATGCACGTCCAACACGACCAACTTGGGCCATCATGTCAGGCGTAGCAATGGCAACGTCAAAGTCCAACCAACCGTCAGAAATGCGTTGAACCAAGTCAGCAGCACCAACAACGTCAGCACCAGCTTCTTCAGCTTCCTTAGCCTTATCACCTTGAGCAAAGACCACAACAGTTTGGTCCTTACCAGTACCGTTAGGCAAAACAACGGCACCACGCAATTGTTGGTCTGCTTGACGAGTATCAACGTTCAAGTTGAACGCGATTTCAACAGTTGCATCAAACTTGGCAAAGTCGATGTCCTTTACCAATGCGGCAGCTTCTTCAACAGTGTACAACTTCTCACTGTCAACCTTTTCAGCGGCTGCCAAATACTTCTTACCATACTTCTTAGCCATGGTAGCTATTCCTCCTTGCAAATGCGGTCAAACGGTCATTGACCTCCCGCTTGATCATGCTTAGTTTCCTACGCGATCCGTACGGAACTCGTTAAATTAGCCTTCAACGTTGAAGCCCATTGAGCGAGCAGTACCTTCGATCATGCGAACAGCTGCATCAACGTCAGCTGCGTTTAGATCTTGCATCTTAGTTTCTGCAATTTCACGTACTTGTGCTGCAGTAACCGTAGCGACCTTCTTCGTGTTAGGCTCACCAGAACCCTTTTCAACACCGGCTGCCTTCTTCAACAAAACTGCTGCTGGAGGCGTCTTAGTGATGAATTCGAATGAACGATCTTCATATACAGTAATAACTACTGGGATCAACAAACCACCTTGGTCGGCAGTGCGAGCGTTAAACTCCTTTGCGAATCCCATGATGTTAACACCAGCTTGACCCAAAGCAGGTCCAACTGGAGGTGCAGGGGTAGCCTTACCGGCTGGAATCTGCAACTTAACAATGCTTGAAACTTTCTTAGCCACGATTGTTTCCTCCTTCGTGTTTGTGGTGTAATGGCGCGTTTCGATTTACGCCTCCCACATATGCGTGTCACCACACATACCAGATTATAATAACAAAACACCTGACTTTTGACAAGTCAGGTGTTCAATAAAAATTCAATTTTTTATGGAAATGACTTTATAGTACTGACTCAACGTCGTTAAATGAGATTTCCGTTGGCGTTTCACGACCCAAGAAGTCAACCAAAACAGTTACTTCTTGCTTGTCATTATCGATAGCCGTTACTTCACCTTGCATACCAGAGAATGAACCAGCGACAATCTTCACTGATTCACCAACTTCAACATTCAAGTCGGCAACCTTACGTTCAACAATGTTCATGCGAGCCAACATGTCATCAACTTCATCAGGCAACAATGACACGGGCTTTGATCCACCACCGTGTGAACCCAAGAAACCAGTTACACCTGGTGTGTTTCGCACAACATACCATGCTTCGTCGGTCATAATCATCTCAACCAAAGCATAACCAGGGAAGTCGTTTTCCTTAACAATCTTCGTCTCGCCATCCTTTTCAACTTCAACTTCTTGCTCTGGCACGATAACACGGAAGATGTAGTCCGTCATCCCCATCGTCTCAATACGTGACTCGAGGTTCGCCTTAACCTTGTTTTCGTATCCTGCATAAGTGTGCAAGACGTACCATTGCTTATCATATGACTCAACTGCCATGATTGCCTCCTTAGGTCGTGCCTGTAATTTTTGTAAATTAAAAACCCTCAAGATTGAGGGTTTATTAGTCGCTTTTCAATGTCCTTATTATATCGCAATAAGCTTACTTAGACAACCAAGTAACCCCTTGTTCAAAGACCCAGTCAGCGCCACCAAACAAAATGGCGAAGAACAAACCGGTCATCAAAACAATTGATGTGTCTCGAACATTTTCACTAAACGTAGGCCAAGTGACCTTGCGCATTTCAGCGACAACGCTTGCTAAAAACTTCATCAGTATGTACTCCTGTTTCCAGAGTGGGGCGACCCAACTCCGTTCTTACATCGTCTCACGGTGCATCGTGTGTTGCCCGCAGAACTTGCAAAACTTCATAACTTCAAGACGCTCAAGACGGTTGGGCTTCTTAGTTACCATGTAGTTTCGTGATCCGCAGACACTGCACGCTAATGCGACTTTCTTCGCTGCCATAATCGTGTCTCCGCTCTTTTAAAATTCTCTAATATAGTATTTTCAGTTTACCACGAATGCCTTTATTCAGCTACCTTTCGCCTCAGCTTGGTAGATTTTCTTCAAATTTTGTCGCGTTGCATAACACCAAGAACGTGATCGTTCGAGTTGGACCGCACATTCATTGATGTCGTATCCCATCGCGAGTAACAAGACGAATTCCCGTTCCTTTACACCTAAATTCGATATTAAATCAACAATGGTCGCCACTGCTGCACTAGGCGGCGTAATTTGTGCACTCTGCACATACGTCGTTACACACGCTTCATTCAACGAAACGCCCTCCACCGACTCGTACCGATAGGACTCCCGCCACAGTTGGACAATTCGGTGCCGCAACGCTTGATTATAGTACCGCGTCAGCGCACCCCAATGTGTGGCCTTTAGCTTGCGTAATGTTTGGTACAACACTAACCGACTCTCCTGTTCCCAATCGTATTGCTGCGTCTGGAGACTGTGATCACGGTATAACGTCCACACCAATCCCCGAAACGCCTCAAAAATATCCTGAAAAGCAGCTTCATCACCCGCTTGTGCCGCCTGAATTAACTGCATTGCCTTTTGGTTCGTCATCTTATTTTACCCTCCTCCGGCTTGCTAACAGTGTGCCGATGATTCGGATTCAAGACGAAAAAATGCACAATAACCGGCATCAAGTTACCGGTTATTGTGCATTTTTTCATGTGGTTAAAGCGGGTTACGACTACTAAATGCTTGATAAATTAACAAGCTAGCTGCAACCGACGCATTCAAACTTTGGACGTGACCAACCATTGGAATCGTCAGCGTTTCATCCACCGTCTTCTTCAACAACGGTGAAATCCCCTTACCCTCATTACCAATGATTAGAGCAGTTGGACCAGCAGCATCCCAACGACGGTAATCCTTACCATCCATGTCTGTGCCAAAGACCCACAACCCACGTTCCTTAAGTTGTTCAACCGTTTGCACTAAGTTCGTCACACGTGCAACAGGCACGTGTTCAATTGCCCCTGTTGACGTTTTCGCAACAACTGATGTCAATTGTACCGCTCGGCGCTTAGGAATAATAATGCCATGCACCCCGGCCGCATCAGCCGTACGCAAAATTGAGCCTAAGTTGTGCGGATCTTCAATTGAATCCAACACCAAGAAAAATGGTGCTTCTGATTTTTCAGCTGCCTTCGCAAACAAATCGTCAATCGTTGCATATGCATAGGCCGCAATCGATAACACCACACCTTGGTGATTTTGACCATTCGTCAATTCATCTAACTTAGCTTTTGGCGCATCTTGAATAATCAAGCCCCGCTTTTTCGCTAATGCCATCACTTCATTACGAATCTTGTCAGCCAAACCACTTTGTAGCCAAACCTTGTTAATTTCTGTTTCACCCTTCAACGCCTCAACCGACGCATGGTGGCCAAACACGAACTCAGTTTGTGCCGTATCATCGACGGCTTCAGCTTCTACTCGCATTTCACGCTTCTGGCGTGGTTGGCGATCGCGGTCGTTGAAACGACGGTCGGCACCGCGACGATTAGTTGGTCGTTCTTGACGTCCGCCACGATCACGACCGTTACGATTATTTGTTTGTTGTGCCATTTGCTCTCGTTCGCCCACTTTCTACTTGTTCGTATACCCAAGCCACAATCTCATCTAAACGTGCTGTTTGATTGCTAGCTGCCAAAAAACCAATCAATGCTTCAAATCCAGTCGAAATACGGTATGTCACGACATCTGTATTCTTCGCCTTTGTATGTGAATTAGCATTGCGTCCACGCTTAAAGTACACCATTTCTTCTTCAGTCAACAAATCTTCCGCTTCCATCAAGGCGTACAAAGCCGCGTGTGCTTTAGCAGACACGTAGTTCTTTGATTCACGTTGCAGGCGGGCCGGCTTCGTAATCCCTTTAGCCAACAAATGTTGACGGATGTACACTTCATACACCGCATCCCCATAATAGGCCAAATCCAAGCCATTTAATTGCTCATAATTAATCTTCTCATTCATGCTTACTATAATAACAGAAAAACCGGGCCAATGACCCGGTTTAACAAATTATGCTTATGCTTCAACGACATGACGGACAAACGGATCATCTGACAAACCGGCTTGCAAGATAACATCTGCCCACGCCTTTGCCGAATGTAAACTATGATCTTTAAAGTTACCGCACTCTCGAATAGTCGTGGCTGGGACATCATCCCACGTAATGTCATCACGAATCTTGCGCAACACGCGAGTAAACGTTTCGGCTAGCTGCGTTGGCGTGTACGACTGCCAACTGATGACATGGAACCCTGTCCGACATCCAAATGGTGAAATATCAATGATGCCATCTAGCTCATCGCGAACTAAGCTCGCAAACAAATGTTCCAATGTATGAATGCCCGCCGTCTCAATTGACGTCTCATTAGGTTGGACCAAGCGCAAATCATAATTGGCAATCGTGCCACCTTGAGGCCCGTGCTCTTCTGCAATCAAACGCACGTACGGTACCTTAACTTGTGTGTGATCTAATGTAAAACTTTCAACTTCTGCCATAATTAATTGCCCTCCACATAACTAAGTGGCTTTTGTACCTCAACTTTGGTGCCGTGGTACTTTGCCTTAATCCATTTTTGTTCTGATGCATTGTGATACAACTTGACCAACTTTTGATAGGTCTTATTTTTAGCCTCTGACTGACGCGTTGCCAAGATATTAATATTTGCCTTCGTGCTGGTGTTAATTGACTCGCGATAAATCGAATCATGTAACACGTTCAACCCACCGGCTTGTGAGACTGAATTAGAAATCAACACCGCCGCGACCGCTTTGTCTTTCAACACGGCAACCCCAGTCGTGTCATCAATTTCCTTGAATTGAAAATGATGGGGATTGGTTGCGATATCGGCAACCCCTGAAAGGGCTGAGAAATCAGACTTCAAGGTGATTAATCCCGCCCTGGCCAATAATTTCAACCCACGGGCCGCGTCCGCATTGTCACGTGCAATGGCAATCGTTGCGCCATTCGGAATGTCTGCCACCTTCTTGTATCGATGTGAATACACACCCATTGGCTCAATATACGTCGTGCCTAACGCAGCCAGCTTCGCGGTATTAGTTTCCTTATTAAAGGCTTGAAAATAGCTATACGATTGGAACGCATTGACATCAACTTCACCTGAAGCAGTCGCTCGATTCAAGGTTGCGCCGTCGGTAAATTCTTTCACTTTAATTTGCAAATCTGCCTTTTTCGCCGCTGGTGACTTCGCAATATGACGCCAAATATCTGCATCAGAGGTGACGGATCCAACCGTTACCTTTTCAGCCGCATGTGCTGCGGTTGTGCCTGCCAGGACGCCTAAACTAACTGCTGCTAAACCCGCCACGATGGTTAACCCAACTTTATTCGTCATCGGCCTATCCCCACACTTCTTCGGCAATTTGCTTGATAAACCCTAACTTCGCCCATTGCTCATCTGGCGTCAGTGCATTACCTTCTTCGGTTGAGGCAAACCCACATTGCGTAGAAAGCGCCAAATTCTCAAGTGGCACAAATTGCGTGGCCTCCTGAATTCTCGCCTTAATATCCGTCGCTGCTTCCAGTTCTGGTGACTTACTCGTGACCAGGCCTAACACTAGCGTCACATCAGGTCGATTAGCCCAGATCGCCGTTAACGGTGTGAAATCACCAGAACGTGCGTCATCGTACTCCAAGAAGTACGTGTCGTAATGTAATTGACCCAGGTAGTCCGCTACTGGCGCATACCCACCCTCGAACAAGTACGTTGACTTAAAATTACCGCGACAAATGTGCGTCGAAATTTTGAAATCATCAGGCAAGCCATCTAACGCCTTGTTAATGACATACACGCTGTCGGCTGCAATCTTTTCATACTTTGCCCGTTCAGTTGGATTGGTGGCAAATTCGTTCAATTTACTAATCAAAAACGCCCAGGTTGTATCATCTAATTGCACATAACGTGAACCTAAATCGTAGTAATGTTGCAATGTTTCATGATAGGCCAAAGCCAAATCATCCAAGTAGTCATCCCAAGTATCATAAAATGACAAGGCATTATCTGAACGGCCATCACGGAATAACAACGTTGGTGCCGGAATGGTTGACTTCGGCTCGGTTCCTGCCGGTGCGACTGATTGTAAATACGCAAAATCAGCAAAGAATGGATGATCTGGATTAAAGGCAATTTTGCCAGTCAACCGGACATTATCCGTACGAGTCTTCTCGCCGTGGAACTTATAGGAATCTTCTTGTACATATCGTTCAACACCGGTCAAACCCCACAGAAAGTCCAAGTGCCACCATGACCGTGCAAATTCACCATCCGTTACATCTTTCAAACCAACTTCATGCTGGTGAATAACCAAATCGTGAATTTCGTCATGTTGAATCTTTACCAAAGCCTCCTGTGTGATTTCACCAGCTGCAAAGGCTGCTCGCGCTTGCTTTAGCGTTGCTGGTCGCAAATATGAACCCACTTGATCAAAATGGTAACGTTGCTTAGTTGCTGTTGTCATAATTATTCTTCTCCTAAATATGAAAAGGCATTCGACAAATCGGCAATGATATCTGTAATGCTTTCGAGTCCCACTGAATAGCGCAATAAGCCTGGTGTAATACCACTAGCTACTTGTTCAGCTGCCGATAATTCCGCATGGGACATTTTTGGCGGATAGCTGATAATGCTTTCTACGCCACCTAAACTGACTGAGTAAATTGGAATAGTGAGATGTTTAACCAATTGTCGGGCGTTTTCAATCGACCCAACATCAAATGACAAGACTGCCCCACCATTTTTGGCTTGCGTTAATTGCACCTGATAGTTCGGATGCGTCGGTAAGCCTGGGTAATGCACGGCATTTACTTGCGGTTGGTCAGTTAACCATGCGGCCAGCTGAGTTGCACTGGCACTCGCCTGCGCCATTCGCACCCCCAGCGTTTTCATTCCCCGCAATAGCAGCCAACTGTCTAACACACCCAGGGTGGCGCCAACTGCATTTTGAATGAAATAGATTTGCTCAGCTAAATCATCCCGTTTTGTCACTGCCGTGCCAGCTAAAATATCTGAATGTCCTGCTAAAAACTTGGTAGCTGAATGTACGACGACATCAACGAAGAAATCTAGCGGCTTCTGTAAAGCAGGTGACATAAAGGTATTGTCCGCAATCGTTAAAAGATCATGCGCTTTTGCAATTGCGACAATCCCTGCAATATCGGTCACTGACAAGGTTGGATTGGAAGGCGTTTCAATATAAATCGCCTTTGTATTCGGCAAAATTGCGGCCGCGACGTCTGCTAGTTCACCACAATCAACAAACGTATGTGTGATACCAAATCGTGATAACACATCCGTTAATACACGAAATGTCCCACCATAAACGTGCGACGTCACCACGATATGGTCACCAGCTGAGAAGGTCATGAGCACACTACTAATGGCTGCCATCCCCGAACTAAAGAGATAACCATGTGTCGCATGTTCTAAAGCCGCTACCGCCTTCTCCGCTGCCAAGCGGGTTGGATTACCGCTTCTGGCGTAATCAAATTCACCTAAGTTATCAAAATCCGTTTGAGCAAACGTCGCTGATAATTGAATCGGTGTATTAACCGCTCCTGTCAGTTGATCATGCGTCGTCGTTACTTGTAAAATCTTTGTCAAATCATCCATGCCAATTTCTCCGTCTGTTTGCGCTACGAGTGTCAATTTCGTCGCATCACATTCGACTTTGGCCTAATCCCTCACCGACAACAAGACATCGGTGAATCGTCACGCATAATACTTGCATTGTCTGTCCTCCACATTTAAGTTTTGACGTAAAAAAACGTCCCGTAGCTACAATTAGCTACGGGACGTTGACACGTGTTACCACCCGGGTTTAGTTATTCCCATACGAAATAACCCTCTTTCAATACGGTCCTATGTCGGACGATATCTAAGCGCAATAACGGGCGCACCCGAATGACGCTAACACGTTTTGCTCACGTCATTCTAACTCCAAGACCATTTTCCAATTCTTCAGTTGATTAGCTCGCACCACACGCTAACTCTCTGGGCAACCGTTAAAAAGTACTTATCTCTTCTTAGTCGATATCCTTATCATAGCACCACATTAAAAAACGTCAACACTTTAATTAGAATTAGATTAGATAAAAACCTAAAAAGCAATTAATTAACACCAATAGTTAAGTTATAAACGACAATTATATCTTGGCGACGTTCCATGAACATTATTAAAAAACGCCTATTTAAAGGCACTAAGCCTTAATTCAGGCGGATTAAATTCTCGAATGCGGTACAGCTAAACGGACAGATTGTTCACTTTTTAACTTCTAATAAAGTATAATAAAAGACGTAGAATTGAGCTGATTCCTAAATAAATCTCACAATCAATAACTAATAATGTTCTCAACAAGCATTGTTTAAACCTTTCAAATCATTTCTACATCCAAAGCTTTGGCACCCCGTTCTCAACGGGGTGCCTTTTTTGTCAGTGTCACGGCTAACCAGGCACCAGCCATTAGTGAGCCCGTATGCTCCCAAGCTTTGATAGCAACACTATCAGAGAACCACAAAAAGAAATCCCCAGAAACAAGATCACTTGTCTCTGGGGATTTCTATTACTAATTAATCAATCATGTAAAAATGTTTGATTAGGCACGACGCCAACGCGTTCCTTGTGGCGTATCTTCTAGGATAATGCCACGTGAAGCCAATTCATCACGAATTTCGTCTGAACGAGCAAAGTTTGACGTCTCACGGGCAGCATCACGTTCCTTGATCAATGCATCAACATCTGCATCCAACAAAGGTGCTTGCTCCAAACCATCAACACCAAACACGTTCATCAAGTCCTTGATTTGCTTCAAAACAAAGTTGACCGTGTCAGTCTTAACTTCTTCAGCTTGTGAGTACAAGTTGGCCAATTCAATCAACTCATAAACCGCAGTCATCGCGTTTTGTGCGTTGAAGTCATCGTCCATAGCCTCAACAAAGGCATCAACCTTTTCTTGCGCCTTTGCTTCGATATCAGCATCTGAACCGGCAACTGCTGATCCCAAACGGAATTGCAAGTTACGGTAACCAGTGCGGATACGCTCCAAGTTGCGGGCAGCCAAGTCCATGTTCTTTTGTGAGTAGGCAATTGGGCGACGGTATTGTGTCGTAGCTATGAAGAAACGCAAAACCATTGGATCATCGATTTGTTGCAACAATTCGTGCACAGTCGTGAAGTTTCCCAATGACTTTGACATCTTCTCGTTTTCATCACCAACCGTAACGAAACCGTTGTGCAACCACTTCTCAACGAACTTTTCACCCGTGTGAGCTTCAGTTTGTGCGATTTCATTTGTGTGGTGTGGGAAAGCCAAATCGATTCCACCACCGTGGATGTCCAAGTGGTTTCCCAAGTACTTCGTTGACATCACTGAGCACTCAATGTGCCAACCAGGACGTCCCTTACCCCAAGGTGAGTTCCAGGCAATTGCACCATCGCCATTCTCACCCTTCCAGACTGCGAAGTCCATTGGGTCTTCCTTACGAGCCAATTCGCCATCGTCCAAACGACCAGCAGCGTTTGATTCCATTTCAGCCAAGTCTTGGTGGGCCAAAATACCGTAACCCTTAAACTTCTTGGCACGGAAGTAAACGTCACCTTCTGATTCGTAGGCGTAACCCTTCTTAATCAAATCCTCAACGAATTCGATAATCTCTGGGATGTGCTCCGTTGCACGTGGACGAACAGTGGCAGGCTTGATGTTCAATGGTGCCGTATCTTCGTTAAAGGCATCAATGTACTTATCAGCCAATTCTGGTACGGTGATACCTTGCTCGCTAGCTGCAGCAATCATCTTGTCGTCAACGTCCGTGAAGTTTGACACATAGTTCACTTCGTATCCACGATACTCGAAGTAACGGCGGATCGTGTCGAATGCAATCGCTGAACGTGCATTACCGATGTGAATGTAGTTATAAACAGTTGGTCCGCAGACATACATATTGATCGTCTTTTCATTGATGGGCGTAAAAGTTTCCTTTTCCAAGCTCATCGTGTTGAAGGTCTTCATCATTTTTGCATGCTCCTTTAATTTAATAAGTTAATTTTAGCATATGACTTCAAATACTCTAAGCATTTACACTTGCATCCGTTATTCAGGATTCATTTCGATCAACAAGTCACCACCGGCCACAACTTCACCGTCGGCCACATGCACAAATTTAACCGTGCCATCAAATGGCGCTTGTACCGTCGTTTCCATCTTCATGGCTTCTGTGACAATTAGCACATCCCCTTGCTTAACAGCTTGGCCGTTCTCAACGTGAACCGACAAAACATTGCCAGCCATCGTTGCACCAATTTCACTTGGGTTCGTTGGCTCAGCTTTACGTCGTTGCACGGTTGTCACTTGCGCTGATTCATCTTGCACTGAAATTTCAACCGGTGTGCCATTCACATCAAAGTACATCGTCCGACGACCATCTGGGTTAATATCACCGATTTGTTGCAATTGGAAAATCACCGTTTGACCTGGTGCCAACGCAACGTCGACCCGTTCGCCCACTCGCATGCCTTGGAAGAAAGTTGGGGTATCCAATACGGTCATCGGACCAAACTTACCTTGGTTTGTCACATAATCCTTAAAGACTTGCGGATAAATAATGTATGAAATCACTTCTTCTGGCGTTGCAACGCGACCTAAAATACCATCTACCGTGACCTGCATTGCATCAAAATCAGCTGCTGGCGTTAATGCCCCAGGTCGAACCGTCAAAGCAGGCCGGCCCTTTAAAATCACTTTCTGCAAATCTGCCGGGAAGCCACCAACCGGTTGACCTAAGTTTCCAGCAAAGAAATCAACGACTGATTGTGGGAAGTCCATCGTCATCCCATCTGACAACACCTTCGCCGGTGTCAAATCATTTTGAACCATGAATAGTGCCATGTCACCGACAACCTTTGATGATGGGGTTACCTTGATGATATCCCCAAACATTTGGTTAACCGTTGCATACATTTGCTTCACATCATCCCAACGGTCGCCTAATCGCAACGCTTGTGCTTGTTGCTGCAAGTTTGAATATTGACCACCTGGCATTTCAACTTCAAAAATATCCGTTTGTGCCCCAACCATCTTGCTCATAAATTGACTATACTGTGGTCGGATTTCCGCCCAGTAACTATTTACGTGCTCAACTGCTGTCATATTCAACTCAGGTTGGCGCTGATTACCGCTTAAGGCGTAATACGTCGCACCCATTGACGGTTGTGACATCGTCCCTGACAAGGCTGATTGTGCCACATCAATCACGTCGACGCCCGCATCAACAGCCCGGGCATACGTATAAACACCGTTACCCGTTGTATCGTGGGTGTGCAAATGAATTGGCATATCAACCGCGTCCTTCAACGCACTTACTAGTTCATAAGCAGCTTCCGGCTTCAACAAACCTGCCATGTCCTTAATCGCCAACATGTGCGCCCCAGTTGCCTGAATTTCCTTGGCAAATTGCACATAGTAATCACGGGTATACTTCGTCCGGTTTGGATCTAAGATATCACCTGTGTACGCCATGGCGACTTCGGCAATCTTGTTATTGTCGCGCACATATTGGATACTCTTCTCCATTTGTGGCAACCAATTCAAACTATCAAAAATACGGAACACGTCCATCCCGTTTTGGGCGGCCAACTTAATGAATTCTTCTAAGACATTGTCCGGGTAGTTTTGATAACCTACTGCATTTGAACCACGGAATAGCATTTGCGTTAACGTCCGTGGCATCTTTTCACGCAAAGCACGCAGACGCTCCCATGGGTCCTCACCCAAGAAGCGGAACGCCGTATCAAACGTGGCACCACCCCACATCTCGTTAGAGAACAAGTTTGGCATGGCCACCTGAGTCTCATCCGCAATTGCCAACATATCTTTCGTTCGCATCCGGGTCGCAAACAATGACTGGTGCGCATCACGCATCGTCGTATCCGTTAGCAATACCTTATCTTGCGTTTTTACCCATTCAGCAACGGCATCAGGCCCTTGTGCATCAAGAATATCCTTCGCCGTCACCAAATCAGTTGGCAAGACCAAATCAGTATTCGCTTTGAATTGTAGTGGTTCATGCAACTTGGGATAGTCATAATCAACCCCTGGGAAGCCATTGACCGTAATTTCACTGACATACTGAATCAATTTGCGGTCGTCTTGCTTTTCGATTGAAATATCGAAAAGTTCTGGGTGTTGATCAACGAACGTTGTTGGCGCATTGGCGGCTCGGAACAAGGGGTGTGCATAGACCTTCTTCAAGAACGGAATATTTGTTTTAACCCCACGAATCTCAAATTCATCCAACGCTCGGCGCATTTTATCAACCGCTTCTGAGAACGTGGCTGCGTGTGAAATGACCTTAGTTAACAAAGAATCAAAGTAAGGCGTAACTACCGAACCAACTTCCACACTACCCGAGTCCAGACGAATCCCGGTTCCACCAGGTGAGCGATACCATTCAATGCGTCCTGAATCAGGCATAAATTGATTCATCGGATCTTCCGTCGTAATACGTGATTGAATTGCCACACCCATTGCCTGCAAATCTGTCTGATGCGGGATTTGCAACGGATCGTCGTGTAGCCCAACGCCTTGGGCAATCAACAATTGTGACTTCACGATATCAACACCGGTAATCTCTTCCGTAACCGTGTGCTCAACTTGAACACGCGGATTCACTTCAATAAAGTAGAAATCATCCCCATCCACCAGGAATTCCACCGTACCGGCACTTTGGTAATCGACACTCTGCATCAAAGCGACCGCTGCGGCCTGAATTCGCGCACGCATATCCTTCGAAACAGAAACTGCGGGGGCGTATTCAATAATCTTTTGGTGACGACGTTGAATTGATGAGTCACGCTCAAACAAGTGCATGACTTCCCCTTGTTCGTCAGCCAAAATTTGAATTTCAACGTGCTTGGGATCTTGCAAGTATTTCTCTAGGTAGACATCTGACTTACCAAAGCTGGCCTTGGCTTCTGACGCAGCACGTTCAAATGCCTCACGCAATTCTTCTTCATGATTAACGACACGCATCCCACGGCCACCACCACCGGCTGCTGATTTTACAAAGACTGGGAAGCCGTTTTCATGACCGAATGCAATTGCTTCCGCAAGCGTTTCGACTGGGTGGTCAGTGCCGGGCACTGTTGGGACACCCGCAGCAATCGCAGCCTGTTTCGCAAGAATCTTGTCACCAAAAATCTCCAAGTGTTTAACCTTTGGCCCAACAAACTTGATGCCGGCTGCTTCAACCTTAGCAGCAAACTCAGCATTTTCAGATAGGAACCCATAACCTGGGTGGATTGCATCCGCTCCCGTTTCCTTCGCAATTCGCAAAATATCATCAATATCTAAGTACGCTGCAATAGGTGCCTTGCCCTCACCCACTTGATAGGCTTCATCTGCTCGGAAACGGTGCTTTGCAAACTCATCTTCCTTTGCAAAGATACCAACCGTTTGCATGCCCAATTCACTTGCAGCACGCATCAAACGGATAGCAATCTCACCACGATTTGCGACTAATAATTTTTTCATTCAATATCCCTCAACATCTTCACTTCATGAAGTTTGCTAGTGCGTCAGCCGTCACGGCTCGCAGGATCTCAGCCGAACGTTGCATTTGCATCTGTTCAGCTGATGATAACGCTGCCATGATGACGGTTTTTGCACCATCCCCGTTAATAACTGCCGGGCTACCAATGTACATATCTGACAAGCCATACTGGCCACTCATCCACGCACTAACTGGCAACACCATGCTTTCATCTCGCAATATCGCACGGACAATGCGTGCCAAGGCTGTCGCAACGCCATAAAACGTTGCCCCTTTGCGGCCGATAATGGCCCCGCCTTTCTTTGTTGTTGCTTCCATTAATTCTACCAAGTCTTGGGCAGAATTTCCGTACTTTTTATTAAAGTCGTTTAATGATTGTCCGCCAATTTGCGCCTCATCAAAATTTGCAAACGCCGAATCACCATGTTCGCCTAAGACTAAGACATCAATTGCAGCTGGTGCCACGCCGTACTGTTCAGCCAACGCAACTTGTAAACGCGCGGTATCCAAAGCTGTCCCCGTCCCAATCACACGATGTTCAGGGAGACCCGAAAATTGTTGGACCGCTAACGTGATGATATCAACCGGGTTCGTTGCGACCACAAAGATCCCTGTAAACCCTTCCGCCATGACGTTATCAACGACCTGTTTCACAATCGTCAAATTCTTGTCAATCAACTCTAGCCGTGTCTGTCCTGGTTTACGTCCAACACCAGCTGTAATCACCACAATATCTGCATCTGCGACCACTTGATAATTATGACCACCCGTCACTTGCTTTGGATACGTCCAAGGCGCCGTATCTTCTAAATCTAAGGCATCCCCCGTGGCATAATCCTTCGCCACATCCACAATGGCTAACTCTTCAGCAACCCCTTGTTGCATCAACGCATAACTAAAGGCTGATCCAACCATCCCGTCGCCAACTAGTACGACCTTTTGATGATGTTTTTGCGTCATCTTAAAATTCCTCTTTACCGAAAAGAGATGACCCAATTCTTGCGAACCGAGTCATCTCTGCTATTTTTTCTGTTTAACTCAAACGAAGTTGTTTACCACATACCAAGCAACTTCATCCACAAACTACCAACACCAATCCAAATGACGATGTAAACCAATCCCAAGATGAAGTTCATCCGCCACCATTCACCTTGCTTGACGTAACCAGCGCCAAACAAGATAGGTGCAGGACCTGAAGAATAGTGCGTTGTTGAGGCCATCAAGTTTCCGAAGAATCCAAGCATCAATGCTGCCAACAACGCTGGCACGTGAGCAGCAATCGCCACGGCCAAGAAGGCGGCGTACATAGCTGAAACGTGGGCCGTTGATGAGGCGAAGAAGTAGTGGCTGTAGAAGTATGCGACAAGCAAAACAATCAACACTACGAACCAGTTCAAACCACCCAAGCTAGCCCCGATGGTCTTTGACAACCAAGGGATGAAGCCTAGGGCATTCAATTGACTCGCCATCATGACCAAAACTGAGAACCAGAACAATGTGTTCCAAGCGCCAGTTTCCTTTAGAATGTCATTCCATGACAAAACACCAGCAATCAACAAGAAACCAATAACCAAGAATCCAGTTGTCGTTGAGTCAATCCCAATGAATGAGCCCAAAATCCACAATGCCAAGGCAATGACGAAACCAACAATCATCATGATTTCTGGCTTCGAAATCTTACCCATTTCGTGCAACTCACCGGCTGCCCAATCCTTGGCATCTGGCGTTTCCTTAACTTCAGGGGCATACATCTTGTAAATCAAGAATGGCACAATAATCAATGACAAAATACCAGGCACCAAAGCTGCCAAGAACCAGTTCATCCAAGTAATATCAACACCTTGCTTGGCCGCGAAGGCTTGCGCAATTGGGTTACCTGCCATGGCCGTCAAGAACATGGCCGCCGTAATAGCGTTAGCGTGGAATTCCGTAAAAATCAAGAATGAACCAATCTTACGTTCCGTACCCTTTTCAGGATCTGAACCAAACGTTTGGGCCAATGACTTAATGATTGGGAACATCACCCCACCAGCACGAGCCGTATTTGATGGCGTTCCAGGGGCAACAACCAAGTCAACCGCAGACAAAGCATATGCCAACCCTAGCGTCTTTTTACCAAAAGCGCGTACGAATATCAACGCAATGCGACGCCCCAAACCAGTCTTGATAAACCCACGTGAAATGAAGAAGGCCATCACAATCAACCAAATTGAGCCATTTCCAAATCCCACGATAGCCGTGTCCATTGGGACCGTACCCGTCAACACAACCGCAACGAACCCAACCAAAGCAACACCACCAAGTGGCAATGGCTTAGTGACCAACCCAACAATCGTGGCCACGAAAATCGCAAACATGTGCCACGCACTAATTGACATACCGTCTGGGCGCACACTGGCCAAGAACCATAGCACTAACCCAACTACCAATGGCGCAATGAATTTCTTATAATCCACTTTTTCCAAAGAATTCATGAGAAATTTCCTATCTATATTTTCTATGCTATTTTACAAACCAAGGACGTACTTAGCCGCTTGCTTACCAGCCTGACGACCAAACACCACCGTTTCGGCAATTGAGTTACCACCGATACGGTTGTTACCGTGCAAACCACCCGTTACTTCACCGGCGGCATACAAGCCAGTCACTGGCTCGCCAGCTTCCGTCACAACCTCAGTCAACGTGTTGATCTTGATGCCACCCATCGTGTAGTGGATGGCTGGCTTAATGTGAATGGCGTAGAATGGCGCCGTGGCAATCCCACGATCCATCGCCGTGTTACGACCAAACTCTGCATCTTCACCAGCAGCTTGGAACTCATTCCACTTAGCAACGGTTGCAGCCAAGTTGTCAGCGTCCAAGTTAGCCGTTTCTGCCAACTCAGCCAACGTTGCCCCTTCCATCACCAAGCCCATGGCGTGGTAGAAGTTAATTGCTGGGAACGCATCGCGAATACCTTGATCCAAAATCAACGTTGCCCCGTCTTCATGCAAATCGTTAATCGCAGCTGTCGCCTTATCACGCGTCGTCATTTCGTTCACGAAACGTTGACCAGCCCGGTTAACCAAGATGGCCCCTTCACCACGCACACCTTCACCAATCAAGTACACGTGATCTGTATCTTGTTGCGCAGTTGGGTGAATTTGAATCTTGCTCATATCAACCAACGTACCACCAACGGCCGTCGCCAACTTCATCCCGTCACCAGTTGCACCGGGGTGATTCGTTGTCTTCAAGTCCAACACTTCAGGGGCGTATTCAGCCAACATCTCCTTGTTTTGCGCAAAGCCACCCGCTGCAATCAAGACCGCCTTGGCATTGACCGTGCGCTCACCAATTTCGGCGTGCTTAATCTTCAAGCCCGTAATCTTGTCAGCCGTCTTAACCAATTCCAAGACTTCAGTACCGGCAAACAATGGAATTTGCTTAAAGGCTAATTGCTTTTGCAAACCCTTCACCAAGTAACCACCAACCGCTGACTTATCGCCAGGACGGTGTGCACGCTTTTGCGTCATCCCACCAGTTGACGTCAAATCAGTTAGGTTGATGTTGTGGTTATACAACCAATCAACGGCTGACTCAGAGTGCGTCACAAAGTATTGCAACAATTCCTTGTCATTGGCACCGCCACCACCTTTAAGCGTATCTTCATAGAATGATTCTTGTGAATCAATCACCCCATGATCAAGTTGGACAAACGTTTCAACCGCATTCATACCTGATGATGCACGGTTCGAGTTACCACCAAGCGCTTCCAGCTTTTCAAAGATGGCAACCTTCAAACCCAATTCTTGTGCTTGAATTGCGGCCGTCATACCTGCTGCGCCTGACCCAATAACGACGAAATCGTAGCTATCTTGCAAGTCAGCGATATTTGCCTTAGGGAAAATAAACTTAGCCATGTTTTTACTCCTTGTTTGAACGCTCAAGGTTCGTCATTGCCATGAAGTCCATCCACTCGTCGTATTGTTCTTCAGTCAAATCACCTGACTCAAGCGCAGCGACCTTCAACGTCGTACCATTCTTGTCAGCAGCTTGTGCAATTTCAGCAGCGGCGTGGTAACCGATGTGTGGTGACAATGCGGTCACCGTCATCAATGAGTTATCCAACAACTCACGCATGCGAGCTGGCTTAACGTCCAAACCGTGAATCATACGATCGGCAAATCCCGTCATCGTACCAGCCATCAATTCAGCTGACTCCAGGAAGGCGTCAATCATAACAGGCTTAAAGACGTTCAACTCGAAGTTACCTTGGCTTGAGGCCATCGTAATCGTCGTATCATTTCCGAAGACGCGCACAGCAGCCATCGTCAATGCTTCAACTTGGGTTGGGTTAACCTTACCTGGCATAATTGATGAACCAGGTTCGTTAGCTGGAATTGACAACTCACCATAACCACCACGAGGACCTGACGCCAAGAAGCGGATGTCGTTTCCGATCTTCATCAAGTCGGCAGCCAATGACTTAAAGGCACCGTGAACCGTGTTCATGGCTGTGTGGTTAGCCAAACCGTAGAACTTGTTGCTTTCGGCCGTGAATGGGAAGCCGTAAACTTCTGAAACTGTTGCAGCAATTGCCTTACCCAATTCCGTGTTCGCGTTCAAGCCAGTTCCAACTGCCGTACCACCCATTGCCAATTCGTACAATTGTGGGCGCAAAGCA
Organism: Weissella cibaria KACC 11862; assembly: GCF_000193635.1. Classification (GTDB taxonomy): domain Bacteria; phylum Bacillota; class Bacilli; order Lactobacillales; family Lactobacillaceae; genus Weissella; species Weissella cibaria. The sequence continues at coordinate 10,559 of NZ_AEKT01000023.1, read as the reverse complement.
TCAATGTTAGCTTGGTTGTGCTTCAAAGCTGAAATGTAACCTGACAATTCTTGACCAAATGTCAATGGCGTTGCATCTTGCAAGTGCGTACGACCAACCTTGATTGTCTCCCAGAAGGCGTCTTGCTTAACACGCAATTCATCAATCAAGTGGGCCAATGCCTTTTCAACGTTATCGACAGCTTCAACCGCCACAATGTGCATCGCCGTTGGGAAGATATCGTTTGATGATTGACCCATGTTCACGTGGTCGTTAGGCAAGATTTGCAAACCACTTTGTTCACTTGCCAAGTGGGCAACCACTTCGTTCGTGTTCATGTTTGTTTGCGTACCTGAACCCGTTTGGTAAACAGATAGTGGGAAGTCCTTACGCAATTCCACATCATCCAATTGCAACAAGCCGTCAATCGTTGCCACGATCGCATCGGCCATGTCGGCAGCCAATGAACCGTTAGCCTTGTTAGCCATTGCAGCCGCACGCTTGATGTTCAACAAAGCGCGGATGATTCCCAAAGGCATCCGTGCACCAGTTGGAAAGTTTTGCAATGAACGTTGTGTTTGGGCCATCCAAGCAGCCTCAACAGGCACTTGTACTTCACCAATTGCATCTGATTCAATACGGAATTCTTGTGACATAATATTTCTCCTCATTAATTAGAAGTTAAGGTCATTAATTGCCTCAACCATTTTCTGTTTTGTGATATTTTCAAAATCTGATAATTGATGATCACGCTTCTGAATCAAATAGATATAAAAATCAATCGGATCTCGGAGCGGTACCATCGCAATATCGCGACGACCGGCAACGGCCAACTTAATCATGATGCCAACACCATTACCCGCTGCAATCAATCCTTGCTCAGTCATCAGCTCGTTCGTGATATACATATTGTCAATTTCATCATGCATATCATAACGACGGAGCTGATCAACGAGAACTTGGTGTTGCGTGAAGGCATCCCCCACGGAGATGAACCGTTCACCACGTAAGTCCTCAAACGATAAATAATCGCGAGTTGCTAGCGGATGATCAACTGGTAAGGCCACCACGTAGGAACTCTTCGTAATATAGGTACTGTCGTATTGCTTGCTGCGCTCTGGCGTTAAGCTACCAACAAACCCCATATCAACGCGGTCCTTATCCAGTAATTCGTACATGTCGCTGGAACCACTTTCCACCATGTGAATGGCATCAATCTCGTCAGTCCCCAAGCGTCGCATAATCGCTGGAAAAATGGTTGCACCAATAATTGGTGGTACACCTAGCCAAATCTTTTGTTGATTACTGATATCACTTTTAATGATTTCAGTCTCACGTAAAATTTGTTTACTGTGTTTATATAAGATTTGACCCGCTTCGGTTAACACAACTGAACGTGTCCCCCGTTGGCGAATAATCAATGTCTCACCCAACTCTTTTTCCAATCGCTGTAAGGCATTGGTAATCGAGGGTTGTGAGACGTATTTTTTCTGGGACGCCTTTGTGAACGTCCCTTCTTCAGCTAGCGTGACAAAATAATCTAAGTCATTTAATAACACGTGTGCTACCTCCGCAAATTATAACCTTCACAAATAATAGCATAGCCCTGAATTTGGCAGAACCCCTGCAACACAAGTTAAACGTTTTGCCAATTAAAATTGCTTATTTGTCTGACTTTCCGGCATTAAACGCGGTCCGAATACCACGGAACCCTTGAATGCGCGTAATGTCACCCGTGAATTGCAACGTGCCTAAGAAAGTCCCATCAATGTCGCGGATTGCGTAAAAGTTAACATAGATGGTTTGCTCATTTTTAGGAAACCATTGTTCGAAATGATCAGCTGCGCCCTTGTGCAAATCGGCCAACATCATCGCAACAGCTTCTTGTTCTTCCTTCGCAAAAGTTCCCACGAATGGTTGGCCAAGTTGCTTCGTTGCGCGTGTATTCACACGTTGGTCATTGTCTGAAAAATAAATCAAGTTATCGTCAGCATCTGCCAAATCCATCTCGAATGGCAGCACGCGCAACACTTGGCGCAACATGTGCAATGACAATTTTCCAGTTGGCAAGTTAATCAGCCCTTGCTCATCAATCAGCGTCTTGTTATTTTCTAATTCAATTTGATCTGCCATTTGTTATGACTCCTTAAGATAAAAATCAGGGTTCGTTATTTTAAAATCATCCGGTCGAATGTTAACCAACTGAATGGATTTATCACGATAAATAAAAATTGCACCAAACGGGTACTGGCCATCGATTGGGCCATCATTGAAGAACAACCGGGTTGTCTCGATTTCACCATCAATTGATTCAGGTGAAATAACCGTGACACTAGCCAACTCATTATCATGTGGATAACCTGTTTCTGGATCAATGATATGGTGATAAGTCTGCCCGTCTGCGACCAGGTGCCGTTCTGCCACCCCACTTGTCACGACCGAGGTTGCCGGTGTGGTAAGTAAACCAATCGTTTTGCCATGTCGGACCAAGGGATCCCGGACACCAATGCGCCAACGACCGTCAGCTTTATGTGGCGCCTCGTTCATCAACACAATGTTGCCACCGAAATTAATAATCGCAGCCATGTGGCCCTGGGACCTCAGATAATCCTGCAACCGGTCCGCAATGTACCCTTTCGCAATAGCTCCTAAATCTAATTCCATCCCCGCATGCGGTAGATAGACCGACAAGCGCTCATCATCCAGGACAATCTCATCACTGCCAATCAATTCACGACGCTGGCCAATTTCGATATCGCTAGGGACCCGCGCATCGGCAAAACCGATGTGCCAAAGTTTGACTAACGGCCCAATCGCGGCATTAAATCCAAAATGCTGGTTGCTAACTGCAACCGCCCGTTTGACCAACTGATAAACTGCTGGTGGTACCACCACCGGCGACTGACCGGCAGCATGATTGATAGCCATCACCGCCGACACTGGGCGATTTACCGTCAATAAATCCTCGTAATGGTTCACAAAACGAATCGCATCATCGAGATATCGTTCATCATCCGTGCCAAACAAAGTAATTTGATTGGTCGTGCCCATCGCCCGCCATGCTTTCGATATTTTAATCAAAACATAGAAGCTCCCGTGGTGGCATCTTCTTCATCGTCATCAACGGCCGCCCCTGCTGTAACAAGCTGACTGGTAACGACATCATCAGTCAATGTCGTCTTTTCAATCCACCAACCGTCTCCTTGTTCAACAACCGTTGCATCCACATCAGGTGAAATGACGGTTGGTACCGCATCCACATCGAGTCCCGAACCCGGCATCACCTTATCAAGGTTGGCATAACCCAACTTAACAGATTCCACCACGCCTTCACCCGCAACTGTTGGCATAGCACCACTTGTCCGGTCGAACGCCATGGCGCGCATTGGTTGCAATGACTTAGCAAAGACCATAAAGTTTTGGAAAATCGTTTCCAAAAATGAAATCGTCCGCGCATCTGTCATGTCATCGGTCTTAATATCAATATTCGTGGCCGCTGGTCCAACTAAAAATTGATTACCTGGTAACACAAACGCATCAATTCCTGGTGCATCCATAATTTGCCGTAAATGTTCTTGCGCATTATTCGTTCCCTGGCGGCCAAGTGACGCCCCGACAATCATGACGGGTAAATTCGTGAATGGGTGTAAGTCACCATAACTCATCCACTCAACGAATGATTTCAACGCTGCCGTAATCGAGTGATCATACTCAGGCGTTGAGATGATAGCACCATCTGACGCGGCGATTTGACGTGCAATTTCAGCAATTCGTACTGGCGTTTCAGCATCTTCACTAAATAGTGGTAAATCAGCAATCTCCACAATCTCAATATTTGCTTGGGCATTGAAATGCTTCTTCATAAACCAAAGTAAACTTCGGTTATATGACTTACGAGCATTCGTACCAACAATAGCTACATAATTCATTGCTCTTCCTCAAAAACTCTCAACTAGTTCTTTGTTTCACATATTTTATCGATAAGTTAATTAAACGACACAACTAACAGATTGGTCAAAACTTCACAAACTTGTTTTTAGTTAACAAACGCCTTTATATAAGCGTTTCTAACTGTATATATTACAAACGAAAATAATTATAAATTTCGCTTATAATTCCATTTTCATGCTCATTTGTGAACTTTGTCCGTTTTTAAGGTGAAGAATTTAATAGCGGTCCGAATTACTTCCCCATAGCAAAAAAGCGCAAATCCGTTGCCTGTGTCAGCAACAGATTTGCGCTTTAAAAATTAGTCGTGCTTATTAAATTAACGCCACCACTCGTCGAATACCGTGACTGGTGATTGACGCTTGTGTTCCGTCATGGTGAAGAGCTTTTCAATTTGGATGGCATCCTTTTCAGCAACATCCTTACCCTCAAGGTAATCATCGATGGCATCGTAGCTAACACCCAAAGCAACTTCATCAGGCAAAGCTGGACGGTCTTCTTCAAGATCCGCCGTTGGCGTCTTTTGGTACAAATGTTCTGGGGCACCCAAGTAGGCCAAAATTTGACGACCTTGGCGCTTATTCAAACGGTACAACGGTGTAATATCCGCAGCGCCATCCCCAAACTTCGTGTAGAACCCAGCCAACGCTTCAGCCGCGTGGTCCGTGCCGACAACAACACCATGCATCGCACCAGCCACACCATATTGGGCAATCATGCGTTCACGGGCCTTGATGTTTCCTTTGTTGAAGTCGCTGATTGCAATACCTGCTTCAGCCAATTGGTTCGTCATCCCCACAACGGCATCTTCAATGTTGACCCGGACCGTTTGGTCGGCTTGTTGCCAGGCGATTGAATCCAAGGCATCTTGTTCGTCAGCTTGGGCATTGTATGGCAAACGCATCGCCACAAACTTGTAGCTGTCATCTCCGGTTTCAGCCCGCAGCTCTTCAGCAGCAGTTTGTGACATCTTACCGGCCAACGTTGAATCTTGCCCACCTGAAATACCCAAAACCAGCGTCTTCATGCCCGTCTTCTTAAGGTAGTCCTTCAACAATTCAACTGAACGACGGAATTCCGTTTCCGGATCAATCGTGGCTTGAACGCCTAATGTATCAATAATGTGCTTTTGTAACTCACGCATGCGATTTATGCTCCTTAATCTTTATCGTACTCTTTTGCAACTTCAGAAACGTACTCACGCATTTCCTTAATTAAGTTCATCTTGTGGTCCCAAGCCGCTTGTGACAAATCAACTGGGTATTCTTGTGGATTCAAATCACGGCGGTACTCTGACCACAATGACTCAATATGCTCAGCCGTATAGTTGCGGATGTCGTCCAAGGCTGGCAATTCATACACTAATTCACCATCAACGATGATGTCGTGCAAAATTGGTCGCGCCGTATAATCCACAACTGTTTTATTCAAATAAGGATAGCTTGGATGGAACATGTACAAACCTTCAGGCAAATCACGGGGATTCTCATCCCACAACGCGATGTAATCGCCTTGTGACTTACCATCTGAATTACGGGTAATGCGCCAAACCTGCTTCTTACCTGGGTTTGAAATCTTCTCAGCAGTGCCCGAAATCTTGATGGTATCAACCATCTCGCCGGCTTCGTTTTCAATCGACACAACCTTATAAACACCACCCAAAGCTGGTTGATCATAGGCCGTAATCAGCTTAGTACCAATTCCCCAAGTATCAATCTTAGCGCCTTGCAGTTTCAAGCTCGTAATCGTCTCTTCATCCAAATCATTTGAGGCGACAATCTTAGCATCTGGGAAGCCCGCTTCATCCAACATTTTGCGGACGCCCTTTGAGACATAAGCCAAGTCACCTGAATCGATACGCACGCCGATGAAGTTAATCTTATCGCCCATTTCCTTAGCCACACGAATGGCTGAAGGGACACCTGAACGCAACGTATCATAAGTATCGACCAAAAAGACCACATCCTTGTGGGTTTCGGCATAGGCCTTAAACGCTTCATAGTCATTGCGATAGACCTGCACCAAGCTGTGCGCGTGCGTCCCTGAAATTGGAATGCCAAACAGCTTACCAGCCCGCACATTCGAAGTGGCATTAAAGCCACCAATATAAGCCGCACGTGTCCCCCACAAAGCAGCATCCATTTCCTGCGCACGGCGCGTGCCGAATTCCAAGAGCGGTTGATCACCGACGACTGAGCGAATGCGTGACGCCTTGGTCGCAATTAACGTTTGGTAATTAACAATGTTAAGTAGCGGTGTCTCAACGAGTTGCGCATCAAACACGCTACCTTCAACTTGAATAATTGGTTCATTATTGAAAACGACTTCGCCTTCATGCGGTGCGCGCACCGTGGCCTTAAATTGCCAAGTTGCTAGGTAATCCATGAAGTCTTCATCAAACTCACCCGTTGAACGCAGATAAGCAATATCACTTTCTGAAAAATGCAAGCCCCGCAAATAGTCAACAATTCGCTCCAAACCGGCAAAAACCGCGTAGCCATTTTTAAATGGCATATTGCGGAAAAACATCTCATAAACAGCCTTACGCTCGTGAATGCCCTTCTTGAAGTAAGTTTGCATCATTGATAATTGGTATGCATCAGTATGGAGGGCCATACTATCATCTGGAAATTCCAGTGTCATGACGTTCTGTCTCCTAATTTTCATTCATTAACTGCTATTCTACCACAACCAGTTGTTAACATTGGACGCCTAAAAAAACACCTTTCTTTGCGTAAGTGTTAAACTATCAGTTGGAATTATTTTATCATTTATATAAGTAGAAAGCAGGTAAAAGTACTAATGGCAGAACAAAAATTCGCATATAAGGAGTCATTGCGTGTGGGGATGTTGCTGGCCGGAACCGCTGGGTACATCGACTCCTACACCTTTGCCTTTCACGACAATCGATTCGCTAGCTTCCAAAGTGGTAACTTGTTGCAATTTGGGATTAACGTTGCCTCAGGGCACTGGCACCAAGCGAGCCTCTTTTTCTGGCCTGTCATCGCCTTCTTATTTGGGGCGATGCTAAACCAATTAATCAAGAAGTATTCCTTCCGCACGCAGATGCAATGGGAAGCCCGTTCGGTCCTTATCGAAATGTTTGGTGTTCTCTTGGTAGCCATCTTGGAAATGACTCACGTGCCAACAGAACTCGTCCTCAGTATTTTGGCCATCTTTATGGCGATGCAGGCTGATACTTTCGGTAAATTGCGGGGGATGCCCTACGCCACCGTCTTGAGTACTGGTAATTTGAAGACTTTTGGGGCCACGCTAGGCAGTGGTCTGCTCAATCACGATAAGACCCAATTTGTGAAGACGCGGAACGTCGGCTTAGTCATTGCCGCCTTTCTAATCGCCGCCATCGTTGCACACTACCTTGGCTTGATCATCGGGGCTTGGACCATGTTTGGTGCCCCAATCATGCTACTGTTCGTTTGGTTCTTCGTACGACAGGATGAATTAGGCACAAAGTAACCCTAAAAGTGTTGACATGATTATGAGAATCGTTTAATATACAAATCAAGCATTTCAAGTTAACAAACAAGTTGAGCAGGAAAGTAAATTGCTTAAAGCATCTAAGAGAGACAACGTTCGGTGGAAGTTGTTATGTGGTGAGTAATTGAAAATGGCCTGTGATTGGCGTTGGTGAGCAGCAAGTCTGTAAGCGAACGACGGGTTGGTCTACGTTACAAGACACACGAATCGGCAAAGCATCATATCGCTCACTGCCCGCTCGTTGTTAAGGTTCAGAAGAGTAATTTTCTGGATAAATGTAGAATGGTAACACGAAGACTCGTTTCTATCTGGCTGTCAATTGGATGGCCTGACGGAAACGGGTCTTTTTTGTTTCCTAGCCACCGAACGCTATGTTATAACTTGAAGCAATTAACAAATAATACTAAAAAGTTTTTATTGGGAGACATGACTTATGAAGAAGTTCTTTACTTATGGGGTAGCCGTTGCTGCTACTGCTTTGACAGCCTCAGTTATTTTGCCAGCCGCAGCCGTCAGTGCTGACTCAAAGACCGTAACGGTTGGTATCGTTGGTACTTCAGATGCTGACCTCTGGAAGGAAGTCGCCAAGACTGCCAAGAAGAAGTATGGCATCACATTGAAGACCAAGGTCTTTACGGACTACAACCAACCTAACAAAGCCGTTGCCGATGGCACATTGGACTTGAACGCCTTCCAACACTACTACTTCTTGGAAAACTGGAACAAGTCAAACAAGAACGGCGTTAAGGCAATTGGTAAGACGTTTATCACCCCTATTCGTTTGTACTCTGAGAAGTACAAGTCTGTGAAGAAGTTTAAGAAGGGTGACGCGATTGCCGTTCCAAACGATGCGACAAACGAAGCACGTGCTTTGGTTTTGCTACAATCAGCTGGTTTGATTACCTTGAAGAAGGGTGTTGATATGCCAACGGTTAAGGACATTAAGTCAAACAAGTTAAAGTTGGATATCAAGGAAGTCGCAGCTGATCAAGCACCTTCATCATTGAAGTCTGTTGAAGGCGCCGTTATCAACACGAACTACGCCCAACAAGCTAAGTTGAAGTTGAGCTCAGCAATCTACGTTGAGCCGGTTAACAAGGATTCAAAGAAGTGGATCAACATCATCGCTGCTTCTAAGAAGAATGCTAACAAGAAGATTTACAAGGAAGTTGTGAAGGCTTACCAAACTAAGGCTACAAAGCAATACTTGAAGAAGACTTGGGGTCAAGCTGAATTGCCAGCTTGGGATATTACGTTGAAGTAATCATCACCCACATAGACAATCCAACTGCCAGGCTATTTTAGTCTGGCAGTTATACATAACGGAGATATAAGGAGAAGATTCATGGCAGTTATTTCATTAACAGACATTAACGTCACTTTTAAGCAAAAAAATCGCGAAATCGTGGCCGTACAAAACGAATCAATCACAATTGAAAAAGGCGATATTTACGGTATTGTTGGTTACTCTGGAGCTGGTAAGTCAACACTTGTCCGCACCATCAACCTGCTACAACGACCAACATCTGGTAGCGTCCTTGTTAACGGCACTGAGATGACGTCACTTAAGCCAGCGCAACTACGTGATGAGCGCAAGAAGATTGGGATGATCTTCCAACACTTTAACTTGATGAGCGAGTTAACCGTCTTTGGGAACGTTGCGCAACCATTGAAGCACGCCAAGATGAGCAAGGCCGACAAGGCAAAGAAGGTTAATGACCTCCTTGACTTGGTTGGCTTGGCAGACCGTGCTGGTAACTACCCTGCCCAATTGTCTGGTGGTCAAAAGCAACGTGTTGCCATCGCCCGAGCCTTGGCAAACGACCCTGAAATTTTGATTTCCGATGAAGCAACTTCTGCTTTGGATCCTAAGACAACAAACCAAATCCTAGCGCTATTGAAGAAGCTAAACCAAGAACTCGGCCTAACAATCGTTTTGATTACGCACGAGATGCAAGCCGTTAAGGAAGCGGCCAACAAGGTGGCCGTCATGGAAAACGGTGTCATCATCGAACGTGGCTCATTGTTGGAAATCTTCACGAACCCACAGAAGCAATTGACCAAGGACTTTATCAACACGGCCACAAACCGTGATGAAGCCCTTGAAAAGGTGACTGAGCTGCTCGAAGAACAACCTTTGGCTGATGATGAAGAATTGTTGCAAATTAACTATGTTGGTGCCGATACGGCCCAACCACTGTTGTCAACGATTTACGCCGATTACGGTGTCACAACCAACCTGTTGTACTCAAACATGGAAATCCTAACCAAGACACCGGTTGGCTTAGCAATTGCTATCTTCAAGGGAACAGCGTCACAACGTGCAACGGCAAAGGCAAGCTTTGCTGATCACGGTGTTCAAATTCAAGAATTACACGTAGGAGGACAACACTAATGGCTGATTGGATACAACAAAACTTACCTAACGTTTACTCACTTGGTTGGGGTGGTGATTTCGGTTGGGGGATCGCTATCTGGCAAACCATTTTCATGACGGTCGGATCTGCCATCATTGGTGGTTTGATTGGCTTACTCTTCGGAACTGGTTTGGTGCTAACGGCGGATGATGGTATTACGCCAAACCGACCACTCTTCCAGATTTTGGATAAGGTTGTCTCAGTTGGACGTGCCATTCCATTTATCATCATGGTGGTCGCCTTCTCACCTTTGACCCAGTTGATTGTCGGCACAACAATCGGAACGACAGCCGCCTTGGTGCCATTGTCATTGGGTGTTTTCCCCTTCTACGCACGTCAAGTCCAAGTCGCTTTGCTTGGTGTTGATGCTGGTAAAGTTGAAGCCGCGCGTTCATTTGGTGCGACAAACTGGGACATCATTACCGATGTCTACCTACGTGAAGGCCGTTCTGAATTAATCCGTGTATCAACGGTCACATTGATTAGTTTGGTCGGTTTGACAGCCATGGCCGGTGCCATTGGTGCTGGTGGTTTGGGAACAACCGCAATCGTGACTGGATACCAACGCTTCCAAAACGACGTGATGTGGCTAGCAACGATCTTGATTCTACTTTTGATCGTCTTGATTCAATTCATTGGTGATTTCTTTGCCAAGCGTGCACACCACGGTTAATTAACCAACAACAAAAAGACCTTCGCAGCTAAAAATTGCTGCGA
>NZ_AEKT01000024.1 GCF_000193635.1 Weissella cibaria KACC 11862 | reverse complement strand
GCGTTTTATTCGTTATAGACGATATTTTATATGGATGATGATTAATTGCGCTCAAAAGCGCTTATACGGCCTGTAAACTAATAGCAGAAGAGCATTCTTTCTTCTTTTATTACTCAACCACTTCAGAATTACCTTATCTCTTCCTTTATTACCTAAGTAACTCCCGAAGTCCTCCTTATTGTAAAAATGCCAAATCAACTTTTTGACCACGGTACTCCCAGATACATATGTCAAACCACACACAATGCCAAAATAAGCCCCGTAGCATGTTCCTGAGGAGTGCTACGGGGCTATTTGTGTACCATTATATGTCAGATGTCATTGACACCCACGTCAACAGTGTCCCCTCTGGTAGGTGCGTGTATCAGCCTATCATCGACCTCCGTGTCGACACTGGTAATGCTATGTCACCCGATTATGGGCACGCTGTGGTGATACGATTATCCGTCATTGGACACTCTGGTGGTGCTGTGGTGTGCCTCTATGGCTATCACTTATCCATCGACTTAGCTACTGATTCAGCAACATCAGGCTCAGGCTCATCTGCGGGCACACTTAGGTCAATGTCGGGTGTTGGTACAAGTTGTGTTTCAAGTTCGTCCAGCTTCTTATCGTCATCATTCATGGGTACTCCCCCTTCACCTATACCAATCGTTGTTTACATAATGTCCATTATCCTGAGTGACCCAATTACCAAGGGCTGACGGTGGATTGCTCAATCGGACAAATTCACAAAGTCATCTCAGCCCCTCTGGGACACTTCACAAGCGCCATAGAAGGACAAATTCACAATGTAGACCACTTCAGTCCTCGAGCAGCTCACAGTGCTCTGTGCCATTTACTTTTTTCCTTTTGTTAATTCCTTAAATGTTACGATAGATAATATCACGGTAGCTACTACCGTAATAATAATAGCCCCGATTGGTGCTGGTACATCTGTACTCCAATAATATGCGTTTAAGTCGTTCCACTGACTGATGACAAGCGCCCACGCTACGGTATATGCTAGAAATTTCATTATATTATCCTTGTTGTATTGTCTATTTATTAGAAAATAGTTTCTTACCCGAACAATCGTGCAAGCCAGCCCCTTTTAGGATCATTAGCGGTTGTCTGTGACTCCGTCTCTGTCTCAATCATCTTGATACTGGCCAATTCTTCCTCAACTTTAGCTAATTTATTCTCTGTCATCAGCTGGAGTTGCTGTGACTGGCTAACCAGATTCTGTGCCTCCCCTAACTTATCAAGCAAAACAGTCTCACGCTCATCGTTTCGTTTCCGTTCCATGTCGTATCGTTCTTTTTGAGACGAAATCTCAGTCTCGAGACTAGCGATAATATCTGACATCTCCGAAACTTTGATACGATACTTCTCAACATCTTCTGAAACCTTTTGTTTCCCAGAATTTTGCAGTGGTTTCTTTAATTTCTCAATCTCATCGTCTGAGAGACCCGAAGACAAATCAGATAACGAAATATCATATTTGCGTGCTCTACGGTAAGCTGTGGCACGACTTATACCAAGTTCCTTGAGAAGTTCATCGACATTATCAAACTTATTCATAATCTTTCCTCCATGTATCAGAATCGTCAACCATAAGATACCACATTATCAGTATCAAACAAGGGTATACTGACACGACTTAAACAAAACGTGAGACGATACAAAAAAGAATAACCATTCATTTAAACAATGCAAAAGTCTCATCTCACAGTATCTCCCCTGTTCCGTTGTATTGTCATAACTGAACAGAGGTCCTGTTATGATTCCACAAAAAAAGACACCCCAGATGTGTAATCTAGAATGCCTTCTCAAGGAAAATACTGGCTACGCAATGTTATTGTACCCTCATGTGTCTGATATCACTACGGTAAACTCCTAAGGGCTGTCTTGGATTGGCTATCGCAACAATGGATCTGCTGAGACTGGGTAAACGCTACCCTAACGCACGCTGGTCAATTGAACATGATGTGAAGCCGATTCAATTGGTATCACGTGCGTTAGGGTAGCAACCGGCACTTGGTAAGCCTCAGCCGGCAGGCCTTAATCAATTGATTTCATCAATAAAAACATTGAAAAACCAAACCAAATCAGCCACTTTGAGCGCTTGTCATGTTCCGGAGATACAGTTGTCCCCTGTGATTGAGAAATAAGTTAAAAAATAACTTACTTCTGTTAGGACAACTGTTTGAATAGCCACTTCTCACGAAGCCACGACCATCGAAACTCATCTCGTTGATTCAGTACCTTACTACCACAGCTCTGACATTCCTCTGTGTTGCCGTTTCCGACTGGTTGTACTGCCTTACATGCCTCTGCCGTCAAATGCCCGTATAGAGCCTCTGACAGCCTTTTAGCCACCCTGTCTGTTACCGGTAAGTAACTTCTGTTTTCACCATATCCTTGTCGGACTTAGGCTTTGCCATTTGGCTTGGACGTATCAAAGACCGCTTCACGCCCCACACCCCTTAGTGATGGAGATTACACCACGCTTGGGCACCTTTTTGAATCATCGGGGTCAGTGTTCCCCGCCATTTCTGGATAACCTGATAACGATAGTCTGCACCGTTGCCAGATGATTCCATAAGTACAAAAAAGGATTCCATACGTTACGTGCCTTTCAATCAACACGCTTGTACGGAATCCTCTTGGTAAGTCCTGACTTTTTATGTCCTGTTTGGAGCTTACCTACTTGATTCAACTTCTGAATATGGTATACTGAGTATACGAATTAGGAAGTTAAAAAACGTGTCAAATGAGTTACGGTCATCTGGCACAGCTTGTAATTGGAACGCCAATTCCTATTACTCGCCTTTCTGATATTTAATTGATGTGTTAATCATATCAATTAAGCGGTTTCAAGTCAAGATTGCCTCGTGCTATCAAGGTTTGGGACAATAAACAGTATTTACTACTCCATAGTAACGCTGAACATATATTGAAGTCGGTTATGTGTCCTCCAAAGACGATAACTGGCTTTTTTATTGCTCTGAAACGCACTGAGAGGTCAAAGTTGCACCGCTTAGTGGGTAATCCATCGCAGAAGGCGCTTATATGACGCCGTAATAGCACAAAAAAAAGACCCTATGGTTAACCGGATTATTTCCATCCCGCCATAGGGTCTTTTTATTTATTCTGCAAAACTAGCTTGCAACCAAACTGGTTCCTGGTCAATTTTGGGGTTCAGGCACGATGGCAGAACGTGCTTATTTCACTGCCTATATTGATGTATATAGTGGTGAGGTTCTCACTTGGAATATCGATCTTCATCCAACTGTCGAGTTCGTCACAAAGCCATTAGATGAGCTTCTACAAAATAGGCCAGAATCGAGTTATCGAATGACAATTCACTCTGACCAAGGTTTCCAATATCAAAATTATGAGTATATATCACTGTTGAAGACTAACCGTGTGTTCCAAAGCATGAGTCGCAAAGCGACATGCCTAGATAACGCAATGGCTGAAAGTATCTTCCACATCTTGAAGGTAGGAACGGTGCATAACAACCACTATCAAAGTTATGACGAATTAAAATCCTCCATAACTAACTATGTCTATTACTACAACAACAAGCGGATAGAAACAAAACTGGCCGGAAAAACTCCGGTTCAATACCGAAATCTTTCCAACCAGTTAGCCGCTTAAACTTCACTCCAATTTTTGGGGTTCAGTTCACCTGGTTATAACTCAGGTCGGCCTGTTTTATTTCTTTAAGATATCTGCGACACGTTTTTGTAGTGCGGGCACGACGTCCGTTTCAAACCACGGATTCTTGGCAAGCCAGATGTTGTTGAGTGGTGATGGGTGCGCCAACGGCAAATACCGTGGCCCAAAATCCGCGAATCGATGTACCACACTGGTTAACGATTCACTCGCTTTGATTGGCAAATAATGCTGTTGCGCATATTTTCCGACTAGCAAAATCAATTCGATATCCGGCATCGTATCAAGTAGTCGTTGGTGCCATTCACCCGCCACAAATTTGCGTGGTGGTAAATCACCCCTCTTCCCCTTGCCTGGAAAATAGAAATCCATCGGTAGCACACCAATTAAGCCAGAGTCATAGAAGGTTGTCCGGTCGATACCCATCCACTCGCGTAATCGATCACCACTTTTATCATTGAACAAAATCCCGGTTTGCTCAACAACTGCGCCCGGTGCTTGGCCAATAATCAATATTTTCACTGTTGGTGCAATCATATAAATCGGCTCAAGTCCGCGCGCTGTAAATGACACATTACGTGAATCAGCCATTATTTCCTGTTTTAAATCCACAACCATTACCTCCAAAAAAATCGGTACTACATCAATTATAGTACCGATTCATATTAACCCTGCTCTTATGCTAGATTTACGGACAGATTTTCCTCTACGCTGTAAACTAATAGCATAGGAGCATTTTCACAAATATCCCAAATGCAAAATTTATTAGATCAGTAACAAAGATTGGCCTTACAGGACAAACAACTGATCGAAGAATATAAGGCAGAAATTAAGGACTTGAAAGCCTTAACGATGACACCGCATGATGATGGTAAAAAAGAAGTGACGTCAGACAAACAACCGGAACCTGAAAATAGCACCCCGGAGTCACAACCTAAACCGAAAAAGTGGTGGCGTTTTGGTAAATAGTTACAACTAAAAAAGAAAAGAAGACTAGTTAAATGGCGGAAGATAAATTTGAACAAGCTGTAATTGACAAGCTAAAGAGTGAAGGTTGGGAATATCTAACAGATTATTCTGGTGTAACAGTTGATCGGTTATATGATCACTGGCGAGATATTCTGAATGCCAACAATCGCAAACGACTAGAAGACACTCCGTTATCTGATAATGAGTTTGAACAAGTGAAGTTGGAACTAACGAAGAATAAAACGCCGTATGATGCGCAACTCATGTTGGCGGGTACGGGTGGTGTTGGGACCGTACCGTTGAATCGTGATGATGGGACGCAGCTAGAACTTGAAATCTTCTATGGTGATGAAGTGGCTGGTGGACATTCACGTTATGAAGTCGTTAACCAAATTACGTTTACGGATTTAGCAACGAGTCTCAGCTCTAAGCGTCGAATTGATATCATGTTGCTGATTAACGGGCTACCTGTGGCCCACATTGAAGAAAAAGATGAGTCCTTGCGAAACCAGTGGAATGCGTTTGAACAGTTCCAAAAGTATGACGGTGACGGCATGTACACGGGACTCTTTTCTTTTGTGCAAGTGCAGTTTGTCTTGTCGCAAAATTCAGCGCACTATTTTGCACGACCAAAGAATAGTGACTCTTATAACCGTGATTTTGCCTTTGGTTGGCGTGACGATGTAGGTAAAGATGTCACGAATACCATGACCTTTATCCATGAGATGATGGGTATTCCAGCTTTACACCGCTTAGTAACAGTGAATATGATCCCGGATGCAGCCAATGATAATTTAACGGTCATGCGCTCATATCAAGTTCAAGCAACGCGTCAAATTTTAGATCGTATGTGTGAAATGGATCAAAACGGGTTGATTGAAAAAGAA
>NZ_AEKT01000025.1 GCF_000193635.1 Weissella cibaria KACC 11862 | reverse complement strand
TCGTTATAGGTGTTTTTTTGCGCATATTAAAGTTAATTCCTTACTAACCAAGAACATTTTATCTACATACGAGTTTAACGTATCAATTAACAATCAAATCACTAGTCTATTCTGAATAATCATATGACTCAAAACAGTAATGACTAATCATTTTATTAAATGACCATCGGATCACAAAATAATGGCATTAAATCTTAAAAAGCTTGAATTTACAAGCAATTATTTGCCAGCATCATAACCGAATGAAATGAGGACAATGCGCACTTACACTCTTGACACCTGTCAATAGTAGTTTGCCAAGGATTTCATCCTTGGTTTTTCCTTGTATCAGAAGGCTAACGCCAACTATTAATTAATCACATTATGCAGGATCCAATGGCTATAAGATAACCGGGCACTCATCGTAATTAACCACGGATGATTGACTTCGAAAATTTGTATTTCCGTTTCTAAGTACAGGAGTGTTTTACCATGATTAAAAGTTAAAATCGGTGCTGGAAAATCAGGTCTGGTCGCAACCTGATGTACGCTTTGCCGTGAGTTCATCTCCCAACGTTCTTTTAGATCTTCTCGTGATAAAAGTTTTGGTAACTGCTCTTTCTCAACTAACACTTGTTTTGTGAGTTGTGCCGTTAATTCTTCCTTAGCCGCATTGGGATGCCAATCATTTAAAATATCATATGCGTTATTACCTAAATCTAATTCCATGAATAGTCCTCCTAATGTGTCATGGTTACAAGATAAAATATTCACCGCGGATAGTAAACTTTACTATCATCACCATGAAATACTTCAATGCTCAAATGGTAATAATTATCATAGATACCAGCTTGATACATCGATTCCGTGATGTTGTGTAGCATGGGCGGTTCTAAGATACGTTCACGTAGCAACCAGAAATGTTCATTATCATTTTGAATAAACACACAGCACCGTTTATCTCTCACATTAAACACGCGGATTTCACGGCCGTCATCATAGCGAATAATAGCTTGTAAGGATAAATTATCATTGGTCATGTACTCATCAAAATTAGTCATGATTTATCACCAAAATAATGATCCAGTAATAGATAACCCAGTAGGTCAGTATCACCAGTATTATCCATGGTTGCATCAAAGGCATCTGCAAAATAAGTCTGGCTAGCTGTATCAGGGCCTTGTTTATCTGACACTGTAATGATGTTGTCTAATTGTGCCTTAGTAATCCTAGTCATTAAAAATACCTCCATGGTGGTGCCAAAATGAACAAATACGGTCTAATTTAGGAAGATTAGTTGGCGTTATTACCCAAAATCAATTTGATCTAACATTGTTTCACGACTTGCTTGATCTAACCCAAGATAAGTCAGTGTCATAGCCTCACTCGAATGATTCAATAAGTGCATGACTAAGCCAATATTATAATATTTTTACTTATTTAGAACTATTTCATAAACTTGATGGACGTCAAGTTTATATCTCCCAAAAGTTAATACACTTTAGTTGAACTAAAATTAAGGGAGAAATCATATGAAACATAATATTCTTAAACATAAAAATAAAATTACTAGTATCAGTGGCTTACTCATTGCTTTAGCACTAATCGCACACTTTATTTTTGCCAATACAACAATTTCTAATAGTGCTTTTATTATAGCTTCTATATTAGGCGTTACCCCCATTTCTTTACAGGCTTATCAGGCTATGAAAGTAAAAGTAGTAAGTATTGATGTTTTAGTAACGATAGCGGTCATTGGTGCTCTCTTTATTCAAAATTATGAAGAATCAGCAATTGTTACTTTTTTATTTTTGTTTGGATCATATTTAGAACAACGAACACTTAACCAAACACGATCAGCTATTAAAGAGTTGACGGAAATGGCTCCAGAAACTGCTTTTAAGCAATTGACAGGGGGACAATTTGCAGAAGTAGATATTGATGAAGTAGAAGAAGGGGATATTCTCCTAGTAAAGACTGGTGCCAAGATTCCCGTAGATGGTAGGGTAACTACTGGAAAAGGATATGTAAATGAGGCTAATATCACAGGTGAATCTTTACCTTTAAAGAAAGAAAAAGACGATGAAGTATTTGCCGGTACTATTATGGACAACGGTACTATTCAAATAGTGGCTGATAGAGTAGGGGAAGATTCTACATTTGGAAAAATTATTGACTTGGTAGAAGAAGCGCAGGATTCTAAATCAGAAGCAGAACGATTCATTGACCAGTTTTCTCGCTGGTATACACCTGCAGTACTTACAATTGGGCTGTTGGTTTGGGTATTAACCAAAGATACAGAACTTGCGATTACTGTATTAGTACTTGGTTGCCCAGGAGCCTTGGTAATTGGTGTACCTGTTTCAAATGTTACAGGGATAGGAAATGGCGCAAAAAATGGTGTTTTATTTAAAGGTTCTGAAGTGATTAGTCATTTTGCCAATGCAGATACAGTGTTATTCGATAAAACAGGTACCTTAACTGAAGGAAAGCCTGAAGTGAGCGATATTATTTATTATGGAAGTAATCAGGAGGAGGATTTATCTCTATTGCTTTCAGTTGAAAGTGAGTCTGATCACCCATTAGCTGTCGCTATTGTAAATAAATTAGCACAATATAAAGTAAGGCCTATAGAAAATACACAGGTTGTAAAAGGTGGGGGCGTAATTGCTCACGTAGATGGGCACGTTGTTTCAGTAGGAAATAAAACCTTAATGCAACAAGAAAGTATACCGCTATCTGATGATGTTCTTAAAAAATTGAATAAATTAGAAAGAACCGGTAATTCAATTGTATTAACGGCAGTTGATCATAAGTTAATCATGTTAATGGGTATCCGCGACAAGGTTCGACCAGGTGTTAAGCAGGACTTACAAAAATTAAAATCACTTGGTATTAAAAATCTCATTGTATTATCAGGTGATAACCAAGGTACAGTTAATTTAGTTAAAAAGGAACTAGGTTTAACGGAAGCCCATGGTGATATGCTACCAGAGGACAAACAAGCATTTCTAAAAAGACGACAGCACTCGGGTGAAATAGTTGTTTTTATCGGTGACGGCGTTAATGACAGTCCCTCTCTGGCTACTGCAGAGGTAGGTATAGCTATGGGGAATGGAACAGATGTCGCAATTGAAAGTTCAGATATTGTTTTAATGAATTCTAACTTTAACCGCCTTCCTCATGCTTTAGGCCTAGCAAAAGTAACATATGCGAATATGCGACAAAATATTCTAATTGCTGTTGGCGTCGTGATAATACTATTGGTTAGTTTAATATTTAGTGAATGGATGTCTATGTCAATTGGGATGTTGGTTCATGAGGCCAGTATTTTAGTAGTTATTTTAAATGCAATGAGATTAAGAGGTTATCAATTAAGATAATTGATCTATATCAAGTATCTTAAAAAGAATGGCCTATATAATTTATTTAAAGGAGTGATAGATATGACTAAAGCAATATTAAAATTAGAAACATTAACTTGTCCATCATGTTTACAAAAAATCGAACGTGGCTTAAAACAGACTGCTGGTGTAAAAAAAGATTCTGTAAAAGTACTTTTCAATGCGAGTAAGGTAAAAGTGGATTTTGATGAAAATCAGGTCAATTTGAATACAATTGAAAAAGCAATTGAAGACTTAGGATACCCAGTAATTAGTTCAAAAGTAAAGGAAGGTGCATAAAATGACGACGGTAAATGAAAGGCAAGAAAAATTAGCCGCCGAACAAGCATATAAAGAACACATTCATCATACTAAGATTAATTCTGCAGCTGTTACAGATCATATACTTGCTAATATTCATACATTACATGTAAAGTTGCATCAATATCATTGGTATGTAAAAGGCAAAAACTTCTATGCATTGCATAATGTTTTTGAAAATTTATATAACGAGAATGAGGCATGGTTTGATAAAATTGCAGAACGCTTACTAGCTTCAGGATTTAAGCCAGCATCAACAACTACTGAATTTCAAGAATTTACAACGATTTCTGAAGATTCTTCGGAAAAATATTACACTGCTGATGAGATGGTCCTACAGATAGTAGAAGATTTTAGATCTAATCGTGAATTTACTATTCGTGCAATTCGCTTAGCACAAGAAGAAGGAAATGATGCTTTGGAAGATTCACTAATTAGTTATAAAGCTTATTTAGACGTAAATATTTGGCAACTTCAAGCATTTATTAATAAGGATGCCTTAGAAGACGATGACTATATAGATAACGATTAATTAGGAGAAAAACGGTATGGCATACCATAATCATCATAGTCATGTAGATTGTATACGTTTAGTGCCGATTTTCAATCATCTCAATGATGAACAAATGCATCTAATTGCTCAATCAGCGAATGAAGTACAATACGTAAAGAATGAGCTATTATTTAGGTTTGGTGATAAAGATGACACATTATATATCATAAACAATGGACGTGTACGTATTTATAGCCTAAGTGAGTCTGGTCGTGAGCAAACCATACGTATCCTACATCCGGGTGATTTTATGGGGGAAGTTGCTGTTTTACAGACTGAAGGTTATCATTCGAATTATGCTGAAGCAATATCGGAAACAAGTATTTGTAAGATTCATAAAAAGGATTTAGATCAATATTTAGATCGCTATCCAGAAATCATGCGACGAATATTATCGGATATTACAAAACGGCTACAGTTATCAGAAAAACAAACTGTGCAAGTCAGTATTGAACCTGTTGAAGCTCGAATTATTGATTTTTTATCAGAAAATGTTGAAGATGAAAAAAACCATACTTATGTGACTTTACCCATGTCAAAAAAAGATTTGGCTACTTACCTGGGGACAACTCCAGAAACAATAAGCCGTAAGTTCTCATCATTGGAAGAGAGAGGTCTAATTAAACGGCATACCCAAAAATGTGTTGAGATATTTGATTTAGATGAATTATTATTTGTATCAAGTTAAGTCGATTTATACTTAAAAATAAGGATATCGTTTTAAATGATGAACATGGCGGTACACAGTTCATCGTCACTAACCTAAGTCTTCCACAAAAAGACATCGTCCGTGTTTACCGCAAGCGTGCGGCGATTGAAGATATTATTCGCGAGCTTAAAGGGGGATTTTCCTTTGGCAAAACTGATAGCAGTTCATTTTTCGCCAACAAAGCGCGCATGTGGATCTCAGTAATTGCATCAAACTTGATGCGGTTGATGAAGAGTATTGCATTGGACGACCAGCAACAATCGTGGACAATCAATACCTTTCGAGACCGTTTGTTAAAAATCGGTGGACGTGTGTCACTAAGCACGCCCGCAAGGTGATTTTGACGTTAGATAGCCGCATCCAAGAACAATTTGATGGTCTGTTCTGGCGAGCTTGGGAACGACTAAATGCTTTGTGGCAATAAAACAACGAAGTAGATTTTCAAAAAAATAGCAAAATCTGGCTGGTTTTAGTGTTCCTATTTTTCTCAAAAAACGCTCAATCTAAAAAACACCCTGAAACTGTGCCAAGGTACTGGCAGTTTCAAGGTGTTTTATCATATTTTACTGATTTAGCTGTGGTTAAAAATTTAGTGCATGAATAATCCGGGTTTTATTTGTTTCGTTTTTTTAAACATTTTTAATCCGATGTGGAATTACCGATAATTGGTCACTTTTTTCTTATATATTGGTTTTATCACCACTGAGAGAAACTGGAGAAAATAAATGAAAAAATACGTTTCAGCCATCGTCTACGGTGGCTTAGATGGCATTATCACGACGTTCGCAGTCGTTGCTGGATCGGTCGGTGGTAACGTTTCAAACATCGTTATCATCATTTTGGGATTCTCAAACTTATTAGCCGATGGCTTTTCAATGGGAGCCGGTGCCTACCTGTCAGCAACATCGGATAACAATCAATCAAAAAGTAAAGCATTGGCAGCTGGTATCGCGACATTCATTTCGTTTAACGTCTTCGGTTTAATTCCACTAGGTGCCTACTTAATTACAAATGCGTTCATTCACGACAAATCCATCGCCTTTCCAATCGCCTTTGTCATCGTCGGTGTCTCTTTGGCGTTGCTAGGCTGGGTGAAGGCCAACCTGTCAGAGCAGAAAGTAAGAACAGAAATTCTACGCACACTTTCTGTCGGGTACGTCGCTGCAATTGTTGCTTATGGCGTTGGTATCTTACTGAATTATTATTTGTAGACAAAAAAACCTTGAATATTCAAGACGTTTTTCTTTTTAGATATTTAGTTATATGGTAATCAGTTATAGATTATTTAAGTCAAACAATCCTCGACGCTTAGCTTCTTCTTTAGCTGCGTTCATTAAATCAGCAGAGTATAGCGCATCAGGGTGCTTGCCTGTCGATTCGTTAGAAATAATCCGGGTAAAATTTTAAATCATATTTTTAGAACACCTTTAATTGAGTCGACCTGTAATAGCTAACCATGTATACAAAGAAACGATATGTTATATTACGTCATCGAAAATGGTGTCCTGAGGGAGTTACTTTTAGTGGTTACCAACACGCCTGCTGACAAAAAACACTTTTTTGTAAAGAAAACCCCAAACAGGTGAGTAAATCTGTTCGGGGATATCTAGAAAGACGCTCTATGGTCGAGAAAAGTGAGATGGTGTAGAACTTAATACCCGGATTATTCATCAAGACAAACAAAAACCCGCTGAAACAGCAAGTTAATACCGTTTCAGCGGGTTTTGCGTTTTCACCCGTTGGGTGAAAACCATAGGAGCTCTTTGTTATGATATTTTGTTAGTGAAAAACAAACCAAATACTCAAAAATTGGAGCGTCTAAAATTATGACTCAAAAGGTATTACCTAGCAACCCTTTAGTTGCAGTTTCAGACAATGGGGCACCAATTACCTCGGATGGTGGCAACGTGTAATGATGTTGTCTAATTGTGCCTTAGTAATCCTAGTCATTAAAAATACCTCCATAGTGGCGTCAAAATGAACAAATACGGGCTAATTCAGGGAGATTAGTTGGCGTTATTACCCAAAATCAATTTGATCTAACATTGTTTCTCGACTGGCTTGATCTAACCCGAGATAAGTAAGCGTCATAGCCTCACTCGAATGATTCAATAAGTGCATGACTAAACCAATATTATAGTTTGATTGCGTATAAACGCGATAGGCACCTGTTTTACGCATGGTGTGTGTGCCCAGATAGTTAATTCCTAATAGGTCACCAACACGTGCCATCACCTTATAAAACTGCTTCTTTGTGATATGTCGATCTGGATGGGACGTTGAGGGAAATAACCAATCCGAATTGATATTCTGTTGGACTAGCCAATCATGATATTGCAGCAAGTCTTGTTGCACTGGCTTTAAATATAACGTGTTCGCTTTGCCTGTCTTTTTATCATGAATAAAGGCCGTGTTTTTAACAGACCCATCGGGATTATAGACATCAGATTTCTTTAACGTCATCACATCACTCACCCGCAGTAGAGTGGCTTTGCCAACTTGAAAGATAGTGTAGTTGCGGCGACCCGCCCGAAAACTATCTAATAAGGTGTCTTGCACCATTTTTAAGACGTTAGAGTCTTTGATTGGGAGTACGATTTGCTGCACCATAATATTTTTACCTTTCTGGTTCCCATTATTATTTGATTTAATCATAGCTTAGCATTCATAATAAGAATTCATACATTTGATTATCTCGGATTATGATTCAGAAATAAAGCAGTCCGGACTTCCCATATACATTTTCCCGTAATCAGGTTATTTCTTAAAAAATACGTAGCTATAAAAAAGACTTGATGAAATATAATCATCAAGTCTTTTTCAAAAACGAAAAGCTTATTACATATCGAAATATGTCGCATTATAATAATTTGCAACAGTTTTTGATAATTCAGAGAGTTTTAACAGCTACCATGTTTTATAGTAATTTACTCTCGGTAAGTAGCTCTTCGATAAACGTTCCCTTTATCTTCTTTTTTAGAGCTGCTTTAGCTAATTTAGGAATTCCTAAATTAGCCTCATCAATGGTTTTTTTATCTCCCATATAGTAGATGGCTTTAAGTAGTTCTCGAATATCATAAATAGAGCCATAAACTTCAGGAACAGCGCGTTCGACTTCAAGTAAAGTATAGACAGATTCCATGGCTGTCCTAATTGAATATTCGGTAGTAAACACGGTGTCATTACTAGGTGACTCTGCGAAATTACCAATAAAGGCTAAATTAACAGACCCTTTAGGAACAATATCTGGCCTATCACCCGCAACGCGGGGCATAAAGTATGATGTAATAAACGGCATAAATACTGGAACGGTATTTATATTGTTTTGGTTAGACAATTGTTTGATCTTGGACTCAGGGACACCAAGGTGATAAAGGAGTTCTTGCGTAATTTCTTCCCCAGAACTTTCTACGATGGTCTTATTAACAAAATTTCCTTTGGTATCTGAATATAGTCCATATATCCATACAGTTGTTTCATTTTCTTTTTGCTCTTTGAAATGTGGCTGCCTGTGAACAGCAAAACTCATCAACCAGTTCGAATCGGTTATGGTAATGATTCCACCAGTATTAATTTTGTGATCATGCAAATCACGATTGGTTAGACGTTCAATGTAGGGTTCAATTTCTGGTGATTTTATAGTGGCTGTCGCTGACACAAACCAACTTTTTTCGGGTAGGTTATCATAGAATACTTCTGGATGACCGAAATCATTAGATTGTTCTGCCAGATTCTTCCACAGTGACCAACTACCACCCAACTCTTTTGATACAGGAGCGGGTTTATCATGGCTTCCGTATGTTGAACTTTCTGTAATAGAACCATTTGTAACGAATACAAGATCATCACGCGATAGGCTAACATCATCACCATCCTGGATCACGAGTTTTTTTGCAATTTTTTCGTCATTTTCAAAATCTACCAAAACATTATTAACTTGTGTATTATAGATGAATTCGACATTATATGACTCTAAATACTTTATAATTGGTAGAACCATAGACTCATACTGATTGTACCTATTGAACTTTAGGGCGCTAAAATCAGGTAGTCCATCAATATGATGAATAAATCGCATCGTGTATCGACGCATCTCAACTGCAGAATGCCACTTTTCAAAAGCAAACATAGTTGCCCAGTACATCCAAAAATTACTTTCAAAGAACTCATTTGAGAAAAATTCCTCAATAGTCGTCTTACCCAGTTTTGACTCAGGGGTTAAAACTAAATCTATTAATTCTTTAGATTTTTCATCCAAAGTATACAGGCCATCCGTTGGGACGCGTTGTCCCCGGTTATAAATTAGGCGAGTATTAGATGAATTTGGATCATCTTTATCTAGCCAATAAAATTCATCTAAGTAAGAGGCGTCTTCAATTTCTAAAGAAGGAATTGATCGATACATGTCCCACATAGTCTCAAAATGATTTTCCATTTCTCGACCACCACGTGTCACAAAGCCAATATTGGCACGCTTTTCTCCATCTAACGATCCACCCGGAGTAGGCAATTCTTCATATATATGAATTTTTTCCCCGGACATTTGTCCATCGCGCACCAAGAAAACAGCGGTCGCCAATCCGGCCAGCCCTCCTCCAATAATATACGCTGACTTTTGATCCACATTTTTGGGCTTTCTTGGACGTGCAAAAGCTTCATAATTTCCGTTAGAATATCGCATAATGGTCTCCTTTTACTACGCTTTATGTTGATATACGCTATTTAAAAAACTCTAATGTCATTCTTATTTTAAAAATGACTCTTGTTGGTATTCAGGGTTAGGATATTCATAGAATCCCTTTCCTGCTGCCAATCCCGTATGTCCCTTATCGATCATTTCTTTTATTAAACGAGCAATCTTGGCTTGTTCTTCGTCTGTTTCTGACCTTGATAAAGCTAAATTATAGGGTGTCTGTAGACCAACAACATCTAATAATGCAAACGGTCCCATTGGGGCCTTCGTTGCTAACATCCAAGCTTTATCAATTGTATGAGGATCGGAAACACCATTTGCCCACAGTTTTGTTCCCGCATCTAAAAATGGAACTAAGAGTGAATTGAGAATATAACCATGTTGTTCCTTGTTTAATTTAAAAGGGACCATTCGGATATCTCTCGCAAATTTCACAAGTTCATCAATATACTTCTCATCAGTTCCCGCATGTCCCATAATTTCAGCATTATTGTTGACCCATATTTGGTTAGCAAAATGTAGGGCTAAAAATTTTTCTGGACGATCAACACTGTCAACAAATTGAGATGGGATGAGCGTAGAAGAATTTGAAGCAAATATTGCTTTTGGGGGAGCAACTCTCGAAAGTTGCTTATAGAAATCCTTCTTAATGTCGACATTTTCTGGAATGGCCTCAATTACTAGATCTGCGTCCTGAACAGCATCAGCTAGATTAGAACTAAAGCGGATGTTTTCAATAACTTCATCCGCTTTTTGACCATCTTCATAGAAATTTTTATAAATATCAGGATATGATGTCATTAATTGCTCAGAGTGTTTTAGAGCAGAATCATTGACATCATAAACCGTAACATTGAATCCCATGAACTGACTTTGAAAGGCAATTTGCCCACCTAAAATGCCACCACCGGCCACAGTTACATTTTTTATAGACATGTTTTCTCCTCCTATTAATGATTTAACAGGTTAATCGTAGCACCAATAGAAAACGCTTTCAAAAAATAGCAACTAAAATGACTGTTTCACTTTAGTTGCTGCAATCACCGATGAATAATCGGTGTGGTTTTGAAAAATGGGAGTCTCTAATTAGCAGGCAAATTTGTTGCATCGTATCATAATTCATATACAACAGTCTGATTATAAAGTTAGGAAAAATGTAGCGACATTAACGGGGTATTATTATTCATTAAAAAAAACAGACCCCGTTATCTAACTAGTAGATAACGGGGTCTGTTTTAATAGTCTTTTCGAGGGGTCATTATATAATAATAGCCCCTGAATGGAAGGGCATTCTAGTGAGTGCCTAGTCACATATCTAGCTCATAACCAAAGCCCTGGTATTTTCCTTAGAAGTCAATAAATTAATTGGACTGTTTTACTGCGTCACTATATGGCATTTTTTTATTAATGAACGTAGTTATTCAAACTTGTAACTAATTTTTTAATTTCGTCACGAACCTTACGGAATTCTTGTAGTTGTTCTTCTAAAGTTCCTGTAGCTTGCGCTGGGTCAGATAAAGGCCAGTGTAAACTCTTGGTTTGAGGGGGAAGCATAGGACATTTATCCTTGGCATCACCACATAAAGTAATAACTAAATCTGAAGTGTTCAAATAATTTAGATCAATTAATTTAGAGTAGTGGCTACTAATATCTACTCCATCTTCAGCCATAACTTTAACAGCATTTAGATTTAACCCATGAGTTTCAATCCCTGCACTCTCGATTTGAAACTCATTTGCCGGCAATATTTTTTTTGCATATCCTTCAGCCATTTGACTGCGACAAGAATTTCCTGTACATAAAAAATAAATTTTTTTCATTCTAAACCACCTATAATTTTAATTTGTATAACACCATAAACTTAAATGCAATGCTTCCATCAACATAGGTGTATAAGTATTAAGGTCTTCTATGTAATTATAGTCCCTAAAGGTTTCTTAACTAAAGACAGCGATAATCATTTTGGTGACTAAATAAATAATTGCAATTACCATCATCCAACCAGTACTGCGCATAAATTCCCAGACATTAGTTTGTGCCTTTGCGTTTTTGGTAATAACTATGCTTTTTTTTAGTGAATCATCGCCCTTGATCAAACTATCTAAGGTAATGCCGAATAAATTGCTGATTTGCACTAAACGATCAATATCGGGATAAGTACTTCCGACTTCCCACTTAGAAATGGTCTGACGAGAAACATTAAGTGTTTCTGCAAGATAATCTTGTGTCCACTGCCTTTTTTCTCGCTCTTCTTTTATCCTTTGCCCTAAAATCATAAACGTAACCTCACTTTCAATAGATTCATTATCATATTGAAGCGAGAAAAAAGCACGCTAATTATTAGCGCACTAAAAGCAACTACTGGTTGCGAAGAATATTCTGGTGTAAATAGAGGCTAAATATAATTATAGTCCCTAAATAAGTTCATATCTGAATAATCGATATTAAGTAAACCAGACATTGGTCTAGGCGGTCTGAAGCCAATCAGTCCGTGAGTTGATATGACTGTTGTTGTACCAGTTCACGTACCACTCGACAGACACCCGGACATCATCAATGGTCCTGTACTCTTCGTGATAAATCATTTCGCGCTTGATGAGCGAATGGAAGCTCTTGATACGCGCATTATCGTAAGGATGACCCTTACGGGAGTAAGAGTGATGTATTCCAGAGTTTTGTAATGTTCCTTCGAACAGGCTAGAAGTGTATTGGCTTCCCATGTCGCTGTGAATCATATTTGGCTTACCGTTGGCTCTTAGAGCCTTAACTACGACGGATGTTGCGAATTCCTTGGTCATCTCTGGACTTAGTCCGTATGAGACTACGCGACGCTTTTCTGGGTCATAGACGGTTGCCAGATAAACCCACTCACGATTCATCAACTGGGTGTACGTAATGTCAGTTGCCAGAACGCCACTCAAATCATCCAACTTCTTCATGAGGTTGGGCTTCTGAGGTGTGTCAGTGGTTGTTGTTGGCTTCTTGTATGACTTCTTGACCATGCGAGATTTGAGATTGAGCTCATTCATGGGTTCCCAAACCAAACGATCGCCAACATCAGTCTGCAAAATGAAGCGCAAGAACGCCCTTGGTTGTGCATCTCGACAAGAGATTGCTTAAAGTCTGGTGCATATCGAATCATATAAAAAATGCTCCTCTGCTATTAGTTTATAGGGCAGAGAAAAATCTGTCCGTAAATCTAGCATAAGAGCATCTCTAAATTGCTTATTTTTATTGACAACAACACAAGTTAGTTTGTCTTCTAAGATTTATAGGTTTCTGTGTTTAGAAATAGTTATGTAATATTATTTTTATGATTATCCTTTTATAGGTGGCTAATGTTAATTAAGCATTAAGCATAAACACCAACGATAGCATGGTTTTCAGGATTGAAGATTTGTTCTACAAATGCATCGGCATAATCTGAGTAGCTGATAAAGCTTTTACCATCGGCGTTAACGCCTAGCTTATTACCAGAGAATGAGTGCTTGCCAGTGTGAGGGGCGTCAAATTCCATCATTGCAGGAGGTGCCATATATGTCCAATCAAAATCCTGAACTTCGGCCAAAGCTTTAAATGCAGTTACTTCGGCTTCAGCGATTGGCTTAAATTCAGCTGGCACTTCAGGTGTATCAACTAACATTGTGTTTTCATCAACCAATAACACACCTGCACCACCAGCGAATACCAAACGAGTATTAGTCCCTTGCAAGATTGAAATTAAGTGTTCAGTAGAAGTAATAAATTGTTCTGGATCTTCCATAGGTGCGTTAAAAGCATTGACTACTACATCAAAATCTTTAATGTCTTCAGTCGTTAAATCAAAAATATCCTTTTCAATTGTTGGGATATTGGTCGTTAACTTTGATTTGTTGCGCACAATCGCAGTTGGCTTTTCGTTTCGGTTTGTTAGCTTTTCAACCAAGAGATTTCCTAATTTTCCAGTTGCACCAATGATACCAATATTCATAATTTTTCTCCTTTGAAATAATTTATTCTTTGTCTAATCTATGTTAGAATGCAAAGTTACAAATGTAAATAAAGAAAGTTAAAATCACATAGTTACTAATAGGTAACTATGTGATGGAGCTGAATTATGACAGAATTGAAATATCTAGAACTACCACCTTGCCCTGTTGCAACAACAGCACTTCTAATTGGTGATCATTGGAAAATCTTGATTATTCGTGAACTATTGAATGGGACTAAGAGGTTTGGGGAGCTTACAAAGGGATTGGATGGTATTTCTAATAAGGTACTTTCGCAACATTTGAAAGTAATGGAGAGTCGCGGACTCATAGAAAGACGAGTGTATGCAGAAGTACCTGTCAAAGTAGAGTATTCTCTAACTGATATTGGTTGGAAATTAAAGCCGCTGATACACGAAATGTGGCAGTGGGGAGAACTTTATAAATCAATAGAAGCAAACAAATAAGTGTTTTCGCATCGGATGGGGAAGGAAAATTTAATATTTTTAACTTTGCTTATGCAGCTGATTTTGAATACTAAGCTTCCGAATTCAAAATCAGATCTATCACTCATATCCATTATCCCTCTAAAAAAGCCTACCAGGAAACTCGTAGGCTTTTATCACTTGAACCTGGTTATTTATAAATCCATTAACCAGGAAGCGGACTACTTATCTAATATCATGATTAAGGTATTCAAACATTCGATACACTACATTTAGTTCCGAATACCATAAATGGTATAGATTGTGAAGTTAACGAGGTGAGCAATCAGCCGTCAGGCCTCGGTAATGCTGGGACTTGGGATAATCGAGATTAAGTAAACCAGACATTGGTCTAGGCGGTCTGAAGCCAATCAGTCCGTGAGTTGATGCGACTGTTGTTGTACCAGTTCACGTACCACTCGACAGACACCCGGACATCATCAATGGTCCCGTACTCTTCGTGATAAATCATTTCGCGCTTGATGAGCGAATGGAAGCTCTCGATACGAGCATTATCGTAAGGATGACCCTTACGGGAGTAAGAGTGATGTATTCCAGAGTTTTGTAATGTTCCTTCGAACAGGCTAGAAGTGTATTGGCTTCCCATGTCGCTGTGAATCATCTTTGGCTTACCC
>NZ_AEKT01000026.1 GCF_000193635.1 Weissella cibaria KACC 11862 | reverse complement strand
TACGTCGTCTTTTCATTTTGGTTATTAAAGCTCTGACAAGCCCTTCTTACCTGATTCTGACAAACCTTGTGTTGGTTCCAAAACTTCAGGCGTAATCGTCTTTGCTTCTTCAACCGCAACAGGTTCTTCTAAATCATCGAATGCTTCTGACAAAGATGGTGCTGTTGGATCCAACACAATGTCAATGTCTTCATCAGCTAACTCTGGTGCAACCTTGCTTCGGACTTGATCCTTAACCTCTGACGCCTTTGACTTCGCTTGGTCAGCTAAATCTTGTGCTTGGGCCTTCAAATCATCCGCCTTAGCGCGTAGGCCGGCCGTCTTTTCAGACGCTTGCGACTTCAAATCAGCAACTTTACCGTCCAATCCCTTCTCAGCCACAAGTTCATCGGCACGATCCCGAACTGAAGCAACGGCATCTGTTGCAGCATACGTATAATCTACTGCCTTGTCGCGCACATCCACAACAACGTCATCAACCTTTGCCTTCAACTTGCTTTGCTCCTCAGCTGACAAGCTCTTGTAGTAGGCGTACCCAGCTGCGGCAGCTACCCCACTAAACAACAATCCTGCTAGAAATCCCTTACCCTTAGACATGCGTTTACCCTCCAATTATTTACTTGATGATGCTTGAGACTTACGTGCTTTACGGAATCCGTTAACTGCGGTTACCGCTGATGCAACACTGGCACCCCGTGATGAAGCTGTTTTCTTCACCTTGCCAGTCAAATCGTGGGTTGCAGCGTTCAATTCTGAAACCGATGTGCCTAAATCAGCCACCGCTTGGAAAGCGGGGTCGATCGTGGCGACCTTGCCATTTACGTCATTCAATAAAGTATTCGCGTTTGCCATAATATCATTCGCTTCACGCGCAATAATATCGACATCACGGGTAATTACACCCAATGTGCGCGTCAAACGCACAAGGAACAAACCGATAAATAGCACCAATAACAAAACCGCGACTGCGATTATAATTAATGCAATTTGACCTGGTGTCATAGTTCTGCCTCCAAACATATTTGATATCTTTAATTTTACCTGTTTATTGAAAGCGTTTCAATGAAAGTGAATCTAATATTATTAGTCTGTTGTGTGTATGGATTATCCATTCGGGTAAACTAAGCCTGGGATACTTTCACAGTCACTTCGTATCATGTGCACATTTTTACAAACTTGTTAAAAACCCTTAAAATTCCTTGTTATAACAACAAATATTTGATAAATTGGTAAGCGTTCGTGTGTGCGCAGAAATGCGACATAATTTGTTTTGGTTAAACATGTCACTTTTTATTTTTTTGGAGGAATTATGGACCACTCATTAGTAGTGCGCTTGTTCGCTGAATTTTTTGGAACAGCATTTTTGGTTTTATTGGGTAACGGAGCCGTTGCCAACACAGAATTGAAGAACACAAAGGGAGAAGAAACTGGTTGGCTGAACATCGCCGTTGGTTACGGTGCTGGTGTGGCTATCCCAGCAATGGCATTTGGTGCTTTCTCTGCTCAAATTAACCCAGCGTTCACGTTGGCCTTGGCCGTTGTGGGCGACTTCCCATGGTCAGAAGTTTTGCCATACATTATCGCCCAAGTTTTGGGTGCTATGTTTGGTCAAATGTTGGTTGTGGCTGCATATAAGCCATACTTTGATTTGACAACAAACGTTGACGCCGTTTTCGCACCATTCTCAACGACTGATGCTGCTAACTCACGAATGAATGGTTTTATCAACGAATTCGTTGGTACATTCGTCTTGGTGTTCGGCGCTTTGGGTATTACGTCATCTGAAGCTTATAAGGGGATCGCTGGTCTAGCACTTGGTGTCTTGGTTGCAACATTGGTTACGTCATTAGGTGGTGCAACTGGGCCAGGTTTGAACCCCGCCCGTGACTTTGGGCCACGATTGGTCCACGCCCTATTACCATTGAAGTTCAAGGGATCATCACACTGGGAGTACGCTTGGGTTGCCATCTTGGCCCCAATCGCTGGTGCAATCGTCGCTTCAACTTTGTACTGGGTATTGTTTAAGTAAAACACGAAAAGAATGGCTTCACTGCCGTTCTACCAAACGTAAAAAGCACAATCTCGATGAGATTGTGCTTTTTTAATTGCGTCAATTAGTTATTCAGCAGCTAATTCTGCCACCAACGCTTCAAATTCGTTCAAGCGCTGTTCGAACACTTTGAATGTATCACGCAAGTAATCTGGCTTAGTCATATCAAGCCCGGCCTTCTTCATCACATCGATTGGGAATGCAGATGATCCGGCCTTCAAGTATTCCTTGTAAGCCGCCACAGCCGGTGCCCCTTCAGTCAAAATCTTATCCGCCATTGCCGTCGCAGCAGCAAAACCAGTACTGTATTGGAACACGTAGAAGTTGTAGTAGAAGTGTGGAATACGCTCCCACTCGTGCGCAATTTCATCATCAAACGTCAAGGCTGGGCCGTAGTAACGTCGGTTAAGTTCACCATAGGCCTCATCCAAAACATCAGCAGTCAATGGCACGCCTTGCGCATCCGTCACGTGCATCCATTGCTCAAACTCTGCAAATTGGGTTTGACGGAAGACCGTTCCCTTCACACCATCCAAGTACTGATTCAAGATATATGCACGCAACTTCTTATCCGTCACCGTCTTAAGCAAGTAATCCGTCAACAAGTTTTCGTTCGTCGTTGACGCAATTTCAGCCAAGAAGATTGGGTAATCGCCGTAGTGGTAAGGCTGATTTTGACGAGTCAAATATGAGTGCACTGAGTGGCCCATTTCGTGAACTAAAGTGCTCAAATTGTTCAGGTTATCAACCCAGTTCAGCAAAATGAATGGATTTGTATCATATGAACCGCCCGAGTAGGCTCCTGAACGCTTGCCCTTATTCTCAATGACATCAATCCAACGATTATCAAAGGCTGTATTGACAACTTCCAGATAATCTTCGCCCAATGGTGCCAACGCCTTCAATGCTTCAGCCTGGGCAGATTCGTAATCAATCGTAAAGTCAGGTTCGCCCAAAATTGGGGTATACAAATCGTATGAGTGCAATTCGTCCAAGCCCAACAATTGCTTTCGGAGGGCAACGTAACGATGCAACAACGGCAACGCTTCATTTACTTCCGCCACCAATGTATCGTACACCACTTCTGGCACATGGTTACCAGCTAAAGCAGCTTCACGCGCATTATCATAGTTGTGAACCGCCGCCATAAAGTTATGACCCTTCACGTGACTGGCAATCAAAGATGCAAAGGTATTTTCAAGTGAGACATATGACTTGTAGAACGTTTGGAAAGCATTTCGACGTACTTCCGGGTCAGTCGACTCCAATAAACGTGAATAGACACCGTTTGACAACGTCTCCAGTTCACCATCTTCGTTGGCAACAGCTTCAAACTTAATATCGGCATTATCCAACACACCAAATGTCCGTTCTGACGCCCCAAAAACATCCCCAGCAGCAGCTAACAATGCTTCTTGGTCTGGCGTTAAGACGTGACCTTGTTGCGTCAAGATGCTCTCGAAGTAATGCTTATACGCCCCCAGCTTAGGCTCTGCTTCAAAAAAGGCCGTTAATTCAGCTTCTGAAAGTGACAAAACAGCTGGATCAAAGAATGCAATGGCTGCCGAAACACGTGCTGCCAAGGCTTCAGCTCGATTGCTCAACCCTTGATAATAAGCGTTGGCTGTATCTTGGTCTGACTTCATTGAAGCATAGACATACAGCTTTTCTAAGTCACGCATCACACCCAAACCGTATTGCAACGCATTGTACAAATCTGTACCAGACGTCGTTGCTGATTGGACGAAGAAATCCGCTGACTCTAACCGATCGGCCAATTCTTCAAAGGCATCTTCCCACGCTTCATCAGAAGCAAAAATTGTCTGCAAATTCCAAGTCATTGACTCAGGCAATGCATCTCGTAATGGTAATTCTTTGGCCATTGCTCGCCACCTCATTTCAAAAATATTAGCTTTATTCTATCACTTACTGCCAACAGTATGCACGTGAGAACGTAATTCTCGACATTTTTGATTGAAATCTGCAAACCACTGTACATTTGTGACCAGACGCCAGCGGTCATTTGTTACTTGCACAACCCCCATCGACTGCCATAACACCAACAACTGCGTTAACCACAGCTTCGCAACAGCGCTAGCAGGGGTGGCCCCAAAAGCGAACCATTCAGCCCGTTCAATCACCGTTAGTAGTTGTTCAGCAGGACATGGTGCCTTCTCGAGTATTGTGATTAGCTGCGTGGCCAAAATCCAATGAGGCGTCTTTAAACCGCCCGGTAGTGGCTGCCTGATATGACAACAAATTGGAATCCCGGTGACTGTCCGATTTTGCTGATAAAGTTGTTTTTGCAGTTGCCTGATGCGCCGGTCACGACGCACAACCTGTTGCTGAATTTTCGCCAATTGCCTAATCGGATCGGAATAATCCTCCTGGCCAACATGCGTCCGGCCATCCACTGTCCACCATTCCCGCCATTGAATCCCATCTTTTCCGCGCCATAGCGCTACTTGTAGCGTCTCGTGTCGAATCCGCGCAAATTTCGCCAGTGTCGCTTGTTGTAATTTTCGTTGCTGGTAGGTTGGCCCTAGTACCCACACAACATCCAACCCAAGCTTAGCAAAACCAGCGGTACGACGCTGCACCCGTTCAGCACTGATTGGCGCACATTGAAATTCAATCGCCACTTGTCGATTGTCAAACGTTACGAGCAAGTCCGGCCGTTGTTGAATCTCAGGTAACCAAGGCTCCAACACCACTCGGCCACCAATACTTTCGAAGAAGTCAACCATCGCTAATTTACCTAGCAAATGAACTGCTGATTCACCTTCAGCTAATGCCTGACATTTTTGTAAGCTTGTATGCGCGAAGTGAGCTTGTTTAAGGCGGCCTTTTTTGACTGTCACCGGAGTCTGACACCCTGGACAAACATAATTGCATTGTTTATCAGCCTTATCCGCCGTCATTAGCCCGGTTGTGCCAAGCGTTTGTGCAATGTACATTTCATCACCTCCAACAAAGATAGACGCATGTGACCGACATTTGTCCAAAATAAAGAAAAAAGCACCACTCAGAACGAGTGATACTCTTATCAAGGTTAAATTTAGTTAGCTGGGTTTTCTTCCAACTTTTCAATATCAGCGGCTGATGGTTGTGCATCACCTTGTTCTTCAGCAAGCAATACCTTGTCGTACTTGCGAGCGAATGGGTAATACATGAATCCTGTCATCACAAGCATAACCGCTTGCCACAACGCACCTTGCCAACCACCGACAATCAAACCTGACACAATTGCGGGCGTCGTCCATGGTACATACATACCATTAAATGGTGGAATAATACCCATTGCAATCACGGCATACGTCGCGAAACCTGAAACCAATGGCGTCAAAATGAATGGGATAGCCAACAATGGGTTCAAAACCAATGGCAATCCGAACAAGATTGGTTCATTGATGTTGAACAAAGCTGGGACAATTTCCAACTTTCCAAGCGTCTTCATTTGTACTGACTTGGCACGAACCAACATAAAGATAACCAATCCGATTGTCATACCTGAACCAGTCACCGTAATGAATTGATCCATGAAGGCTTGCGTCACAATGTGCGCCCCGTTATCCAAAGTCAACTTACCAGCCTTATACAAAGCCAAGTTATCAGCATTGTTTGCCAATAGCAATGGCGTCATGATACCACCCACGATTGTGGCACCGTGAACACCGAAGAACCACAAGAACACTGGCAAGAAGGCGACAACGACAACACCCAACGGTCCATCGGTTGCGTGTTGCAATGGTGTTTGAATCGTGGCATAAATCCACTCAACCATCGTTGTATTAAAGCCAAGCTTGAAGATACCATAAATGGCTGTTGCGACCGTAACAATTGCAGCACCTGGAATCAAAGCCGTAAATGACGCCGCAACGTTAGCAGGCACTTGTTCTGGCAACTTGATGGTAAAGCCCTTCTTCATGAACCATGAATAAGACCAACCAACCAACAATCCAACGATAATGGCCACGATCATACCCTTACCACCAAGCCATGCCTTATCAATCACACCTGACACTTGCCAAACCGTTGAGACACGTTCTGGGTTCGCGATGCTAGTGACCGACTTAACTGTATCCGGTTGCAAAATGATATCGACCACAATGGCCAACATACCGGCAGGCACTGCATCGTGCCCCTCATCACGCACCCATGAGTACGCAATACCGAATACGGCAAACAATGCCATAATACCAAATGACGCGTTGTTAGCTTGCATGAAAATTGGACCTAAACCAATTTCATTTAAATAATCTTGGACCGCTTGAATTGGGAATTGTCCCAAAATCAAGAAGACCGCGCCAATCACAATGAATGGAATTGGGTAAAGCATTCCATTCTTAATTGCCGTAACCGCCTTCGTGTTAACGAATTTCATAACTGGCGGCAACAACTTTTCATTGATGAAATTATTCATGTTGTTTTCCTCTACTTATTTCGTATCGTTACTTGCATGTCATCACCAATTCTCAATTTGATTAACCTACCCCAAATCCTCTCCATTTGAGGCAATCACTTGCTGATACCACTTAAACGAGTCCTTACGATAGCGCGTGCCCGATCCTTGGCCCATGTCATCCAGGTCGACATAAATGAAGCCATAACGCTTCAACATTTCACCTGTCGAGGCCGACACAATATCAATTCCTGACCATGGTAGATAGCCAATTAGCGGAATGCCATCTAAGGCAACGGCCCGCTCCATCGCTTGGATATGCCCTTGGAAATAGGCAATGCGATAATCATCGTGCACTTCATGTTCTGGGGTCAATTCGTCATAGGCACCAAAGCCGTTTTCGACGATAAACATTGGCTTATGCCAACGATCCCACATCCAGTTCATCGCCCAACGGACGCCAACTGGATCAATTTGCCAGCCCCAATCTGACTTCTGCAAGAATGGGTTGTCACCGTGATTCGCTTCCTCATCATATTCCAACCACTCATCGCCAGTATCGGATACTGTCCAAGACATATAGTATGAAAAGGCCACATAATCCACGGTATTCTCAGCCAAAATTTTTTCATCAGCCGGTGTAATATCGATTTTGAAACCTTTGTGTGCCCAGAACTTTTTTAGCCAGTTTGGATACTGACCCGTTGCATGGACATCACCCCAGAAATAACGCGACTGCATCGCCCGTTCTGCCATCAAAATGTCTTCTGGCTTTGAGGAAGCTGGATAAACTGGATTCATGGCAATCATATCACCGACCAATAATTCGCATCCCATCTCACGTGCGATTTCATGGGCCCGCTTTGTCACCAATGCGGAGGCCAATAACTCGTAGTGTGACGCTTGATACATCAGTTCTTGCGCTTCGTCTGCCTGATAATCTAGCAATCCTGAGTTTTGCAGCATTGGATGCGGATCCATCCAAGACGTTTGATTATTAATTTCATTGAAGGTCATCCAATACTTGACGCGATCCCCATAACGTAGCATCACCGTATCGGCAAACTTCAAGAAGAAATCAATGACTTGACGGTTACGGAACCCACCGTACTTCTTAACCAGATGCAACGGCATCTCGAAGTGGCTTAACGTGATGACTGGCACGATGTCATTTTCAATCATCGCATCAATCATCTTGTCATAGTAAGCCAAGCCGGCTTCATTTGGCGTTTCTTCATCCCCATTCGGGAAAATACGCGTCCATGCAATTGATGTGCGGAAAGCCTTTAAGCCCAGTTCCTTCATCAACTTAAAGTCTTGTGGATATGACTCGTAAAAATTAATTCCCCGGTGGTTCGGATAGTTACCATCCGGTAAAACTTCATCCGTTACTTCACGGGGCACCCCATTTTTGCCGGCCAACATCACATCAGCAATCGACACGCCCTTGCCATCAACATCCCAAGCGCCTTCAAGTTGATGCGCAGCAACGGCAGCTCCCCATAAGAACCCCTCAGGCATTTGGTATCCTTTAACCATTACAATTACCCCTCCAACTTTTGCACACGCTTCATCAACTCAATGAGTTCAATAGCCATGTCGCGGAACGTAATGGCATTCATCAAATGATCTTGGCCGTGAACCATATAGAGATCAACTTCTGTGTGCTCACCTTGGGCTTCCTTAGTTAGCATATCCGTTTGCACATCGTGCGCCGCTTTCAACTCTTCGTTTGCGAGCTTCAAAGCACCCTCAGCTTCATCAAACTTGCCTTCCTTCGCAAATTGAATCGCTTGGAAAGCCTGGCCCTTTGCGTTACCGCCGTGCATAATCAATCCCATAACAACTTCCATACGTGCGTCATCCATGGCTATATCCCCCCGTTGTTCGCTATTTAGTATCGTCTGATGTGATTACATCATAGCCTCGGCTGTTGCCAAAACCTTATCACCCTTCATCATGCCGTAATCCATCATGTTGATAACATCCATTGGAATGCCGGCTTCATCAGTCTTCTTCTTAACTTCATTCTTCATGTATTGCACTTGTGGCCCAAGCAACAACACATCTGGCTTTTCAGCTGAAGCTAATTCACTGTCAATATCTGCCGTTGACTTCGCGAAAATCTTGTAGTCCTTACCGGCTGCCTTTGCTGCATCTTGCATCCGTTGTACCAACATTGACGTTGACATACCTGCGGCGCACGCTAACATAATTACCTTATCTGCCATGTTTAAATCCTCTACTTTTCTTTATAGTGTCACACCTTGTGAGGTGATGACTTGCTTATACCACTCAAACGAATCCTTGCGTAAACGTTCGCCAGAACCTTCACCCATATCATCTAAATCAACATACACGTAGCCGTAACGCTTACTCATTTCACCGGTTCCCGCTGAAACAATATCAATTGGTCCCCACGACAAGTAGCCAATGACTGGGATTCCATCGTTAACAATTGCCTTTTCCATTTCAGCAATATGGGCCTTCAAATAATCAATCCGATATTGATCATGTACCTGGCCATCAACCACTTCGTCATAGGCCCCAAAACCATTTTCGACAATCATCAACGGCAGACCTGGGTACAAATCATTCAGCTCGTTCAACGTATAACGCAGGCCTTGTGGATCAATCGCCCAACCCCAATCTGAGACCTGCACCTCAGGATTTGGCACAATTTCAAAGCCGTGCGTCTCTTCAAATTCCGTATAACCAGCTGACGTTGCTTTAACAACGAACGAGTTATAGTACGAAATTGCCAGATAATCAACTGTACCAGCTTGTAAGACAGCACGATCCTCGTCAGTAATGTCCGGTCGGAAGC
Organism: Weissella cibaria KACC 11862; assembly: GCF_000193635.1. Taxonomy (GTDB): domain Bacteria; phylum Bacillota; class Bacilli; order Lactobacillales; family Lactobacillaceae; genus Weissella; species Weissella cibaria. The sequence continues at coordinate 16,633 of NZ_AEKT01000026.1, read as the reverse complement.
CTGTTCGATCTGCAAAGGCTTCAAATTCGGCCGGATATGCGCCACGGACGTGCACGTCTGAGAACCAGTCGCGTGCTTGGCGGGCTTTTTGGACCGCCAAATTATCGGCTGGCTTTGGTGACGCTGGGTATAGCGGCGCCACATTCAACATGCCCCCAATCATAAATTCTGGGTTAATCGCATGTCCAATTGCGACGGCCTTTGCACTCGCAACGAGCTCATAGTGCCCAGCTTGCACCATTGCGGCAAGTTTTTCTTCCGTTGGTGTGCCCTCTGGAAAACGCAACCCTGAATTGGTCCAAATCATGAACTCGCTCATCGCTTCATCGACCAAATTCGCCTGATTTGAAATCTCATTATGCGTCATCCAATATTTCACCTTATCCTGATAACGGTTAAAGACGGTCTCCGCATACGTCACAAAGAAATCAATCACACGCCGATCTGACCAGCCCCCATAAGCTTCAACCAGATGATATGGCATCTCAAAGTGATTTAACGTCACCACCGGTTCAATCCCAAGTCGATTCATTTCGTCAAACAAATCATCGTAAAATTGTAGCCCCTCTTCATTCGGTTGCGCATCATCACCATTCGGAAAAATACGCGTCCAAGCAATCGATGTTCGAAAGGCCTTAAAGCCCATTTCTGCCATCAACGCCAAATCTGTTTTGTACGACTCATAAAAGTAGATCCCGTGATGATTTGGATAATTCAATCCGGCAATCACGCCGTCAGTAATTTGACGTGGCTGGTTATGTGCCCCAGCAGTTAAAATATCTGCAATTGACACGCCCTTGCCACCGACATTCCAGGCTCCTTCGGCTTGGTGCGCAGCAATGGCACCACCCCACAAGAAGTCACTATCTAATTTAAGTCCCATGTTATCCCCCGTACGCCGTTTTTAGTTCAACAAAGCCGGCTGTCAGAATAGTGCGTATCGCCTGCTTCGTTGTAACAACTATATTACAGTTATATTTTGTAAAAGTTTCGAATAATGAGAACTATATGTGAAAGTGGCGGGTTCTAGTCTGTGAATAAGGTGGGAGTATTTACAAAAATCAGGCTTTTCACTTGGGCAATGAAAGCGTTTTCTTCCGCTAGCGATTTTAATTATCATTGCACGAAAAAAGCCGAACCGACATTTCTGTCGATCCGGCTTTTATTAAAAACACTATTACTTAAAGAATGACAAAACTTGCGTTAAACCATTCTCACCAAAAATTGTGCGACCATGTTCAGCAAGTACTTCAGCTGCCACTGGCGTAACATCACCGTATTCGCGAGCCACAGCCGTAATATCTTGGACGCCTGCCTGTGAAACTGACTCATCAAATGACAACTCAACATAATAGTCCTTGTTGTATTCAATGACCTTTGAGTCACCGACTTCTTCTTGCATCATCTTTGCAAATTGGATAATTGCTTCAAAGTCTTTAAACTTCAAAATAACTTGACGACGACCCTGCTTATCACGCGCCAATTCGCGTGCAGCATTAACCATCTGGTCGGCAGCCCGTGACTCAGCTGCGGCACGTTGCTGGCGTGCTTGTGGCTTTTTCTTAGCCCCGTCACCGTCATTATCTAACAATTGCTCTAATAATCTATCAGAAACATCATCGTTTACATCACCAGCATCACGATTGCCAAACATTGAGTTGATAACACCATCCATCATGGCCTTATCCCCAATATTCTTAGAGATGAACAACTCCAAGCCGTTACGGTTTGGCAATACTTGGAAGGTAACCGCCTCATTATTTTCGAAATCATGCTCGACATCAACTTCTTCCAAGATATTGTAGAAGAAACGTTCAATTTCTTCTTGGTTGCCCAGCAAGTCAATCACTGAAATACTGCGCTCAGCGAGATCATCGTTGGTCACCACCACTCGAATTGTATCCTCGTTAATGCGTTCCATTTCCATTATGGGCACCCCTTTCCTTCCCAGTCCGCGGGAATCTAGCTTTGCTTACTATTATACCAAATTTCCGAAATAATAGTCGATATATTAGCATTAACCACGTGCGTTCTAGGTGTGCTAACCCACCCATTACGTTTCCTACCGCACCCCAGTATAAACGAACGTGACATGATGGGGTAAAAAAAGACCATCGGAATGGCCCTTTTATGTATGGTGGATATGTTTACTTTACAGATCAGCCAAAGCTGTTGCTCGGGCCAACTCAGCTTGTCGCACCTCGTGTGGCAAGAATCGACGAATTTCGTCTTCATTATACCCAACCTGCATCCGCTTCTCATCAATCATCAAGGGACGCTTCAGTAAGGCTGGTTGCTTTTGAATCATTTCAATTAGTTCACCCAACGATAAGTCGTCCAATGAAATATCTAATTCAGAAAAAAGTTTTGACCGGGTTGAGATAATTTCTTCGGTACCATCTTCCGTCATGCGCAAGATGTTCTTAATCTCATCTCGTGTCAATGGCTCTTTGAAAACATTACGCTCTTTATAGGGAATTGCGTTTGCTTCTAGCCATGCGCGCGCTTTGCGGCATGATGTACAACTAGGTGATGTATATAACGTGACCATATTTGCCCCCTTTCGGCTACTACGGTGTTACTGCTACCTATGGCTACAATTATAGCCGTCTAGTTGTGAACATGTAACCCCTATTTTTACGAAAAATTGCGAATAAATTACAGTGCTATGACAGTCACAATGTGCTGTCCTTGACCATTTATTAAAAAATGATTAAGAAAAATTCGTATCAGGCCTGCTAGCTTTTATAGTAAGTTGTTACGATCTATGTAGGCATTGATATGCAGATTATATCGTGTCAAATGTTTTGCTTATACAACCTAGGTATCAAAAGATTTTATGAATAGCCTATGAAAAAAGCTGGCCGATTGTCATATTCGGTCAGCTTTTTTATTAATTCACATTCTTGCGTGGTACCGATTCGTCGGCCATTGCCAGCAGTTTCTGCTTTAATTCCGTTTCCATCTCCTGCATCTTCACTTCTGCATCGGCCCGCTTTTGACGGCCATCACGCTGAATTTGCATGGTTTCTTCAATGGTTTCAATCAGATTAGCTTGGGTATTTTGTAAGGTTTCAATATCAATAACCCCACGTTCATTTTCCTTTGCAGTCTCAACAGCACTTTGTTTCAACATCTCGGAATTCGCTTGGAGCAATTGATTAGTCGTATCTGCTACCGCGCGTTGGGCCGCCACAGCATTCTTTTGCTTCAACAAAGTTAACGCAATGGCAACTTGGTTCTTCCATAATGGAATAGCTGTTGAAATCGACGATTGAATCTTTTCGGCCAATACTTGATTGGTTGATTGAATCAGACGAATTTGCGGTGCTTGTTGCAAGGCAACTTGACGCGTTAACTTCAAATCATTGCTGCGCTTCTCTAAACGTTGTTCAAACTGCACCAAGTCCTGCACCTTTTGGGCATCTAATTGATCACCTGACGCTTGCGCAACTTCCCGGGCAGCGGGTAATTCGCGATTACGAACATCACTTAACTTCATTTCAGCACCTGCAATATAAACATTAAGTTGCTTGAAGAAATCTAAGTTTTGTTGGAACAAACCGTCAAGCATTTTGTTATCAGCTAACAAAGTCTCTTTATGGCGATCAAGGCGTGCCGCAACATTATCAACCTGGGCACCAATCTTCTGATATTTGGCAGTGACTTCATAAATTGACTTCTGAACCCGCTTAAAGACGCGTGCAAAGAAGCCTTGCTTCTCTGGAATCAATTCATTGGGATTCGCTTCACTCAAATTCCCCATCAATTCCGTCAGTGCATCCCCAATTGGACCAACATCTTGATTTTGCACCCGATCCAAAACGCCCTGTGAAAAATCCGTTAAATTCTTTTGGGCATCAGAGCCATAAGTCAAAACAGAATCTGTGGCAGACATATCAAGGGTTTGTGCCAACTGTAATGCCTTGGCTTTTTCGTCAGACGTCAACGTATCTGTTAACTCGGGGGTCGTTGCTTCAGGTGTTTTTACTAACTCTTCCGTCATGTTTATTTCCTCATTGTTCGTTTTGCAGTATCCAATTGATCTTGCAAAGATGTAATATCATCACGCGTGATACGGCGATAATCTTGCTGGATTTGATCAGCCAATTGGCGCAACACATCTCGGGCAGCTGCTAATTGTTGTTTATCAGATTCATCAATCATTTCATGGCTAATAATGTCATGATACGTCATCAAAATCTTTTCCATATTAGGTAAATGTGTATAAACAAAATCGTCTGCGTCCGTCAGCTGCGTTGGATCATCTGCGAGTTCCTTCACCACACCACGAGCGTACCGAATCACTTCGGTTTCGGTCGCAATCTTGCGTAGCCCATTCGTTTCAGTCAGTAGCTGTTCAACATGCGTCACACTGTCGTTTGTGCGATTAAACACGGCTTTAAATACCGTTAAATCCCGTTTGTTCAACCCTTGACCGTTAATTTTTAATTTGGTCTGAGTCGTTAATTTAGTTGGCGCTTTAACATGGCCCACTAGCACTTGGCGCGCACCAATCACGGCCACCGTCAGCACAATTTGTAGCAACCAGCTCACCCCTGAAAAAGACCAGGTCGCTGCAATTAATGCGAGTGGCAAAATCCAGCGCAAGACCGTTTTTGGTGCGACAAAAATTGCTACCAGCAGTCCAGCCGTTAAGGCCGAACTAGCTGCTGCTTGGACGGGCGAAATTGCACCGACACCAATAAACAGCGCCAGAATGGTCAGCCACTTGCCACGCCGTAATTCCTTTTTTGATAGTTTTTCTAAATCAAACATCTTTATTCCCCTCGTCGGTTCTAGATTTTATTATACGGCTATTAATATCGCTCTGTATAGCATTTTTACATCGCACCCGTGATATCACAAAAAGCCCTTAGCGACGCACATCGCTAAGGGCTACTCGTTGACTATTTAACTTTAACATTATTCGTAACGGTTTGATGCACTGTCTTGCTAGTAAACCGTGTCGTCACCTGATAGTCACCCGGTTGATACGTGTGTTGATCCAGCGTCATAGCTGCCGTGACATTAGGCGCCAATTGCTTACCCTGTACCGCTGCCTGATGTACCACGTGTCCCCTGGCATCTTTCACGGTTTGCGTCACTTTCACCTGATTAATAAACTGGTTCGCCTTATTATTGATACCAATACCAATTTGATGACCCATCGTCCGTGCTTGTAGATTAACCTTCGCCACTTTTTTTACGTGACCCGTGTGCAGCACAACTCCTAAGACATAGGCATAGCGATTTGCTAACATTTGCTGTTGGCTACGTTGCCGTTGCGCCGTCACTTCTTGAAAGTGGAGACCACCAGCGATTACCCCGTTCCCCATTGTCTTTGGCAACCGGACCTTGACGGTCAAGTAACGGGTCTGACCAGCAGATAATTTCATTTTCTGGGTACCTGTCGCTAATTTTTCAAACCCTAGTCGCGGGTTAATTGCCTGACCAACAGTGCGATCATAGACAACATCACCAAGCGGATTTGTCCGCGCCGGTTCGGGAATCATGCGAACCGTTTTCGTCGTCTGCGTTAAATTTTTAACCTGCATTTTCAGGACAACCACTTGTCCCGGGTGCGTCTTCAAATCGTAGTAATGCGCCGTTTTATCAAGTTGTGCTTTCATTGGTTGTGGTGTCACCGCAAATGGCAACCCATCTGCCGAAACCGAAGGGGCGAAAAGCCCTAATGTTAGGACCAAGCCTAACAAAATTCGTCGTTTTTTCATCTTACTTATTCCCAACCGTATCTAAAACGGTCCACGTTAAATCTGCCGTGTAGTCACCTTGTTGCGCACTACCACCTGGAATAGCCAGCTTGACGGCCTGATCCACATCCCGACCGTCAGTTTGACCTAAATCAGATTGGCCACCAAAAACCGCCAACCAAGTACCGGGTATGTTTGCTTGGTTTGTTGTCATAATCGTTGCGCTTTGACCAAATGCCACCGTTTGCTTGTCAACAACGTTCCCCGTCAATTTTCCTGGCGTAGTGGCCATTTTAGCATTATCAAACGATAATGATGCCCCCTGCAACGGCTTGCCCGTGGTCTTGTTTTTCAACGCTGACGTCGCCAATTGGAGCGTCCAGCCACCCGCTTGTGCCCGCAAGTCAGATACTTGCGCGTAAACAGGTGCAATCAATGTACTGTGTGCATCATCAGCAAACTTTTGTGCACTCGCAGCATACGTTGTCGATTGCCCTGAAATTTTTTGCTTTCCAAAATCCAAAGTCGAGGCATAGTCGACCGTCAAGATGCCTGATTGTTCCTTCCCCACTGGCGTATCCGTCCCTGGAATCAACGGATTTACCGGCTTGGCATAATCGGGATCAAATGGATTCAATGGTTTGTTAACCAACGGTGCATAGGTCACAATAACGGTATCTTTATCACCCAACTTACCAGTGACCGTTGCGATATCTGGCTTATAGCCCACAATATCCGGTGAGGTCACACTATAATCATCCCCGTCATATCCCGACTTTGTGACCGAGTCAAAATAGGTCCCCAGCTGCGTGGCATATTGATACTTAATCGTCACCTTGTTTTTCTTTTCATACGTTAAATCAAAGTGATTCGTATCATCATCACTGTTGGCAATCGTAAACTGTTGATAATTTTTGCGGTTATCACCCGTAAAATCGTAGCCAGCTACTTTAGGTGCAACATACACAAAGTTAGGATCAAATTTGGTCGTCTTGCTTGCCGCATCAACATCAGCATCACTTTGCACCACCGTAACCGTATTTCCCACCACCGCTGGCTTCTGGGCTGGATTAAAGACTGGCGCTTTAAAATCGCTCGCATCAACCGTCGTTTTGGCGGCGACACCGTTAAAGGTTGCTTGGACGGTTCCATACTTCACGCTAAACGTCTTCATATTGACGGACATGGTTGAGGTTTCATTACCCGTTGAACCAAAGACAGAGAACCCCATGTTACGGGCCACTGTCACTGTTTGTGTCCAAGTCTTGCCGTACCCAGTTATCGTGATATTACCAACCACTTGACGACCGTCACTTGAAACTGACACGGGTGCCCAAGCAAAGCCGACATCATCACCACCACGACTTAGACTGACGTTTTGCGCTTGGTCGTTGCTACCGATGGTTTGTAGTTTACCCGCACTATCAGTGTGTCGGAATGACGCATATTGCTTCGAATTAACACCTAGCGACGTTCCGATGTTCGAATCACCCATATCCGAGTTGTAGTAAAAATCAATTCCCCAGAATATCGCATTTGAGAATCCGGTTGTCCCGTTCTTACCAATTCCTAAGTACTTATTAGGCGTACCATTTCCCATTTGCGATGGGTCATACGGTGCTAAAATCATCCCCAACGCATCACCGGCTTGACCAAAAATACTATTACCACCAGAACTCGTTTTAAAACCGCCTTTGAAATTAAACGATGATGTCATATCAATCTGATACTTAAAACTCGCTGACCCATATTGATTAGAACCCCCGTTGGTCAGTTGCGCCCAACCATTCGTAAAGCCAGAACTCGTCCCACCTGGCAAGAAAGCGTTCGTCATTTCATCGACACCAGCGTAATTGGCAGCCGGCTCACCAATTTTAGTTGCCGTTTGTAAATCTTGGACGGTGACAGTTGCCGCCAACGCCGGTGCCGCATAACTAGTCAGCGAGACTGCCAGCGTTGCCAACATGATCTTGATTAGTCCCTTTCTCATTAGTTTTGCTCACTTTCTTACTCATCATCACGACGGCGCTTCCATAGAATGAACCAGAACACTGTAATCAAGACTGCTAGTAGTACAGCTAACAAACTCCACCAATTAAAGGCATCCTTTGTAACCGTAAAGTCCGCCTTGTTGTATTGCGTTGCCTCTGATCCCGTAATCGTGAATGTCTTTTCAAAATGCCAGCGGTGGGCAAACTTTGTCGTCTTAGCGGCATCCGTAAATTGATAGCCACCTTGATCATCTTTTTGACCATATGCTGTTAAATCTAGGACATACTTGCCTGGCTTCATCGCAGCGCCGTTTGCATACGCGATTGCCAGGTCAAAATTTGAATTTGGCGCCATTTGCTGATCCGTATTCGTTTGTGATAATACCGTCTTATCACTGTCGGCCTTTTTAATGATAGCGACCGTTGTAAAGTCGTTAATATACTTTGCCAATGGATTTTGCAAATTAGCCTTAATCACATTACGGGCGTTCACTTGACCAGCAGCCACTGTATGCAACTGCAAACCAGACCGTTGAATTTGATTAAATGTAAACGGTGTGTCTTTTTGTTGTCGCATCAGAACGGCAATTTGGAAGGCATAGACATTTTTCACCGCCATGCCGGCACTGGCTGCCTGGGCATGTTGTTGTGAATCCTTGTCGCGGAAAGTGAAAGCGCCCGACGAAATACCCGTTAGACCGGCTTGCGGTACTGTGACATGCGCTGTTACCTCCTTGGTTTCACGTGCCGCTAGCGTCACATCTTGTGGTACCGTAATCATGTCCTGGGTCTTGGCTGTTAGCGTTGGGTCTAATTTCTTTTGATCCCCCTCATAATCAACTTCACCACCACCATTCGTTGTTGCCGTTGTCACATCAGCATTCACCGTGACGGCGTGATCCGTATTATTTGTATACTTAAGTTTTAAATCCTGGGTCGCACCTGGATTAACCATCAAATCAAAATAGCCCGCCTTTTTTGCAAGCTGGTTCTCTGGTAATTCCGGTACCACTGAAAAGGTGTAGACGCTTGCCTCTGTCGTCTGACTACCACCAACAAGTAGACCAAGTGTTGCCAACACTGTTAGGCCTAAAATTTTACCAATTTTCATTTTCTCTGTTTCCCCTCTTGATATGTAAAATCCCACAAACGTCATCGTTTGTGGGACTAATGTCTTTTTCGCCAAAACGACGATTCAAATATGTGATTTTACTAGTCAACGCTACCGGCTGGACGTTCTGCCAACGTCCATTCCAATGTTGACGTGTATGCTGCGGCACGCTTTGTCGTCGCACCTGGCACCGCCAATGAGATTGATGAATCTGCTGACTTATCATCCCCAAATCGGTCAACCCACGTTCCTTGACCTTGGTTAGCTGCTGCATCAACAATTGACTTTGATACACCAGGTGTCAACGTGAACTTTGGTGACAACTTACCTGGTGTTCCCGCCGTTGTGCTCGAGCTGGCAACCAAGTTAGCATTGTTAAATGTCATCGTTGCCCCAGTCAAATCATTCTTGCCGTCGTTAAACTGTCCCAATTGCTTAACTGACAAGTTCCAGCCGGCATCAGTTCCACGGTTATCTGTTACTTGAACATAGTTAGAACCCGTGTGTCCATCTGCAAACTTTTGTGCAGCAGCTGTATAAGTTTGATCAGTTGATGCGATCTTTTGTGTCCCAAAATCTAGGCTTGAGGCAAAATCGATTGAAAGTGGTCCAGCCGTACCAGGATTTGGATCCGTTCCATCAGGATTCTCAGGCTTTGAAGGCGCTGGGTTATCTGGATTGTCAGGGTCGATTGGTGCCGTTGGATCCGTAGTTGCTTCAAATGTTACCTTTGCGTTACTTGAGTATACGGCTGAGTCAGCAAATGCTGAAGGTGCCAATACACTCAATGCCAATGTAGCCGTCAAAAGTGTTGTTACTGTCTTCTTTGTCATTCTTCTTTCCCCATTCTTCGTGACAAGTACTTTGTTGAAAACGTCCTCCTGTTTTCGACACCTTTATCATAACCGGTGGGGTCTAATTACAAAATGTAATAATTTTTCTCAAAAAAGAAAAAGCGTGCAAATGCACGCTATGACTGACTATTCAGCAATTCCAAGTTGCTCGAACCGGGTCGCAAACTTCTGTGCTTTCAGTTCAGAAAGGCGCGTCCGCAATTGTTCAAGTTCTTTGACATTTGGTAAATGTTGCCAATCAAATCGATAACGACTATCCACATCGGTCAACATGGCATCTGAAATCACCAAGTCGACGTCGTCTTCGAAACGATTGGTAAACACAATATTAAACTCCGCCATTCCCGCAATCATTCGCTTCAAAATGACTTCTAATGCCGGGCGATAGGTAATATCGATATCGACTTTAATCGGCGGAAAAATGACGGCAGGCTCAAAATGAGCCACAAACGCTGTAAAGAGATAACTAAAAAATAACTCTTCTGCGTCACGAACCGGTTGCTTAACAAGCGGCGCTATCTCACGACTGACATTGAGTGCCATCTCAACCAAGACTGGATACATCCGGTAGGCCTCACGTAAATCAAACCGGCGACGATGACCACTATCACGGGCATACAATTCGAATGTCAGGACCGGTGCAAATAAATCACGTTTGATTTTTTTTGCACTTGCTGCCGACATTGACGCATTAAAATATTGTTCATGGTACTGCCCAATCACACCAACAATGGCGGTTAGTCGTTGTTGTAACGTCGGTGTCAAATTGCCGAACCAATCAGTTTCTCCAACAATATTTAACGCATACAAATAAAATAGGGTTTCACGGGCCTCGTCGATAGCCTGTGCCTCATTAATCGTATCGTGCGTTAATGAATCAGCAACCATCTTTTGAATCAACGCCTGCGTTAACGCATCCATTTGATCATTTGGGCGTAAGACATTATCCAAATTGTGTGGATCGACGAAATGCCCCGTACGCACACGTAATGCCGCAATCGTATAGTAAAAGCGCAATGCAATTCGCTTTGAATCACGAATATACGACTTCGGCATAATCGCAGCCGCTAACCGATCAATCCCAGCATCTGCTTGGATTTTCAGGTCCTCACCATACGGAAACTCACGATCTCCAAAAAAGCGCAGCGCGAGTCGATAAAAAAAGACCCGGATGGCCGATTCGTCGCCCGTAAAGCGGTACTCATCATCAATCCCAATACCAAGTGGCGCCAGATGTTTCACCACATAGCGCTTAATATTGCGGGTTGTGCTGACCGTTGTCAAAAAACGTTCCGCAAAATCTTCGTATGACGTAATTGTTTCAAAAAACACTTCTTTAATAAACGTCCAATAAAGTGATTCGCGTAAATACACCAACATCACAGCGTCCGTATTAACGTGACGCGACATCGGCATGTGCAACATTTTATCGTCTTGTTGTACTGACAACAACGGTTCTTCTTCATCATCGTAAATTGTCATTAAATCCTCAGCTAACTGGTGTGCAACTGTGATGGTTAAATACTTTGACCACCCCAGCGCTTCGCCCACCGTTTTAACTGAAATATCGGCTGTCAGTTGCTCTCTCAAAAACGCTAACAGCTCGATTTTTTCATTCTCTTTCTTCTCCAGCATCCACTGCATTACTTGGCATCCTCCCTTAAAAATGCCTCATACCACACCTATTATTATATGTGGTTAAGTAATTATCCGCGTGCTTATTTTTTACCATTTTTGCGATTTAGAAAAAAACAGTCGTTGATGCATTGTTGTAGCAAATTTGTAGCAAATGGTTTGGTATTTGTAGCAAATTTACGGTAAATCACGGTAAAAACAGCCTAAACAAAAACAAAGAAAAACCCCGTCATATCAGCGCTTAAGCCGGTAAAACGGGGTTTTTAAATATTAATAAGAATGCCGCTGACAGGAATCGAACCTGCACGGGATTGCTCCCACACCGACCTGAACGGTGCGCGTCTGCCTGTTCCGCCACAACGGCATATCAATAACAGTAATAACTATACCAGATTATTAGCCATTATTGAATACTTTTATTAAAAGACCTGCTTTGAGAAGGCTGCAAAACTATATTGTTTGCGCATCAAACCGTATAGTGAATTACTGCTCTCGTATTGGCGTAGCGGGAAATCTTCCTTTGCTTGCCAATTTTCCCAATCAGTCTTCATGTTCCACGTTGACAACATCACAATTTGATGTGAATTATCGTTTCGTTGCAACAAATAAGAACTAATAAAGCCCGGCTCTGTCATGCCTTCTTCATACGCTTGGTAACGTCGAATAAAATTATCACGCTCCATATCATTTAACGTGATAAACGTGAAATTCATCCAACCACGCAAGTCGCTGGTATCACCACGTTCAGCCAGAATTTCATACGTGGTTGGCATCGCAAAAATTGACTTCTTATTAGTGGTCTTTTCAAGCAACTGGTAGCGTTCCTTGTCTTCTTCATCTACTGTTAGCAGTAATTTGTGATCAAGGTGTTGGTTGCGGACGTCTTGTAAAACAGTTCGAGACCCAAACGTTACATGTAAATACTCTGTCATATTTTTATCCTCCATGATCGTTCCCCTAGTACAGTTACTATTATAGTCACTTATCATGAAGAATGCGCTGACAAACTATTGTTTTTTAGTGGATTTCAGGTCCATTTTGATTTGCATCGTATGCCGCAATATCAACGGACGTTGCATCCTTAATTGCCACACTCTCAACCAAGCGCCCTTGTTCCACTGAATCCAATGCCAAACCACCGAAGTTATTCTTCTTGCGTAATTGCATCTTATCAGCAAGCAACGACTTAGACGTTGCCTTGATATACCAGGTACCTGCATTCGTCTCAACCGGCATGTCAAACCATCGTTGATATGGGGCATCGTTGTTAACAATGTTAATTGTGAAACTCGTTTCCATTGTAATGTCCAACGGATCATTGTAAGGACTGATACCATCTTCAGCTGCTAGTAAAACCACTTGTGTCTTGGGATCAAAATTATTCATCAAACGATTCATCGCATAATCATCTAGTTCAATATACATCACATTTACCTCGACTTTCTATTGTCATCATAGAATATTTATCAGCTTAACTGTGAAAAAAAGGGCCGGCCAACAATGGCCAGCCCAATTTCATTAGTTGTTACCTTCAGCTTGTTGACGGGCAATGTAGCCACGTGAAGTTGTTTGTGCGAAAGGTCCATTTACCATTTGCATACGCATACGCAAGTTTTGTTGCACGTTTTGGTTAATCGTTTGTGCGACCAATGGTGTGACATCAGCAGGCACTTCTGAGTCTACCTTCGTACGGATTTGACGAATCAATTGGTAGAAGTCCTTACCCTTACGCATCACCAATTCATTTTCAGCAGCTTCGAAAGCGAAGTGTGCGTCATCCGTGTCCTTGTTGTACACAAAGTCCATGAATTGTGATGTCACAGCGTCGTTCTCGTAGTTATCTTCTTCACCTTGCCAAAGGCTTGCCGTCTCCGTCAAGTATGCTTCAACGTCAGCTGGATCGATGTAAACTTCCTTCAAATTAACCATGAATGCCATGTGCAAAATCCTCTTTCGTCCGTTTTTATATTAAATCTACTTACTATTTACAAGTATTAGTTTATCTAATTGTACCGCTTCTTGCACTGAGAAAGGGAGTGCCAAAGACACCTTTTGTGTTGCATTTTCGAAACACCAGGTATATGCAAAAAACGGCATCGAAATGCCGTTTTACCTTAATGATGCAAAGCCATACTAATTAAGCTAATGGCCGCAACGCTATTATTTAGCATATGTGTCAACATCGAATACTGAATCTGCTTAGTCTTCTTGTACACAACCGCCAACGCAACCCCCATAAGTGAATACTGGATCATTGGTAAAAATTGGAATTGTTGAAAGACGTGAAAGTACCCAAAAAGGACACCAGAAAGCACCACATTCAGCCACCACGGTCCATCTTTAAAAAAATAATTTAAGACGACACCACGGAAAATAAGTTCCTCGACCAACGGTGCTACTACAACAGCCAACAGAATGACAAATAGCAGCGAGGCACCACCAGCCTTAGCCATTGATTCTAACGCGGCCTGATTCGTCGCCGTCACCCGACCACCTGTAAATACATATTGCAGCAGGCCTGACACAGCCCCAGCGCCTAAAATCATCAGGTAACCCTTACCGACCCAACCAATTTTTTCACTTCTAAATGGATGAAAACCCGTTTTAGGCGCTTTTTTTCGCACCGCAAACAGCATCACTAACACCGTAATTGTCGTAAATACAGCCACAAAGAACAGCATCAACAGAATTGGTAAGATATTATTTTTGGACACGTGGAGCATACTTGCAGCACCACGGTTAGCAAACATGCCCGACACTTGAATGGCAAAATCCAGGATGATACCGACCACAATCCAAATCAAACCGTTACCGATATTGCGAAGTGTTTCCTTTTTCATGCTAATCGTCATCCTCCTTTTTCGGGCGCAAGGCCATTGTTAAAAGTGTCATCAACACCGTCACTGCCACAAAGGCCAAAATGAACACGATGATTGACAGCCAAAGTGGCCACATAAACGTTTTCGCTACGTACGCTAACCCGATGAACAGCACCATGACAACGGCACTGGCACCAACCTGAATTGCTAATCCCATTTTTACTTAAAGTCCTTCAGTACGTATTTTTCAAGAATTTCTGCAATTGCACCTTCGTTATTTGTACGCTCAGTGACAACCGCAGCGGCCTCTTGCACCGCCGGAATACCATTGGCAACACTAACCCCCAAGCCAACCGCTGTCAACATTTTGAGGTCATTATTATTATCCCCAGCTGCGATAATCTCATCACGCTGAATACCCAGTTTTTCACCAAGCAACAACGAAGCTGACCCCTTATCAACACCCTTCGTATTAAATTCAACATATCGTGAAGATGAAAACGTTGCTTCAACAGCATCCGCACCAACCGCAGCTAAGACAGCATCCCGAATCTGTTCACGCACCGCTTGATCAGGATGTTCAAAGATAACTTTCATAACGGGCTGTTCGTTCGCCAAGAAAGCCAAATCATCGCTTGCCATCAATTCGTAAGGCACCCCACGTTCAGCCATATACTGTTTATCAGTTGGTGAAATATTGTAAATAAACAATGTGTCAACCGTATAAATATGAACGTCGACCTGGTCATTAACCAAACCTGCCCGGAAAATTTGTGCAGCTAATTCGCGGTCCATGCCCCGTGTCAAAAGTACTTGATTGTCCTTATTTTCAACAATTGCTGCCCCATTATATGAAATTACGTACTGGCCCGCTTGGTCATACAACCCCAACGTCTTCAGCAACGCTTGTACCGAGTTAAAGGAACGACCGGTGTTTGGCACGAACTTAAAGCCATGAGCCACAGCCGTCTTGATTGCCGCCAAATTGTCCGCGTGTACCGTACCGTCATCATTTAATAGCGTTTCATCTAAATCAGAAACCAACATTTTGTAAACCATTTTAAATACCCCCTATTATTCCAATAGTCATTGTATCAAAGAACGACTGCAATTCGGCCGTTTTATTAGAAATATGTCTTTTTCTCAAAATTTTGTTTATGTGGTTAAACGTTATTACTTGCTGTCCCAAATACGGTACAGGTATAATTAGCTTACCAAAGGAACATAGGAGAGTATATTATGCGTAGTTTTATGAACGAATTCCGTGATTTTATTATGCGCGGAAATGTGATGGATTTGGCAGTTGCCTTTATTATGGGAGCTGCTTTCCAAACTGTTGTTAAGTCAGTTGTTGATGATTTGATTATGCCACTTGTTGGTATCGTAACTGGATCAATTTCATTTTCTGCTATCGTTTGGCACATCGGGTCAGCCGACATCAAGATTGGGGCCTTTATCTCAACTTTGATTACGTTCTTGTTGACAAGTTTTGCAGTCTTCCTCATCTTGAAGGGTGTTCGTAAGGCACAAGCTTTGACAAGCAAGGAAGTTGAAGAAGAAGAGGAAACGGTTCTTGAAACTGAATTGGGCGTTTTGCAAGAAATCCGTGATGCTTTGGCAACAAAGAAGGACTAATTCCGAACGTTGAATTTCGTCACACAATAGACACATACATTTAACTTTAAAACAAACGCCTGTCTACCGCGGTTTTAGCCGGTATGGCAGACGTTTTTTATTTGTCAAGCCGTTGATATAATTTCAAAATTTGGCTAAGATAGTTAACAGCAAATCAAACACAATTGCGTGGTTTGATAATATAAAGATACAAAATTCTGAAGGAAGAAGGACTACCATGGTGATTATCACGGCAGGTATGATTGGTGTTGGTAAGACGACATTGACTGATTTGATTGCAAAGCATTTGGGGACGCAAGCATTCTTTGAACCCGTTGGGGAAAACCCAGTGTTACCACTTTACTACGCTGATCCAAAGCAATATGGATTCCTATTGCAAATTTACTTCTTGAACAAGCGCTTTGCGATGATTAAGAAGGCCTTGACCGACGACAACAATGTCCTTGATCGTTCAATTTACGAAGATGCCCTCTTCACACAAGAAAACCACCGCGAAGGAAATATCTCTGATGCTGAGTTGGATGTCTATATGACCTTGTTAAACAACATGATGTCTGAAATCCAAACTATGCAAAAGGGACGTCCTGATTTGATGGTATTCGCCGACGCTGACTTTGATACGATTTTGTACCGTATTAAGAAGCGTGGTCGTGATTATGAACAATTTGAAGATAACGACGAGCTTCGTAGTTACTACTTCAAGATGTGGAGCGCTTACCAAAAGTGGTACGAAGAGTACGATGCTTCACCTAAGATTAAAATTGACTTGCAACAATATGACTTGGAAGAAGCTGACAACCGCCAAGCTGTCTTAGACATCATTGACGCACGTCTTGCTGAACTTGACGCAACTGTTAAGTAATCGCTAAAAACG
>NZ_AEKT01000027.1 GCF_000193635.1 Weissella cibaria KACC 11862 | reverse complement strand
GGTTTTTTGGCGATGGATTACTTCTCAAAATAAGTCTTCCATTGCGTATTAATATTAGCGCGCTTGGTTGCTTCGCCCCAGAATGGCACCTTTACAACACCAAGCACCTTATCCTTGTTCACAAAGCCCCAGTAACGTGAGTCGTTTGAAACGGTACGGTGGTCTCCCAAAACGAAATACTCGCCCTTAGGCACCTTAACCGTCTTCTCACGTTGCCAACCCATGTGGTCACCAAGTTCCGTCAAACTTGACCAGTTACCAACATTGTTGACCGTGTTAGTTGCTGTTTGCTCAGACTCTGGAATGAAATCTTGGTCAACAGCCTTACCATTAACCTTAATCACACCATTTTCAGCACTAACCGTATCACCAGGCATACCGATAACACGCTTTACGTAATCCTTGTGACCATCCACTTCTGGATCTTCACCATAAGCATCAAACACAATGACACTACCACGGTGAATCTTTTCAGGCTTCAGAACGAAAACACGCTCGTTGTTGGTCAAATTTGGTTCCATAGATGTGCCGTCGACACGTACTAGTGTGAACCAATACGTCTTAATCAACAAGGCAATAATTAATCCGATCGCAATCGGAATTACCCAAGACATAATCTCGCGAAATGCTTTCATGGGTGGTCTCCTTACATCATTTTTATTATTCTCAGTTTAGCACACCTAAAATAAAAAAGCCCCGCAAATTGGCAGGGCTTTAGGAAACATTCAGATAATAGACTGCTTCACAACCAAAAAAATCGCCGTGTGGCGATTTTTTGATGATTAACGCTTGTGTGAACGCTTCGCCTTACGAATCGCACGTTCACGATCACGCTCTGCTTGCTTCTTTGCTTCACGCTCGCGACGAATTTCAAATGGGTTTTGAATGGTCCACGTTTGCGCAACTTGGAAGGCGTTTGAAACCACCCAGTACAATGACAAGGCTGATGGTACATTAATCGCAAAAATGAAGATCATAATTGGCATAATGTACGTCATTGACGTTGTCATTCCGTTCTTTTCAGGTTGTCCCAACATGACCAAGTATGATGAGGCGAATGTAAACAACGCTGCTAAGATTGGCAAAATGAACAAATGGTCGTGTTGACCTAATTGGGCCCACAAGAATGTCCCAGTTTCCAATTGCTTCGTGGTACGAATAGCCGTATACAATGCAATCAAGATTGGCATTTGAACAATCAAGGGCAACAAGCTCGCAAATGGGTTAACACCTGCTTCCTTATAAAGGGCGCTTTGCTCTGCTTGCATCGCAGCCATTGATTCCGTATCACGATTTGGATACTTGGCTTGAATAGCCTTTAAAGCAGGGGCAACTTCTTGCATCTTACGCATTGAACGCGTTTGATAAACCATCAATGGCAAAATCAACAAACGAATCAACAACGTAAAGACAATAATTCCCAAGCCATAGTTATTTCCAAACCAGGCTGAGACACCCAAAATTGAGCGTGAGAAGTTGGCGATGATGATTCCATGCCAGAATCCGGTACCGGCTACATGTCCCTTAAACATCACACCAGCAATGATCATGATAATTAAGGCAATGACAGCTGTAACGGTAGAGCGCGTTGAAAATACTTTCTTAGCTGACTGCATCGTTTTTCTCCATATAATAGGTTGTTTTTAATTTTCGTCCTGGTCGACAAACAAATTTGCCAACTTGAAGACGTGTTCCAAGTTCTTTTTAATGATCGCCATGTCTTGGTCATGAGCTGATGGGCGGGCAATCACCAGAATGTCGACATCTTGACGCAGATTTGGCTTCAATTCCAAAACACTTTGTCGAATGCGACGCTTCACCCATACACGCTCGTGGCCACGCAGCCCAACTTTCTTTGAAACCGAAATTCCCAAGCGGAAGTGGGTTGGTTGTTCACGCTCCATCGTGTAAACAATAAACATTTTGTTTGCGACCGAGTGATGTTGCTCGAATACCAATTGGAAATCGGCTTCTTTCTTAACACGGTAACTCTTACGCATATGTTTGCTCCAGACTTTTTTGAAGACAATAGAAAACGCGTGATTCAGCCAAAATGGCCGAACCACGCGCGATCGTTATCAGTAATCCTAATAGAAGGCCTGACCTAATTAGGCTGACAATACCTTGCGGCCCTTTTGGCGGCGACGTGCAAGCACCTTGCGACCGTTGCTAGTGCTCATGCGCTTACGGAAGCCGTGTACACGCTCGCGGTGACGCTTCTTAGGTTGGTATGTACGCTTCATGTGAATACACCTCCCATTCGTAGTTAGATTTGGCCTGCGGTTGGCAAGGCCAAACCACAATTCGTATTTCAGTGTATCACGTAAGGTTCCAGTTGGCAACCTTTCTAAAGCACTTAATTCTTTTTTAACAAAAATTAAGTGTAACTGAACTTACTAATAGTATAGCACAACGCGAAATCGTCATGTTCAATTCTTAAGTCCTTAACTTTTTCTTTAAAAAAATTAAACAATCATCACCTACGAGTTATCCAGAAAGTAACAGAGCGTTATGTTTATAAAATCCAGACATGTAACAGAGTGTTAGTTTAGTTTTCCCCAATATCCACATTTTTTCCACAATCTACACAGGGGCTAGTAACTTTTCCGAGCTACCCCTGTGCATATGTGGATAACCGCTCAAATAGTTGATGTATCAACTTTAGCTTATTAACAAAGACTTGTAAATATCTAGTTTTACCCCTAACTTATCCACAGATATCCACAAATAACGTAAAATTCGAATTCACATCAAGTTGATAACTAAATTTTGGATATTAACAGGCTGTGGATATCACATAACGTTATTCAAATTCGCGAAAACCCTTGATATATCAGTGATATTCGCTGTGGAAAACTTATCCACACCCTGCTACAATGGAATCTGTTGAATTGCGCTTCTTAAGAAATTTAAGATTAGCGAACGTATTGTGGATAACTTCCACCCAAAGATTCAGATACTTCTACTTTTTAAGGAGGTCGTCCCGATGGATCCTGTCCAGCTTTGGAACGCCATTAAAGAAGAGCTACGCGAGTCCATCTCAACTGGCTTCTCCTTTGCTAATTACGTCGATACGTTGACGCCTTTACAAGTTTTAGAGAACAAAAACAATACGGTCACCTTACATTTATCGACCAACCATGAACAAGTGGCTGACGAATGGCTAAACCCAAGTAGTTCTTACTATCTCGCTTTCATGCAAGCAGCTATGACAGCAACGATGAAGCTGTATGGTCAACCAACGTTTATCGTCCCCTCGGTGACTTATATCTCACCACAACCAACTTCATTATTTGAGGTGCCGGCTACTGATGCCGCTCCTGAACAACAAAACACTACCGGCACTTCACCAGTAGCAGCTGATTTTGTTACGCAATCAATTTTGAATCCCGAATTCCGTTTTGAAACCTTTGTGTCTTCTGATGAGAACCGCGAAGCGTATGCTGTTGCGCAAGCCGTTGCGGATAACCCTGGTACCCAATGGAATCCACTATTGATCTATGGTGGCGTGGGACTTGGCAAGACACACTTAATGCAAGCAATTGGGAATAAAGTTTTAGAAAACAATCCCAACGCCAAAGTTAAGTTCATTACGACTGAAGATTTCATTAATGACTTCACGGAAGCTTTGCGTCGTGGTCAAAAAGAGACCGAAGCATTTAAGCGCGAATACCGCTCGACAGATCTCTTGCTAGTTGACGACGTCCAATTCTTGGCTGGTAAAGAAAAGATTCAAGAAGAATTCTTTAATACCTTCAATGCCATTACGCGAGAAAATCACCAAATCGTCCTGACATCAGATAAGTTACCAAAGGAAATTCCTGGCCTAGAAATGCGTTTGGTCACGCGTTTCGGGCAAGGTTATTCAGCAAACATTACGAAGCCTGACTTACCAACACGTGTCGCCATCCTACGTAACAAGTCAGATCAAGAAAACCTCAATATTCCAAATGATGTGATTGATGAAATCGCTGCGGCTGTTGATACGAACGTCCGTGATCTGGAAGGGGTCTTCAATCAAGTTGCTGGTAAGTTACGATTCGCATCACAGCCGGTCACGGTTGATACTGCTCGTGACATTCTCGAGACAATGAACTTCAAGCGGCAACGCGCCATCACGATTCCTATCATTCAAGATACGGTTGCAAAGTTCTTTGACGTGACCGTGCAAGACCTTAATGGTAAGAAGCGTAATAAGGAAATCGTGGTACCACGCCAAATCGCCATGTATTTGGCACGTGAGCTCACTCAAGACTCTTTGCCACAGATTGGCCGGGCCTTTGGTGGTAAGGATCACACAACGGTGATGCATTCAACTGAAAAAATCGATAACGCGATTGAAAATGATGCCTTATTGGCTGATCAAGTTCAGAAAATTCGTGAAGAGTTGAGCAATTAGTTCGAATGACCATTGTGAATTATTCACGAAGTTACCGAAAGTTTTCCACAGGGTTGTATACATATACCAATCCTTGATGTAATGGTATAGCTGAGGGTTTTGCACATTGTGCACACCCCTTATTACTATTATTATTTTTTTATTAATAAATAAATCAGTCAGTAAGCGATGCATGCGCAGCATGCCGAGCAAAAAAGGTTGAGGAGATAATCATGCAATTTACAATTAATCGAGCTGTTTTCATCAAAGCCATGAATAATGTCAGCCGTGCAATTTCATCACGTACATCAATGCCAATTTTGACAGGTGTTAAATTGGTCCTTGATAACAATGGCCTAACATTGACCGGTTCAGATACAGATATCTCAATCGAAACAGTTATTCCGGTAACCGATGATCAAGCAACGTTGCAAGTATCTGAACCAGGTGCCTTGGTTTTGCCAGCCGCCTTCTTCTCAAATATTGTTAAGCGTTTGCCGGGCGAAACATTCACCCTTTCAAACACAACTGGTTTCCAAGCTAAAATCACTTCTGAAAATTCAGAATTTGATATTAATGGCCAAGATGCTAATAACTACCCACACTTACCAGAAATTGAAGTCCGCAACAATTTGACGTTGCCAGCTGAAACATTGACTGAAGTAATCGGTCAAACCGTTATTGCTGTTTCAAAGCAACTTAGTCAACCAATCTTGACTGGTGTGCACTTTATTTTGGCGGGTGGTAATTTGACAGCGGTCGCAACGGACCGTCACCGTTTAGCCCAACGCACAGTGGCATTTGGTGATTCAGATGTTAGTGCCGACATCATCGTGCCAGGTCCTTCATTGAACCAATTGCAAGCAATGTTGGATGAAGTCGAAACAGTTGATGTTCGTGTGGCTGAAAACCAAGTTATTTTCCAACTTGGGGCTAACACGACGTTCTACTCACGTTTGTTGGAAGGAAACTACCCTGATGCTTCACGCTTGATTCCAACTGAAAAGCGGACGACTTTGACGATTAATGCCCGTGACTTGTTGCAAACAATTGAGCGTGCTGCCTTGCTTAGTCACGAAGGACGTTCAAATGTTATTCAATTTACGGTTAGCGACGAAAAGTCATTGATTTCATCAAATTCACCTGAAGTTGGACGCGTTGAAGAACAAATCTTTGCGGCCGAAACTGCCGGTGATGAATTGACGATTTCATTTAACCCTGATTACATGCGCGAAGCATTGAAGTCATTTGGAGATGAGCAAATCCAAATTGGCTTCAAGACTGCGTTGGATCCATTTACCTTGGTACCAACCAACAATGAAACAAACTTTATTCAATTGATTACACCAGTGCGTACTTACTAATTACCGCATTGCGTAATTTATAGGCTAAAAAGCCGAAAATTGCTGTTTAAGGAAAAACAGTAATTTTCGGCTTTTTTGTTTCATAAGTCGCCAAAAGCCTCAGAAAGGCTCTGACGCCTTGATTACATTGAATAAAGCAAAAAAATAGCGTATAATAAGACTACTTATGGAAACATTTCTCAGTTGGGATTAACCCCCGACAGAAAGGATATTGAAGTGGCTAACGAAGTGCACATTCAAACGCCCTACATTACGCTAGGACAATTATTGAAGGAAAAAAGTATCATTTCTACTGGTGGCCAAGCGAAGTGGTACCTACGCGAAAATACGGTTTTGGTTAACCAAGAGCCCGATGATCGCCGTGGACGCAAGCTTTATCCAGGTGACGTGGTCGCAGTGCCATCTGGTGAGCGATTTGTCATTAACGGGATGGGTGCTGAAGCAGACTAATGGAACTGCTTGAGCTAAAACTAAATAACTTTCGGAATTATCAAGATTTAGCGGTGACCTTTTCACCAGGCGTCAATGTCTTTTTGGGACCGAACGCACAGGGTAAGACGAACTTACTCGAGGCAATCTATGTTTTAGCTTTAGCGCGCTCACATCGAACAACTTCTGATAAAGAGTTGATTGGTTGGGACGGCAAAGAAGCCATGGTCTCGGGCGTGGTGCGCCGCCAATACGGGAAAGTGCCGTTGTCACTTGCTTTTACAAGCAAAGGTAAGAAGGCACGAATGAACCATTTGGATCAGGCGAAATTAGGCACATACATTGGACAATTAAATGTTATTTTATTCGCACCGGAGGATTTAGCCTTGGTAAAAGGGGCGCCGACGATTCGACGGAATTTCATCGATCGCGAATTTAGTCAGATGAGTCCAAAGTATCTTTATATTGCTAACCAATATAAGGGCGTCTTGAAACAGCGTAATCAATATCTGAAGCAACTGCAGTCGAAGCAGGCGAAAGATATGCTGTATCTGGAAGTTTTGACGGATCAGCTAACGAGTTTCGCCAGTGAACTAATTGTGCGACGGATACAGTTAATTAAGAAGCTCGGTGAGGCCGCAGCGCCGATTCATGCTGATATTACACAAGGGGGCGAAACGTTACGGATTGCGTACGTTTCGCAACTTAATGAAGAAGAATTAGGGGATGAACAGGTCATTAAAGAAGCGATGACGAAGCGTTTTGAACGGTTACAGTCGCGGGAAGTAATGATGGGCACCACCCTGTTAGGTCCGCATCGTGATGACTTACGTTTTGATGTTAATGGGCATGACGTGGCGACATTTGGGTCGCAAGGACAGCAACGGACAACCGCCTTGGCGGTGAAGTTAGCTGAAATTGATTTGATGAAGCAAGAGACTGGTGAATATCCAATTTTATTGCTAGACGATGTTTTGTCAGAACTAGATACCAATCGCCAAACGCACTTGCTAACGGCGATGCAAAATAAGGTACAGACCTTTATTACGACGCCGTCACTAAGTGATGTGGCCCGTCAATTAATTAATGAACCAAAAGTCTTTAACGTTCGAGCAGGGCAACTTGTCGAAACGGACGATTTGGACAGTGCTAGTGAAGAAAACTAGCGATAGTTAAGGAGGAACTCATGGCTGAAGAAGATGTAACACAAATGCATACACAAGCTGATGATTACGATGCCAGTCAAATCCAAGTTTTGGAGGGATTGGAGGCCGTTCGTAAGCGACCTGGTATGTATATTGGAACCACGACGAGTCAAGGACTGCACCACTTGGTGTGGGAAATTGTCGATAACGGAATTGATGAAGCGTTGGCAGGGTTTGCTGACCACATCACGGTGACAATTGAAAAGGACAACTCAATCACAGTTACTGACAACGGCCGTGGGATTCCAGTTGATATTCAAGAAAAGACTGGTAAGCCAGCGTTGGAAACAGTCTTTACCGTTTTGCACGCCGGAGGAAAGTTCGGCGGTGGCGGTTATAAGGTTTCTGGTGGACTGCACGGAGTTGGTGCGTCAGTTGTTAACGCGCTATCAACAGAGCTTGATGCTGTTGTTGTTCGTGACGGTAAGGGTTACGCAATGGACTTCGAGCGTGGTCACGTGAAGACGTCAATGCACAACGTACCAGTTGACGATGCACCTGTTTCACGTGGAACAATCGTGCACTTCCTACCAGATCCAGATATTTTCCGTGAAACGACGGTTTATGATTATAAGATTTTGATGAACCGTGTGCGTGAATTGGCTTTCTTGAACAAGGGTTTGCGAATTTCAATTGCAGATAATCGTCCAGATGAGCCAATTTCTGAATCATTCCACTACGAAGGTGGAATTAAGGAATACGTTGATTTCTTGAACACAAATAAGGACGTCATTTTTGACGATCCGATTTATGTTGAAGGCATGGATAACGGTATTGAAGTGGAAGTCTCATTGCAATACACAGATGACTATCACAGTAATATGCTGTCATTTACCAACAACATTCACACCTATGAAGGTGGAACTCACGAAACGGGATTCAAGTCTGCGTTGACGCGTGTTATCAATGACTATGCGCGTAAGAATAACTTGTTGAAGGAAAGTGACGATGCATTGTCTGGGGATGATGTGCGTGAAGGGTTAACGGCCATTGTGTCAGTTAAGCACCCAGATCCACAGTTTGAAGGACAAACGAAGACTAAGTTAGGTAATTCAGATGCCCGTACGGCTGTTGACCGTATGTTCTCAGAAACATTTAGCCGTTTTATGTTGGAAAACCCAACTGTTGCGAAGCAAATTGTTGAAAAGGGAATCTTGGCCGGTAAGGCTCGTCTTGCTGCCAAGCGTGCGCGTGAGGCGACACGTAAGAAGTCTGGTTTGGAAATTGCTAACTTGCCAGGTAAGTTGGCTGATAACACATCAAAGGATCCTGAAATTTCGGAATTGTTTATCGTTGAGGGTGATTCAGCCGGTGGTTCAGCTAAGCAAGGGCGTGAACGTTTGACGCAAGCTATTTTGCCAATTCGTGGAAAGATTTTGAACGTTGAAAAGGCTTCATTGGACAAGATTTTGGCTAACGAAGAAATTCGTTCACTCTTTACAGCGATGGGAACTGGTTTTGGTAACGAATTTGATGTCACAAAGGCGAAGTACCACAAGTTGATCATTATGACCGATGCCGATGTCGACGGTGCGCACATTCGTACATTGTTGTTGACGTTGATTTATCGTTACATGCGTCCATTGTTGGAAGCAGGCTACATTTACATTGCCCAGCCACCGCTATATCAAGTGCGTCAGGGTAAGTTCGTGCAGTACTTGGACTCTGATGAAGAGTTAGAAGCTTTGTTGCCAACGTTGCCTGCCTCACCAAAGCCAGTTATCCAACGATACAAGGGACTTGGTGAAATGGACGCGGAGCAATTGTGGGAGACCACAATGGATCCGTCAGTTCGTCGTTTGTTACGTGTTGAAATGGATGACGCCGTGGATGCTGACATGGTCTTCTCAATGTTGATGGGAGACAAGGTTGAGCCACGTCGTGAATTTATTGAAGAAAACGCGCAATACGCGGAGTTGGACGTCTAGTTTTAATTTGAACTAGATAGAAAGAAAGGAACAGTAATGGCTGAAGAAGAACAAAATAACAGCCGCATTAAACCCGCCAAGCTTGGCGAGCAAATGCGAACATCTTTCTTGGACTATGCGATGTCAGTTATCGTGGCACGTGCGTTGCCCGATGTACGTGATGGTTTGAAGCCGGTGCACCGTCGTATTTTGTACGGTATGAATGAACTAGGTGTGACGCCAGATAAGCAACACAAGAAGTCTGCTCGTATCGTCGGTGACGTTATGGGTAAGTATCACCCCCACGGTGACTCTGCCATCTACGAATCAATGGTGCGTATGGCGCAGGACTTTAGTTATCGTTACATGTTGGTTGATGGGCACGGAAACTTTGGTTCTATTGATGGTGACCCAGCTGCCGCCATGCGTTATACCGAAGCACGTTTGAGCAAGATTGCAACGGAAATGTTGCGTGATATCAACAAGGACACCATTGATTTTGCGGATAACTATGATGGTACTGATCGTGAGCCCGTTGTCTTGCCAGCCCGTTTCCCTAACTTGTTAGTTAACGGAGCCAATGGAATTGCCGTTGGTATGGCAACCAATATTCCGCCACACAATTTGGGTGAAGTTATTTCAGCCATTCACATGTTGATGAACAACCCGGATGTTACAACGGCTGAGTTGATGGAAGCGGTCCCTGGACCTGACTTCCCAACAGGTGCGATTGTGATGGGTAAGTCTGGTATTCGTAAGGCTTATGAAACCGGTAAGGGTGTTGTAACGGTCCGGGCGAAGGTCGAAATTGAGACGGAGAAGTCTGGTAAGGAACGCATCATCGTGACTGAGTTGCCATACATGGTCAACAAGGCGAAGTTGATTGAACGTATTGCTGAACTTGGTCGTGAAAAGCGAATCGAAGGTATTACGGCGGTTAATGATGAGTCTGACCAAACAGGTTACCGAATCGCTATTGATATTCGTCGTGATGTTTCAGCATCAGTTGTGTTGAATAACTTGTACAAGAATACGTTAATGCAAACTGGCTTCAGCTTTAACATGTTGGCCGTGCAAGATGGTCGACCAAAGTTGCTAGGTTTGAAGGCCATGCTGGTTGCTTACCTTGAACACCAACAAATTGTCGTGCGTCGTCGTACGGAATTTGAATTGCGTAAGGCTGAAGCACGTGCGCATATCTTGGAAGGTTTGCGTATTGCTTTGGATCACATTGATGCCATCATTAGCATCATTCGTGGTTCAGAAACGTCAGAAATCGCCAAGAACCGTTTGATGACGGATTATGCTTTGTCAGATAAGCAAGCGCAAGCCATCTTGGACATGCGTTTGGTTCGTTTGACCGGTTTGGAACGTGGCAAGATTGAAGATGAATATCAAGGTTTGATGACCGCGATTGCTGATTACAAGGATATCTTGGCTAAGCCAGAACGTATTGATGAAATCATCTATACTGAATTGCTTGAAATCCAAGAAAAGTACGGCGACGAACGTCGGACGGAATTGCAAATCGGGGATGTCACAAGCATTGAAGACGAAGATTTGATTGAGGAAGAAGACATTATCGTGTCATTGACGAGCGCTGGCTACATCAAGCGAATGGCGCAAACTGAATTCCGAGCACAGAACCGTGGTGGACGTGGTGTGCAAGGAATGGGCGTTAATGATGATGATTTTATCGATCAATTGATTGGTACCTCAACACACGATACGTTGTTGTTCTTTACCAACGCTGGTAAGGTTTACAAGATGAAGGGATACGAAATTCCTGAATATGGTCGCTCTGCTAAGGGAATCCCAGTTGTTAACTTGTTGGGAATCGAAGCAGGTGAGAGTGTGCAAACCGTGATTAACGTACGTGGTGAAGCTTCTGAAAGTGAAGACTTCCTCTTCTTTACAACCCGTTACGGTAAGGTGAAGAAGACGCCGGTTTCAGACTTTAGCAACATCCGAACACACGGTTTGAAGGCCATTACGTTGAATGATGACGATGAGTTGATTAACGTTATGATTACTGATGGGACTGAGAACTTGTTGATTGGTACCCATGGTGGTTACGCGGTGTCATTTAACGCCGATGCCGTTCGTTCAATGGGACGTTCAGCAGCTGGTGTGCGTGGTATTACGTTGCGTGATGATGACTTTGTTATCGGCGCTGAAATCTTAAAGGATGACGCATCTGTGCTGGTTATCACTGAAAAGGGATACGGTAAGCAAACCCCAGTTGATCAATACCCGATTAAGGGTCGTGGTGGTAAGGGAATTAAGACGGCCCAAATCACCGAGAAGAACGGACCGCTAGCAGGTTTGGCGGTTGTTGATGGTTCAGAAGACATTATGTTGACGACCAACAAGGGTGTAATGATTCGCTTTACGGTTGATTCAGTGTCAGAAACTGGTCGTGCCACACAGGGTGTCCGTGTTATTCGCCTAGATGATGATGCAATTGTTGCAACGTTTGCAAAGGTTGAACATGAAGAGGATACACCGGAGTTAGCAGAAGACGCTGCCGAGACAGCTGATGACGCAACGCCGGTCGTAAACGATACAGAATTACCAGCAGCGCCAGTTGATGGTGAGCAACCAGCTGAAGTAGCTGAATTGCTTGCACGAGCTGAAGATGATTCAGAAGAATAATAAACAGTAAAAAGGACAACATCGTGAGGTGTTGTCCTTTTTGTATTGATAATACATATATATTGATACGTTATGCATAAACGGCCGGTGTGTTTTAAAAATAATTCAGTATTAAGTTTATGTTTTTGGAATTTGTTTTAAATATAAATGCATATGTAAAGATTATAAAAATATTGTTTTGCTTTAAATTAGGAGCCGTGTGAGTGGTTTGTATCAATAGCGGGACAGTATTTTCTGTATAAATCCCCAATAAATACATGGTAGGGAGTATAATCTAGAAAGGTTATATGAGAAAAGTTAATTATAAGTAAGAGGTTATCATGGGTAAAAATCGAGTGCCTGTTGAGGCAATTCGCGAAGCGATGATTTATTTCATCAAGGAACGCAACATTTCAGTACCAGTCGTTTTGAAGACGGTTGATATTTCACGTTCACGACTTTACGACTATTTACAAGGCAACGGTAAGGTGTCAGCGACAACTTTGGTTAATTTGTTGGTGACGATTGGCGTATCATTTGATGAGTTGATGTTGCATGTCTACATGAACCACCCTGAGTTGCTAGATCCAGCAATCAAGGAATTGGGCTTGGATGCACACTCACACACAATGACGCCAACGGAAGACACGGTTTACCGGACGTTGTCAATGTATGACGAGACGCGCGATGTGCGTTTGTTGGTTAACTTGGTGCGTGCAATTAACTCACAAGTGGCCGACGAAGTTGAAAAGTACCGTTTGATTGAAATGGTACGACCAACAATTATCAAGTTGTTGGCTGCTCGTGAATTCTACACGGCCAATGACTTGTTGATGTTTGCTAATATTATTCGTCATGAGCCATACAACGCCGCCAAGATGGTTGTTAAGCAGATGTCTGATCAAGCACAACGCATGGCGAAGCTTGAAGGCTATGGCTTGATGGAATTAGATAATTTTTCATCGGCTGAGGTTCGTAATGTGGCTTTGTTGCATTTCCAATTGTTGATTATGGCGTTGGAAAACAAGGATGGCGACACTGTTAAGAAGACATTGATGTTCTTGCGTGATTATCGTTTGCCAGCTTTGAGCACGTACTTTAGTTTCGTTAAGAAGATGGCTGAAGTTGTCGAACTTGCATTGGATGAAAAGAATGAGGAAGCAGAACAATTGTGGCACCGCACACTGGATGCGGCGCAATTCATGATTGATGAACGCTTCTGGCCAATTTATTCATTTATTGCCCGTCGTTCGTTTGAGGAGTTCCTGGTACCAGTCAACTCATACAAGCGTCACATGACAGAACAAAATCAATAACCGATAAAATAAAGCTCCCAGCATTGCAAATTGCAACGTTGGGAGCTTTTTCAGTTACGTCAGTTTAACTAATTCAGGGTTAGCACCATATTACGGTGTTCAATGCCTGCGTCCATGAAAATGTCACCTTCAGCTTTAAAACCAAGCTTCTCGTAGAACCCTAAGGCAGAGACTTGGGCGCCTAGATCAATTGTGTGGACACCGGCTTCTTTGGCATCCTCGATGATTGTCTGCATAATTTTAGCAGCGTAACCATGACCACGCGCATCCGCCAATGTGGCCACGCGTTGGATATGCCAATTTTCACCGTGGGCATTAACTAAGACACGGGCAGTCGTCACGGCCTTGCTAGCTGTGAAACCAACGTAGTGTGTCGTTCGGTCATCAAGATCATCAATCTCTAGTGCAAGGGGCACACCTTGTTCGCTAACAAACACGGTTTGACGAATTGCAAGAGCTTCGCGGCTAAGTTCGCCAGCGCCGTATTCTTTGCTGACGATGAGTTCGTTTGTTGACATGCGCGTTTACCTCATTTTTTTATCAATGGTCTTATTTTAACTTAAATTGGTAAAACGCCAAGGCTCTAAGGTATGAATTTTAAAATTACGCTATAATAGACCGGATACATAAATTAGCCGCGATCAACGCTGGCGTAAGCACCGGTCACAATAATGGCCGGAAAACATTAAAATACGTAAGAAAAGGGTGACTAAACTATGAGGCATTATGGCCGATTTAGCTGGATTAACACGCGCTTAGGGTTTGTATTGCTCTTGGTCGTGTTAATCTGGGCAAAAACGTTGCTGGCGGATTTTGTGGACTTTAACTTGTTCTCGGGAGCAACACCAGTACAATACGTGACGCTGTTGATTAATCCATTGACGGTGTCATCTTTATTGATTGGATTGGCGTTCTACTTCCGATCAGCAAAGCTTTTCTACCCAATTGCAACGATTATGTACATCGTTAACATTGTGCTGTTGCAATTAAACGTGACCTATTATCGTGAATTTACAGATTTTATGTCTGTTGCGACGATGTTGGGTTATGACAAAGTTAACCAGGGATTGAGTGCGTCTGGGTTTGCGTTAACAAATCTACACGATATTTTATTCTGGATTGATATTCCAATTTTTATTGGGTTGTTCATCTTTAAAAAAATCAGGATACAACGTGAAGGCACAACGAAATTCATGAGTTTTGCGATGACGACATTTTCAGTCTTTGCCTTCATGGTGACGCTGGTTTTGGGTGAGGCGGATCGTCCACAGCTTATTACACGCCAATTTGATAGTAATTTATTGGTGAAATATTTGGGGATGGACGCTTATACGGTGTTCGATGGTTTGAAGCAACATGGCGTGTCCGAGATGCGCAAGTCGGCGAAGAAAACAGATATCCAAAAAGTGTTGAGTTATGTTGATAAACATTATACTGATGCGGATGCTAAATATGCCGGTATTGCCAAGGGCAAGAATGTGTTTGTCATTCACTTGGAATCCTTCCAACAATTTTCAATGAACATGAAAATCAATGGGCAAGAAGTGACGCCAAACCTGAACCAAATTTATAATTCTGATTCAACGATTGCATTTGATAATTTCTTTAACCAAGTTGGTCAAGGTAAGACATCCGACGCTGAAAATATGTTAGAAACATCAACGTTTGGGTTGCCACAAGGCTCATTGTTTGCCACGCAGGGTAATGACCAAACCTTCCAAGCAATGCCGGCCATTTTGAAGCAGACAGAAGGGTACTCGTCAGCTGTTTTCCACGGTAACAACGCTAGTTTCTGGAACCGTAGTAACGTGTACAAGAATATGGGTTACCAATACTTCTTTGATGCTAGCTACTATGACACATCGGGTGATAAGGCAATGGGTTATGGGTTGAAGGACAAGCTGTTGTTTAATGATTCCATTCCATATTTGGAACGAATGCAACAACCGTTCTATGCCAAGTACATTACCGTAACGAACCACTTCCCATATAGTTTGGATGAACAGGATAAGGATCCAAACTTTACCACGACGAATACAGATTCGGATATTGTGAACGGCTACTTTGAAACGAACCACTACTTGGATCAATCAATTGGTGAGTTCTTCGATTATCTGAAGAAGTCAGGCTTGTACAACAAATCAATTATTGTGTTATACGGTGATCACTACGGTATTTCAAATTCAGAAAACAAGTATTTGGCTTCAGTGCTGGGTAAGAATGCCGATGACTGGAATGATAACGATAATGCGCAACTACAACGCGTACCATTTATGATTAATATTCCAGGGTGGCACGGCGGTGGTGTTAATCATACGTACGGTGGTGAGATTGACGTCATGCCAACCTTGCTACACTTGTTAGGTGTTGATTCAAAGAAGTACGTGATGATGGGACAAGATCTGCTGAGCGGTAAGAGCAATCAGGTTGTGGCCTTCCGTGATAAGAACTTTGTGACACCGAAGTATAGTTATATCAACGAAACGATTTATGATAATAAGACTGATCAGGCGATTACTAATCCAACTAAATCGGTTTTGAAAGAGATTGATGCAGCTAAGCAGCAGGTTAAGGAACAGTTATCGATTTCAGATGATATTAATCAAAAGGACTTACTTCGTTTCTATACGCCGAGTGGCTTTAAGTCAGTTGATGCCTCGAAGTATAACTACTCTAACGGGTTGGCAAAGCTAGAAAATCTTGAGAACCAAGCGGGTGTTGAATCGAAGAGTTTGTGGTCTGAGAATGGTGGTAAGACCACGCAGTCATTGTATAGCACTGACGCACCAGAAAAGGACGAACCACGTTCTGATACATCACGTATTAAGCAGGTTAATCCGGACGGTGGCGATACGACTGATGGTGGCGATGACACACCAAATCCATAACAAGTAAAAATGTTCTTGATGTGTTGATGCAATTGTCAGCCACCAAGGGCATTTTTCTTTTTTGACGAACTATCTTGACATTTGTGTTAAATAACCTGACAATAATAGTCTATTAAACGTACAAGGAGAGGCACCATGTCATTTGTTCCAAAACACCATTTTCATAAAAATGCGTTGAAGTCAGAAGTTTTTCAGTTCCGCATTGGTGAGTTAGCCACAATGACGGGTGTGTCAACGCGCCAATTACGTTACTGGGAAAGCAAAGGCATCATTTCGTCACTAAGTCGTGAAGGTGAGCAGGATGCCCGGGTTTATAACTACAAAACTTATGTCGCAGTTGCAGCCATTAAGGGCTTTTTAGATGATGGCTATACCTTAAAAGCGGCGGTTGAAAAGACCCATGAGCTTGAGCAATCGTGGCGGGTGCTGCATGAAGTGATGAGTCAGGCCGTTAAGGGTGTCATCGAACTTGATGGTAAGAATGTTGTTGATTTAGGTTATTTTGATGATGAGCAACAGCAACGTTTATTTGCAACGATTGATGATGACAATAAGGTGCACTATATCGTGCGTCGAACAGATGAAAACTAAAAGAAAACGGTTTTGGTGGTTAGCCAAGACCGTTTTTGTCTTTTCTCAGGTTGAATAACTGGTAAACTATAAGAGGCAAAGCGGTAGTGTGTACCGCAATAAACGGAAAAGGAAGTTGTAGAACATGGCGAATTGGCAGGGATTCTACAAGTTGTCGTGGCAAGAACGCTTGCAACGGACGATTGAAAATAAAAATTTAACGGCTGATCAGGCAGCGTTAATAACGCAGCATTATGACATGGTTGGCGAACAACAGGTTGAAAACTACCTCTATAATTTCGGCGTGCCCACAGGGTTACTGTTGGAATTGCCAGTTGATGGCCGTTTAGTGACAGTACCGATGAGCACGGAAGAACCAAGTGTTATTGCGGCTGCTAATAATGGTGCACGGATGATGCGGGCTGGTGCTGGCGTGCAGACGGTTATTGAAAGTCGTCTTGTGCGTGGTCAAATTATTTTGGATAATGTTGCCGATGTTGTGGCCTTGCAAACCTATGTTGAGACACATTTAACGCAATTGCTGCAGGTGGCCAATGATGCGCACCCATCAATGGCAAAACGTGGTGGTGGTGCGAAAGCTTTAACGGTCGAAGTGCTTGATGCACAAACAGCGATTGTTAATGTCTTAGTTGATCCGAAGGCGGCGATGGGGGCTAATGTTGTTAATACCATGTCGGAAGCGATTGCTAGCGTATTGCGACAAGCGGGCTATGAGGTGTTAATGGCAATTCTCTCCAACTTTGCGACTGAGTCACTCGTTAAGGCGAAGGTAGCTGTGCCGGTAACGGCGTTGGCAACTAAGCAGGGAATGTCGGGTGCCGATGTAGCAGCTAAAATTGCAGCCGCTAGTCGGATTGAAACGTTGTCACCATACCGAGCAGTCACGTCTAATAAGGGGATGTTGAATGGAATTGAGGCAGCAGTCCTAGCCAGTGGTAACGATACACGCGCGGTTAACGCGGCCTTGCATGCATACGCTGCACAAGGTGGTCAGTATCATGGTTTGACGCGTTGGACTGTTCAAGGTGACGAATTGCTTGGTGAGACGACCTTGCCCCTAATTCTTGGCGTTGTTGGTGGTTCAATTGGGATTGTGCCAGCTGTTAAGTTGAACCATGCGTTGATGGATAATCCAACGGTTAACGAGTTGACCAGTACAATTGCCGCCGTTGGGTTGGCCCAAAACTTGGCGGCCATTCGTGCATTGGTGTCGACTGGTATACAAGCCGGCCACATGGCATTACAGGCAAAGTCATTGGCACTCCAAGTGGGTGCGACGCCAGCAGAAGTGCCAGCGTTGACAGCCGCGTTACAACAAGCGGGTAAGTTTAATGAAGCTACGGCCCGTGAATTATTAGCAAAATTACGATAAATAGACGGAAAAGAGAACAGATATGCAATTTTCAGCAGATACAGTACAACTAGTCGACCAAGTTAACCGTGTTTATCCCGGTTCAGTTGTTTTGCGTGGTAGCGGGGAGGCCACAGGTGTCTTGACGCACGATCAAGTGACGACGGATATGTTGGGTACGCGCTTGATGGTTGAAGTAACGGATGCTACGGCACCAGATTATTCAGCGACAAAAGAATTGTTGATGATGATGCTAACGCTAAGTGGTTACCCACAAATTTACTTCCAATTGAAGTCGGATAATGTCGAACTGACGGATCAACTAATGGTTATGGCGACGTACCTTTACCAACCAGCCATGCGCACGATTATCTATAAGGAACAAGCCAAGCATGGTTTGTTGACGGATGATGTTGTGGCAGCCTTTGCAAAGGGTGTCATGACAACACTAACGAAGGAAGCTGATGGGAACCGTTCTGAAGCCGCCTTGCGTGTGTTGACATTGTTGGATGCCCAAGTCTTTATGAATGCTGTTACTGGTGAGACGGCGGCGTACACGGATACGTTTGCTGAAGCTTTCCCAGAAGCATGGGCAGCTGCTCAAAAGATTGTCGCTGCTATGAAGATTGAGGGTATTAAGGATCCGTTCACTGTTCATCGGGCAGTTGTGGCGGCCTTTAAGCATTTTGATGAACAAATGGCAGCGTGGGATTTGCCAGAGTTGCATGCTAACGAGTTTGCAACGTTGACACCAGTTTTGTCAGAGCGTCAGTTGCGATTGCCTTTGGCGCAAGTTTACGATATTAAGCACACAGATATGATTGATCGTAATACAGAGAAGACCGCCTACGTTGGGTTGAATAAGACGGATGAGCAGAATAGTTTTGTTATTTCTGCACCAGAAGAGAATCAACCAACGTTCTTCAAGGAGCTCTATAAGACATCTGTTCGTGAAGTACTTGAACAAATTGGTCAACCGTTCGTCGTGCGTCAAGCAGACTAAGGAGGTAGACGATGATGTTACTATCTGCAGAACAGCAACGATTGTTTGATGATGCCCAGAAAATTGTGTTTTTAACAGGTGCTGGCGTTTCAACGGCGTCGGGGATTCCCGACTATCGTTCTAAAGGTGGCATTTATGATGATAGTGGCGTTGTTGAACGACCTGAATATTTGTTGAGTACTGACGCGTTAAACCGTGAACCTGAGAAGATGTATCAGTTTATGAAGGAAAACATGTATTTTCCGGATGCTAAGCCAAACATCATTCACCAAAAGATGGCGGCACTAACGCACCAGGGCCGGGCACGAATCATTACACAAAATGTGGATAGTTTGCATACCCAAGCCGGTGCAGAAAATGTTATCGAGTTTCACGGTTCGTTATATAACATTTATGCGGTGACCGATGGTGCCCCAGCAACATTTGAGGCGTATATGCAAGATATGCGTCGGGCAGACGGTGCACTACTTCGGCCGGGAATTACGTTGTATGGTGAAATTCCCTTTCACGTGACAGAAGCCGCGCAATGGGTGCATGAGGCTGACTTGATCGTCATCGTCGGGACAAGTTTTGTGGTGTATCCGTTCGCTGGCTTATTGCAGTATGCGCAAGCTCAAGTGCCAATCATTGCGGTAAACTTGGAGACTATCCCAGCGCCAGATAATGTTGTGCAGGTGATTGGGGATGCACAAATTTACTTTGATGAATTACGGGTATAAATTTTTGGAAAAGCTCTCGTTATTGATGGATAACGAGAGCTTTTTTGTTATCTGACGTTTTGTGTGAATTAATTTTGAAGAAAGTGTTGACGAATTGTGTTTCTATCTGTAATATAGATTAAGTTGTTTCGCAGGAAACAGCGACAAGTAAAAAGATATCGCATGAGACGTTGATAAATTGATTTAAACAAGTTGTTGACATCGTTTGAGATTCTTGTTATGATATAGAAGTTGTCGGG